>CAXTQD010000015.1:28741-30812 GCA_964246175.1 uncultured Chthoniobacterales bacterium | reverse complement strand
TCGGCCTCGGCAAAGCAGAGTTCGGGCGCGAAGCCCGCCAGCCGCTCAGGCGCACGGTCACACACCCCGCCTAACTCCAGGCCGGGGATCGCTCCCGCCCTGATCTGCGCCACATGAGCCGATCCCATGTTGCCGAGGCCGACCACGCCCAAACGAACTTTGTCCATATCGGTTGAGCATTAGAAGACCGGTACGGGCAAAGCAAATCCAAACGCAATGCGCAGTGATCCACTTCATTCAATTAAGTCAGTGATAAAAATCACTGTATTAAATAAGATGTACACGCGTTTAATATCTTTAATTTACTGTCATCGTTTGCAAATCGGCGACGCGGTCTTGGCGTAGACCGCACATGGACGGCTAGCAGTTTCACGAAAATGAACAGCTGAGCGGGAGACAAATGGTCGACCTGAGCGCCTTAGTGACACCATTTTGCCAGCGAGAGTTAAGGTTGGCTTTCCAATCATAAAATACTCAAATAAAGCCATTTGTAGCAATTAACCTGTGAGATGCAGGGTTGCTTGAGATGCGTGAAGCCAATTTTTTACAGTATCTCGTTGACGCATTGGCATTCTAGCCGCTACACAGTGGGAGGAAGTGGGGCGTTGTGGGAGACGCCAAGTCCATGCCAAATGAACCCTCCAGCCACCAAGCCTACGCGGGCACGTTCCGGCATTCGCTGGACAACAAGCACCGCGTCACCATCCCGGCACGGTGGCGGCAGGAGGGCGAAGAGGCGCAGTTTTACCTCATGCCCTCTCCTGATGGTGTCTTCCTGTACGCGCTGCCGCCGGCCGAGTTCCAGAAAGTCTACGAAACGATCAACAACGACCCCCGGATCCCCGCGCCTGATCGTCGGCGGTTCGCACGGCACTTTTTCTCGCAGGCCCAGCATTGCGTGGTCGACCGACAGGGCCGCCTGCTCTTGCCGGACGAGTTTTGCCGCCAAGCCGGGCTCGAAGCCGAACTCGTCCTCGTCGGTACTTTTGATCGCTTCGAAATTTGGAACCCAGCGCGGTGGGATCGCACCGTCACCAGCGAAACAACTACCTTCCAGCAGGTCGCCAGTCTGATCGGCCTCTGACTCCAGCCATGAACGCCATGTTGATAAACTTGCCCGGGTTGCCGGTCGCGGGCGAGGTGTCCGCAGCCGTGATCCGGGTCAGTTGTCGCGTGGAGACCGCCCGGCCAGCGGGTGCGCCCAGGTCGCTTCCGGGCACCGCACGCACCGCCGATCATGACGGCTTGACACTGGCCTACTTTGGTCCCCCGCGAACCACAAGCACCGCGCCTATCCTACAGACCGGGCGACTACGCGTTTGATCCTCTATATACTAAGAGTGATGAACGCCAACAATCTCCAAACCACCTCAGACCGACCGGCCGGCGGCACTTGGGAGTACCACCAGCCGGTGCTGGTCGAAGAAGTTTTGTGGGCGCTTGACCCTGCGCCAGGCCGTTTGATCGTCGACGGCACGGTCGGCGGCGGTGGGCATGCGGCGGCCATTTTGCAAAAAGGAGCCAAAATCATTGGGTTGGACCAAGATGGGGGTGCAATTGGGTATTGCATACAACATTTAGTAGGATACGATGCCGACAGTGTCAGGCTGGTGCGGGCAAATTTCCGCGATCTCGGACCCGTTTTGGACCAACTCAACATCCCCAAAGTGGACGGCGTTTTGTTAGACCTCGGCGTCTCGTCGAAGCAACTCGACACGCCCGAGCGCGGCTTCAGCTTCCAAAAGGCGGGTCCGCTCGACATGCGGATGGACCAACGCGCGGGCGTCTCGGCCACCGACCTTGTCAACGGGGCCGAGCCCGAGGAACTGACCCGCGTCTTCCGCGAGTACGGCGAGGAACCCGCTGCCACTCGCGTGGCTGCCGCGGTCGTCCGTGCCCGCAAGGAAGCGCCCATTAAAGACACTCTCACGCTGGCCCGGGTAGTCGAATCGGTGATCCCGAAGCACGGCCCTCGACACCCGGCGACGCGCGTGTTCCAAGCGCTTCGAATGGCGGTCAACGACGAACTCGGCGCGGTCACCGCCGGCCTCGAAGCAGCCACGCAGCGGCT
>CAXTQD010000015.1:12434-28731 GCA_964246175.1 uncultured Chthoniobacterales bacterium | reverse complement strand
GTGGCCCGCGCCGCGCCCGAATCCGCGCTACGCCTTCCGGGCCGTCACACGTCGGGCGGTCAGCGCGTCGGCGGCCGAGCAGGCGGCCAACCCACGGTCGCGCAGCGCCAAACTCCGCGCCCTGGAGAGAATTTCCTCGCCGCAGTAAAACCACCTCCCTTATCAACGCTCCTCCGCGCCTTCCCGGCCACCCCAACCACCCACTCCCATGAACCCGAACTCCAAGCGTCAAAATAACCGCCTCCAGTTTGCCGCGCTGCTGCGCTGGGTGGTCATCACCGCCTTTTTGGGCGTGTCCGGCTTGAGCTATCTCTACCTCAAGAACCAGCTCTTTCAGCTCGGCTCCCACCGACGCGCCATGGAAAGTGAACTCCGCGACCTCGTCGCGCAGAACAACGTGCTCGAAAACCGCGTCGCCAGCCTGACCTCCTTCACCGCGCTGCAACGCAAGATGGACGATGGTTTCCTGAAGATGGTCCCCGTTGCCGAGCATGCCGTCGCCCACGTGCACCCGCTGGAGGTCAACCGCCGCACCGCGGCCGACGCCAACCTGGGCAACCAGTACCAGACCGTCTCGCACGAGACCGCGCCGCGGCATTGAGCCGCTCCTGATCTCGCCGGAAGTTCTCACCCTCTTTTCCCTGATCCCACATGATGCGCACGGCACGAGCACGGGCCTTGTTGGTCGGCGGGGCGTTGGCGGTGGTTTTCACGGTCTTCTCGGGCCGGCTGGTCTATCTCCAGATCAACCAGGGCGAGGCGTTTACGGCCATCGCCAACCAGACGCAGATCCTCAAGCAGGTCATCCCAGCGCAACGCGGCGCAATCCGCGATGTGCACGGCGAGACGCTCGCCAGCGACATGCCACTGCGCCGTGTCGTGGTCGACGGCAGCCATCTCAAGGCGGAGCCGTACAAGCAGATTGTCAACGGTGAGTCCGTGCTCATCGATCCACGCCGGCAGTTGGCCGACCTGATGGCGAAGAGCCTCGGGCTGTCTGCGAGCGAGCTTTTGCAAAAGTTCACGCCGAACCGGCGCTACCTCGTCGTCAAACACCAAGTGCCCGTCCAGACGGCGGACGACCTCAAGAAGCAAGCCGAGGACCTGAAGCTGTCCGGCGTCTATCTGGAGCCCGACTCCACGCGCGTCTACCCCGACGGCTCGCTGCTCTGCCACGTGGTCGGGTTCACGGACTACGACGGCAACGGCATCCAGGGCGTCGAGAAAAGCATGAACCGCTACCTGGAAGGCCACCCGGGGTATCGGTACATCACCCGCAACCGCGCCGGCCAGGAGTTAGTAGAATACCGCGGGCTTGAACAGGCCGCGCACGACGGCAACAACGTCAACCTGACCATCGACATCGGCTTGCAAAACATCGTCGAGCGCGAACTCGACGCGGCCGTCAAGAAGTACAACCCGGAGAAAGCCACCGCGATCCTCATGCGCCCGAAGACGGGCGAGATCGTGGCGATGGCGAGCCGGCCGTACTTCGATCTGAACGAACGGTTCACCGCCGCACCCGAGCAAATGAAAAACCGTGCGATCATCGACATGTTCGAGCCGGGCTCGACGTTCAAGATCGTGACGGTCTCGGGCGTATTGAACGAAAAGCTGGTCCGCCCTGACACGACGGTTTATTGCGAAAATGGCCGTTGGGAGTATGCCGGCAAGCTGCTCCACGACGCGCATCCCATCGGGGAATGCACCGTGCACGACGTGCTCATGCACTCCAGCAA
This sequence comes from uncultured Chthoniobacterales bacterium, assembly GCA_964246175.1. Lineage (GTDB taxonomy): Bacteria > Verrucomicrobiota > Verrucomicrobiia > Chthoniobacterales > SZAS-18 > CAHJWO01. The sequence goes on along the minus strand of CAXTQD010000015.1, from coordinate 26,992 downwards.
CATCGGCGCGGCCAAGCTCGCGCTGCAACTCGGCGAGGGGCGTCTTTATAACTACATCAAGCTACTGGGTTTCGGCGAACGCACGGGCATCGACCTGCCGGGCGAGATCAACGGCCAAGTCGCACCCACCCGCCGATGGACAAAGATTTCCATCACCCGTATCCCGATGGGTCAAGGGGTCGGCGTGACGCCGATCCAGATGGTCATGGCGATGGGCGCGATTGCCAACGGCGGCAAGCTCATGCGGCCGCAGATCATCCACTCCATCACCGACGAGACCGACGTGCCCGTCGCGGAATTCCCGCCGGAGGTGCTGCGCCAAGTGGTGAGTTCGGAGACCGTCAAGGAGATCATCCCCGCACTTGAAGACGTGGTCAGCCTGCGCGGCACGGCCAAGGGCGCGGCGGTGCCTGGCTACGGTGTCGGCGGCAAGACGGGCACGGCGCAGAAAGTCGCGCCGACCGGCGGCTACATGACGGGCCGGTACGTCGTTTCGTTCGTGGGTTTCCTGCCAACAAATAACCCCGAACTCGTCGGCTTGGTGATGCTCGATGACGCGCACACGAAGCCGAATGAAAACTACGGCGGCCTCGTGGCAGCACCCGTTTTCGCGTCCATCGCCGGACAGGCGATGCGCTACCTGAACATCGAGCCGACGATGCCGATCCCGCCGGCCGGGGCCAACCCGAAGGGCGTTGTGGTACAGAACACCCACGATTAGTTTCCGGCATGCAACTCCAAGCCCTCCTCTCCAAGGTGCCGACCCGGGCCGTACGCGGTTCGCTGGACGTGGAGATCACCTCCGTCTGCTACGACTCGCGTCAAGCGAAGCCGGGCTCGCTCTTCGTGGCGTTGCGCGGCGAGCACGTGGACGGCCATGACTATCTCGCGCAGGCTGCCGCGCAGGGTGCTGCTGGCGTGGTCGCCGAGCACGCGGCGGACGTTCCCGCCAACGTCGCGTACGTGGAAGTCACCGATACACGCGCGGTGCTGCCGGCTGTCGCGGGCGCATTCTACCACCACCCCGCCGCGAAGCTGCGCTTGTGCGGTGTGACGGGCACCAACGGCAAAACGACGACGACCTACCTGCTCAAGCACATCTGCGAACGCGCGATGTTGCGCTGCGGCCTCCTCGGCACCGTGCGTTACGAGATCGGCGAGGAGATCGTGCCGAGCACGCACACCACGCCGCAATCGCTCGACTTGCAGGCGCTCCTCGCGCGGATGCGCGACGCCGGCTGCAAGGCGGCGGTGATGGAGGTCTCGTCTCACGCGCTCGCTCAGGACCGGATCGGCGGCGTGGAGTTCGACGCCGCGGTCTTCACGAACCTCACGCAGGACCACCTCGACTTCCACGGCAGCCTGCAAAACTACTTCGACGCCAAGGCGCGCCTGTTCACCGACCTCCTGCCGCAGCAAACCAAGAAGCGCCCGGTCGCCGTCGTCAACGTGGACGACCGCTACGGCGCCGAACTCTGCCAGCGGATGCCGAAGAATGTTCGGCTGATCACCTACGGCGTCGGCAACCGCGCGGATTTTCGCGCGAGCAATTTCAAGACCGAAGCGGCTGGCACTTCCTACCAACTCGACGCGCAGGACCGCAGCTTCTTGGTGCGCTTGCCGCTCATCGGCCGCTTCAACGTCTACAACTCGCTCGCCGCGCTGGCGGCCTCGACCGCGATGGGCGTGCAGTTGCGCGCAGCCGTGCTGTCTCTCGCCACGGCACCCGCCGTACCCGGCCGGGTGCAACTGGTTCCAGCCAAACGCAACTTCCAGGTTTACGTGGACTATGCGCACACGGACGACGCCTTGAGCAACGTCATCCGCACCTTGCGCGAGTTGAACCCGCGCCGGTTAATCGTCGTCTTCGGTTGCGGCGGCGACCGCGACAAGACCAAGCGCCCACTGATGGGACGCGCGGCGGAACACGGCGGCGATTTTTCGATCATCACCTCCGACAACCCCCGCAGCGAAGACCCGGCGGCAATCATCCGCGACATCCAAAAAGGCTTCCAGGGCAACAACTACGAGGTGGTGGTGGATCGGCGCGAAGCCATCGAACGTGCGGTTACCCTCGCGCAACCGCGGGACATCGTCCTCGTGGCCGGCAAGGGTCACGAGAACTACCAGCAATTTGCGCAGACGACGATCACCTTCGACGACGTGCAGGTAGCGAAAGCCGCCATCGAAGCGCGACCAGTGGAACTCACCTGACTTTCCAGCGACATGCCAACTTGCCCCGCAAAAAAGTTAGGCTCCGATCCGCACCCTCTCGGCGGCTGCGGGTCGGTGGAACTTAGCCATTATATCCGCCAAGCGACGATCAGCCGCCGTCGGCACTCGTCGCGGCTGAACCACGCGTGGTGCAAAGGCCGTCCTTGCATGGAAGGATCAAATTTGTGGAGACACTAACGTTACAGCAGATCGTGGAATTTGCCGGCGGCCGTTTGCTCCAGGGTGACGGTGCTACCACGGTTTCCACGATTTCTACGGACACGCGCAGCCTCGCGCCCGGCGATTTGTTCCTCGCACTCCGCGGCGAACGCTTCGACGGACACGCTCACCTTCACGCCGCGGTAGAGGCCGGCGCGCTGGGCGCTGTCATCGATGATAATTTTGAGTGGGTCGGGTTGCCGGGCGGTTTCGCGCTGGTCGAGGTAGATGACACGTTGGCGGCCTACCAACGGATCGCCGCGTCGTATCGCCGGACACTTTCGCTGCAAGTGGTCGGGATCACGGGCAGCAACGGCAAAACCAGCACCAAGGACCTGACCGCCGCAGTGCTCAGCCGCCGTTTCCGTGTCCTCAAAACCGAGGGAAATCTCAACAACCACGTCGGCGTGCCCCGGATGCTGTTGCGCGCGGACCGCAAGGACGAAGTTGCCGTTCTTGAGATGGGGATGAACCATCCCGGCGAGATCGCTCCCCTTGCCCACATGGCGTCGCCGCAGGTGGCAATCATCACGAACATCGGACGCGCGCACTTGGAGTTCATGGGTAGCCGCAAGGCCATCGCTTTGGAAAAAGGCATGCTCGCGGAGGCGGTCGGCTCGGATGGAACCGTGATCCTGAATGGTGCCGACGATTTTACCGACTCCATCGCACGGCGAACCTACGCGCGGGTTGTCACGGTCGGGACGCCGGGAGCGGAGTTGCGTGCGGAGTCCATCACGCAGGATTTCGCTGGCAGCAAATTCACTTTGGTCAGTAGAGACGAAAAAGTCCCCGTGCACCTGCCGGTTTCGGGGCAGCACATGATCATGAATGCGCTGCTCGCCGTTGCGGCCGGGATGGCACTGGGAGTTTCGTTGGAAGAATGTGCCGCTGCGTTACAGGAGGTGAAGTTAACCAGCGGCCGTTTGGAAAAAAAGGAACTGCAAGGCCGGTTGATTTTGGACGACAGTTACAACGCCAACCCCGATTCCATGCTAGCCGCGCTGGACACCTTGGCGGCGCTGCCCACGGGAGGTCGCCGGATCGCGGTTCTCGGGAAGATGGGCGAACTGGGCGATGCGGCCGAAGACGGCTACCGCGCGGTCGGCGAACACGCCGACAAAAAGATCGATTGCCTCATCACCGTTGGAGAGGAAGCACTCGCCATCGCTCAAGCCACCCACTCCGTCGAGACGGTCGCCGCAACGAACACCGACGAGGCCGCCGAACACCTTGCAGAACTTAGCCGCGCGGGAGACCTCATCCTGGTGAAAGGAAGCCGTTCAGCGGGGATGGAACACGTCCTCACCAAGCTGGCCGGGCTCCTCTCCGACTCCGTCGCGCACACATCCGTCACGTCGAACACCCGATGATGTTCTATCTTTCCTGGTTAAGTCAGCGCTTCGGACCTTTGCGGGTTTTCGAGTACTCGACGTTTCGCGGGATTGCGGCGGCGTTCACCGCGTTCTTACTGTCTGTTCTCTTCGGCAAACAAGTCATCCGTAAGCTGATCTCGTTGAAGTTTGGTCAGCCGGTCCGCACGCGTGAAGAGGTCAACCAACTCTACGAAACGCACGGCCGTAAGAAGGGCACACCGACGATGGGCGGCGTCCTGATTATCTTCAGCGTCGTTGTCTCGGCGTTGTTATGGGCACGTCCGACGAACCCCGCGGTGTGGTTGGCGCTGTTCACCATCGTCTATCTCGGCGCGCTCGGGTTCATGGATGACTATCAGAAGGTCGCCAAGAAGAACTCCAAAGGGGTCAGCAGCCGGGTGAAGCTCGTCGCGCAGTTCGTGCTGGCCGCCATCGTCGTGGCCGTCTTCCTGAGCAATCCGCGCAACGCGATGTTCAACACCGACCTTTACGTCCCGTTCTTGAAGAAGGCGCTGATTCTTAACATGGGCTTCTATGCGTTCGGCCTGTTGGCGTTTTTGTTCTACGGCTTCGTGATCGTCGGCTGCTCGAATGCGGTGAATCTCACCGACGGCTTGGACGGCTTGGCCGCAGGGTGCACGGTAACGGTCGCCGGAGCTTACGCGGCGTTGACCTTCGCCGCCAGCAATCCGCTTGTCACCCGTTACTTGGATATTCCCTTTACGCCTGGTAGCGGCGAATTAACCGTGCTCTGCTCCGCGCTCGCGGGAGCGGGTCTAGGATTTCTGTGGTTCAACGCGCACCCTGCCCAGGTGTTCATGGGCGACACGGGCTCTTTGGCCATCGGTGGGTTTATCGCCATCATCGCCATCTGCTGCAAACAGGAACTGCTGTTAGTAATCGTTGGCGGCGTGTTTGTGATGGAAGCAGCTTCGGTAATCATTCAAGTGGCAAGCTTCAAGCTTACCGGCAAACGCGTGTTTGCAATGTCGCCTCTACATCATCACTTCGAACTGATCGGATGGAAGGAAACTACCGTCGTGGTCCGCTTCTGGATCGTCTCGGTCATCTTCGGCATCGTTGGGCTTGCTACCCTGAAACTGCGTTGAATTTCTAACCTTCCTACCAACGCGCCATGAAGAACTACAAAGGCAAGAAAGTCGCCGTCCTCGGTTTGGGTCGGAGCGGCGAGGCAGCAGCAATCCTGTTATTTGGCCTGGGTGCGCAGGTCTCGGTCCTCGACAGCGCGGAACCCGATACCATCGACGCCTCCAAGACGCAGAAGCTCGGCGGCATGGGCTTGCACATCCTCGCCGGCAAACGCGCCGAGGAGAGCGACGCTGCCTACGATTTGGCCGTGTTGAGCCCGGGCATCGACCCAAAATGCGAACTGGTGCAAAATCTTCTGCGCCGCAGTATTCCGATCATCGCCGAGATCGAATTGGCTTACCAAAACTCGCCCGCGCCAGTCATCGGCATCACGGGGACCAACGGCAAGACGACCACCACTGAACTAGTCGCCGCCATGTTGACCAGCGTCGGCACGCGCACGGTCGCCGGCGGAAACATCGGCAAGCCTTACAGCGAGATCGTGCACGAAGGCCATGCACTCGATGTGATCACTTTAGAAGTGAGTTCGTTCCAACTGGAGCGCATCCAGAAGTTCCGCCCGGCCATCAGCGTCTGGTTGAACCTGACGCCCGACCACCTGGACCGCTACGACAACACGGACGAATACCGCAGTGCAAAGCTACGCATCTTCGAGAACCAGCAGGCGGAGGATTGGGCGGTCGTCAACTTTCGCGACCACCTCCCACCGCTCGCTGCCCAACGCATCACCTTCAGCGCCTACGAACTCGGCGCGGATCTGCACCTGCGTGATGACGTGATCCATTACAAGGATCAGCCGCTCCTCGATCCCCGCGAGACCCACCTGCGCGGCGACCACAACACCGAGAACCTGATGGCTGCCCTCGGCATCGGGCTCGCGCGTGGTCTGACGGCCGACCAGATGCGGCCGGCTTTGCGTGACTACCGCCCACAGCCGCATCGCTGCGAGGTCGTGCGTGAACTCGACGGCGTCGTCTACGTGAACGACAGCAAGGCGACGAATCTCGACGCACTGGCGAAGGCGCTTTCTTCCGAGAAGCGTCCAGTGATCCTCATCGCGGGCGGGAAGGACAAGGGCTTCGACTTCGACTCGCTCGCCACCGCCGTGGGCGAGAAGGCGCGTTGGGTGGTGCTGATCGGCGAAATGGCCGAGCGTATCGCCGGCGTTTGGCAGGAACACGTCCCCTGCGAGCGGGCCGCTAATTTGCAGGAGGCGGTCCGGATGGCGTGGTCCCTGGCGCGTCCTGGTGAGGTCGTGCTGTTCTCTCCTGGCACCAGTTCGTTCGACATGTTCAAGAGCTACGCAGACCGCGGCAACCAGTTCCGCGCACTCGTTCAATCTCTGCGCTCGGCCGGCTAGTCGGAGCTTCTGACAATTTTCTACCTTTCTACTTTATGCCAGCCGTTCCTATCCAACCTCGCGTCAAGCACCGTGCCGCCACGCGCCGGGTTCCGCGCACCCGCGCCAACGACAGCGAAGCCGCCGGCGCGCCCGATCCCGAACCGAACATGCGCCTCTCTCGCGCGCTCTTGGTGATGCTGCTTCTGCATGTCGTCGCGGTTGGCGGCATCCTGGCGTTTAGCCTCATCAAGGAACACGGCCGCAGCCACGCGGTCACCAGTCCGACGACCAACGCCGTCGAGGCGGAAGACTCCGACGCACAGCCTACCCGGGTGGAAAGCCACGAAGGCAATCACACGCCAAGTGACCCGTCTGGAACGCTCGTGAACGCTCATCCTGCGCAAGGCAGCGAACCGCTCACCCGCGTCGCCAATGAGCCCGCCGCCAATAACCCCGCCAACGATGCCGCGCAACGCGTCGCCGGGGGCAGCAGCCCTTCCACGACGCCCGCTCCGGCCAATGCCGCTCACCTGCCACCAGACTCCGGCAAAACTTACGTCGTCAAAAAAGGCGATTCTCCCTACACGATCGCCGACCACTTCAAAGTGGAAGTCTCCTCGCTACTGAAGCTAAACGGCCTCGACGACCCGAAGAAACTCAAGCTCGGGCAGACGCTCAAAATTCCCGCCGTTGTCCACGGCAAGCTGAAATAAGTCCGACGCACTGCCCTTCGTCCCGATCTCCATGAGCAGAAACAGCGCGTTCATCCTCGCCGTCTGCGTCGCGGCGTTGGTTTGCCTCGGCATCGTGATGCTCTATAGCACGAGCGCCTACGTCCACGATCAGCACAACGACGCCTACTACTACATCAAACGGCAGGCTGTTTTTCTCGGCATCGGCGTGGTGGCTTGCACCGTCGCAACGTTTATCCCTTACCATCTTTGGGCAAGGCTCTGGCTGCCGATGTTCGGCGTGGCCTGCTTGCTGCTGGCGCTTTGTTTCGTGCCGCATGTCGGCATGAAAATCAACGGCTCGCCGCGCTGGATCCACCTCGGCCCGGCGGTGTTCCAGCCGAGTGAGTTGGGTAAGTTCGCTGCCATCGTCGCGCTCGCTTGGTGGTTCACCAAGTACGAGGCGAAAAGCTCGACCTTCCTCCACGGCTTCGTGTTGCCGATGCTGTTGGTGGCCGTGCCGATGGTGTTGGTGCTCAAGGAGAATGACCTTGGCACGACGCTCCTCATCTGCGCGACGAGCGTGGCGATCATGTTCATCGCCGGCAGCCACCCCGTCTACATGGGGGGCATGGCGCTGGCCGGCGCGGGCGGCATCCTGTACCTCGCCATGCACATGGGCGAACGCATGGCGCGACTGACCGCCTTCCTCGACCTCGAAAAGTACAAGGACCGCGCCGGCCTCCAGCAATGGGAGTCGCTCAAGGCGTTCGGCTCGGGTGGGTTGTTCGGGCTCGGGTTGGGTGAGAGCCGCGAGAAGATGATGTACCTGCCGTACGCGCACACCGACTTCATCTTCCCGATCATCGGCGAGGAGCTTGGCCTGCGCGCGACGCTCCTGGTCGTCTGCGCGTTCTTGGCCCTGACGATCAGCGGGATCGTCATCGCCTTGCAGTCGCGCGACCGTTTCGGCACGCTGCTCGCCTTCGGCCTCGTGATGAATATTAGCCTGCAAGCGTGCGTGAACATCGGCATGACGACCGCGCTCTTCCCCAACAAAGGTATGCCGCTACCTTTCATCAGCTACGGCGGATCGAACCTCTGTCTGTGCTTGCTCTTCACCGGCGTGCTGCTGAACATCTACCGCCGCGGCCAGTTGGCTGAGACCAGCCCCGTGACGCAGGCTGCCGGGCTCCAGGCCCGGGTGACGCCGCGTATCTGACGGGCACGCCCCTCCCCGCCGCCGGGGATCGAAAGTTGCAATTCGCCTCCGGTCCGTCGAAGATCGGCGTCGAATCGCTATGAACGTGGTCATCGCATGCGGCGGCACCGGGGGGCACTTGTTCCCCGGGTTGGCGGTGGCGGAGGTGCTCCGCCAGCGCGGCCACGGCGTGCTGATTTTCATCTCCGAGAAGGAGATCGATGCGCTAGCGGTGCGTGACTACGCCAACTTCTTCCGCTTCGAGAAACTGCCGTCGGTGGGGATGCCGCGGGTGTTCTCGCCGGCGATGCTCGGGTTCGTACGAGGGTTCGCGGCAAGTGTGCAACGCTGCCGGCTGCTGTACCGGGACTTCCGCCCGGACGCTGTGCTCGGCATGGGCGGGTTCACGTCCACCGCCCCGATGCTCGCGGGACGGCTGATGAAGCTGCCCACCTTCATCCACGAGTCGAACGCCATCCCGGGCAAGGCCAACCGGCTCAACGCCCGCTTGGCAAAGGTCGTCCTGCTTGGGTTCGCGGAATGCGCCAAGTTCTTCCCGCGCTCGCAGACCGCTGTCACCGGCACTCCCATCCGCGCCGGCCTGCGCGAACGCCTCGACCTTCACGCGGCCCAAGCCATTTTCGGCCTGCACGAGGGCGCGGAGAAAAAGACGCTGCTCGTCATGGGTGGCAGCCAGGGCGCACACGGGATTAACGAGGCTGTCACCCACGCTGCGCCGGAGTGGAAATCGTCGCTTCAGGTCATCCACTTCACCGGCCGCGAGGATGAAACGAGCGTGCGTGCGGCGTACGAGGCCGCAGGCGTAAGCGCTTACGTCGCGGCGTTCCACCACCGGATGCAGGAAGCATATTCCGCCGCGGATTTCGCCATCGCGCGTTCGGGTGCCGCGAGCCTGAGCGAGTTAGCCTACTTCGGGATGCCGAGCCTTTTGGTTCCCTACCCCTTCGCGGCGGAGGATCACCAGACCTTCAACGCGAAAATCTTCACCGACGCCAAGGCCGCCGTCGCCCTGAAGGAACGCGAGACCACCGCCGATCACCTCGCCAAGATCGTGCTGGAAATCCTGCGCAGCCCGACCAAACTCTCCGCCATGGCCGCCGAGGCGCGCCGCCTCGCTCCGCCCGACGCGGCAGCCCTCCTCGTCGAAACCCTCGAAGCCCATGCTGCCGCCCGCGCCTGATCCCGCCGCCGCGCTCGCGCTCACGAGCGGTCCGCCCAAGCGCGTCCACCTCATCGGGGTGGCCGGCTCGGGCATGAGCGGGCTGGCCGCGCTCTTGCTTGAACTCGGCCACCACGTCAGCGGTTCGGACAAGGTGGACAGCGCCGAGGTGCGCCGACTGCAAGGTCTCGGACTCGACTTCCACTGCCCGCACGCTGCCGAGCACGTCCGCGACGCGCGGGTCGTGATCTACTCGTCGGCGATCAAGGCCGGCAACCCGGCGTTCGACGAAGCCAAGCGACTAGGAAAATTTCTCGTGCGCCGCGCCGAGGCGCTCGCCGCGCTGATGCAGGAACGCAAAGGAATCATCGTCGCCGGCATGCATGGTAAGACGACGACCAGCGCCATGGCCGCGCACGTCCTGCGTGCGGGCGGGTTGCGCCCTAGCCACTACGTCGGCGCAGAAATCCCGATCCTCGGCACGAACGCCCGCTGGGACCGCGACGGCGAATACTTCGTGGCCGAGGGTGATGAGAGTGACGGCACGGTCGCGCTCTTCGAGCCCGAGCACACGATCCTACTCAATGTTGAAGAAGAGCATCTCGACTACTACGCCGATCTCGCCGCCATCGAGGCCGTCTTTCGCCGACTGCTCAACAGCACGCGTGGGAGCGTCATCTACTGCATCGACGATCCTAACACCACGCACCTGTGCGAGAAGCGACTTGGTGCGGTGTCGTTCGGTTCCAGTTGTCGCGCCGACTACCGCTTCGACAACCTGCGCACGCAGAACTTCCAATCCCGCTTCGACGTGTACCAACGCGGCGAACACATCGGCGAGGCTGTGCTCAATGTCCCCGGCCGCCACAACGTCAGCAACGCCACGAGCGTGGTCGCCCTCGCGCTGGAACTCGGCCTTCCCTTCTCCACCGTGGCCGCGGCGCTGGAAACTTTCCGCGGTGCGCGGCGGCGCTTCGAGTTCAAGCACCGCACGGCGCACTACGCCGTGGTGGACGACTACGGCCACCATCCGAGCGAGGTTGCCGCGACGCTCGCCACCGCACGGGCCGTCCACAAAGGTCGCGTGGTCGTCGTCTTCCAACCGCACCGCTACACGCGCACCAAGGCACTCAGCGCACAGTTCGGCCAGACGTTCAAACACGCCGACCGCGTCGTGGTTTCGGACGTGTACGCCGCGAGCGAACCGCCCATCGACGGCGTCAGCGGCCAGTTGATCGTGGACGCCATGGTGCGTGAGGGACACATGGGCGGGGTCTTCGAGCCGACCTTCCGACGACTGGCAGCACGCGTCGGCGGACTGCTCGCACCCGGTGACCTCCTTTTGAGTCTTGGCGCAGGCAACATCCACGAGGTCGGCACGCGGCTCGCGGAGGATCTCGCCGTCCTCGAAGCGTTGACCGAGCTTCTCGGCGACGACGGCACGGCGAAGCTGTACGAACCACTTGCCAAGCACACGACCCTACGCGTCGGAGGACCGGCCCACTTTTGGGTCGAACCAACGACGGAGGCGACGTTCGCGCGTGCGTTGCGCTTCGCCGGGGAGCGCAACTTGCGGGTGTTCGTGATGGGTCGCGGCTCCAACCTGCTCGTGCGTGATGGCGGCATCGACGGGGTGGTGATCCACCCGAGCGGTGGGGATTTTACGCGGCTGGAAGTCGATGCTGAGAACCTGACGATCACCGCCGGCGCAGGCGTCAAACTCAAGCAACTCGCCGGCGTCGCGGCCAAGCACGGCATCGGCGGTTTCGAGTGGATGGAAGGCATCCCGGGTGAGGTTGGCGGCAGCCTGCGCATGAACGCCGGTGCGATGGGCGTGGAGACCTTCGACCAGGTGGTGACGCTGCGTTGCGTCGATGCCAACGGCACGATCACGGAGCGCACGCCGCGCGAGATGGAAGTCCACTACCGCAACGTGCCTTCGCTCAAGCAAACGTACGCGCTCGCGGCGACGTTTCGCGGTCAACGGAGCGCGCCGGAAGAAATTCACCGCCTGCTGGACCTTTCCTCCAACAAGCGCAAAACCTCGCAACCCATTGCGGCCAGTGCAGGCTGCATTTTCAAGAATCCATCGAAGGAATGTCCTGCCGGCAAACTCGTGCAGGAACTCGGCCTCAAGGAAACCCAGGTCGGGGCTGCCCGGGTGTCGGAGGTACACGGCAACTTCATCGTCAACGACGGCGGTGCCTCCGCGCGTGATGTGCTCGCGCTGATTGACCTCATCAAACAGCGCGCCCACGACCAGCGTGGCATCGCCATGGAGACCGAGGTTCAGATCGTCGGCGAGGATTAGAGCGTTCCTCGAATCAGTGCGTTCGCTTCAGCTTGTCACGTCGTTGGCCTCTCACCGCAGGCGGTCGTCCAAGGTCCCCGTTACCTCTCAGAGCCAATCTCGTTTTTGACTGGTTGATTTGCTCATCGGCGCATCAACTCATGAAAAGCTTTCATCACAGTGCCGCACGCATGTGAACAATCTGTTAATAAGTGACTAGTAACTAACATCGTCACTTCCTAACTAACTATTTTGTTAGTTTTCGGCCAAAATTGCAGTCTCTGATTGACATCTGCAACGCTTCTCCGCACACTGGGGCCAAGCGGCGTTAATGGCGGGTCATTTTCCAATCCTTCCTTTCCGAAGGGCGGCCCGCCGAATAGCAAGGTTCGTTGTGGCCGCTCCTTGTTTCTATGGCCAGTGAATTCCTTTCTGTCGGCTCGCGCCAGAAAAACGCGCGCCGCACCAACCGCACGCAACGCCGCTACCAGCACGTGCTTGATGTGAGTGTGCGTTCGAGCCTTGCCGGCCGGCAGCGCCAACGCCGCGTCATAGGTTGGTTGGCGAAGGGACTCATCGTTGCGGGACTGGGTACCGCGCTTTACTTTGGAGCAAGCAAAGCGGTTTCATGGGTCATCCTCAAAAATCCCGAGTACAACGTGGCCGAGCTCGACATGCAGACCGACGGTGTGCTCGACGCCGACCAAGTGTTGCAAGTGGCCGACCTGCACAAGGGCGGCAACATCTTTCTGGTCAACCTCAACCGCGCCAAGACCCGCATCGAGAGCATCCCGGAGGTCGAACAGGCGCAGGTCAACCGGCAGCCGCCGAACAAGATCGTCGTTCAGATCACGGAAAGAAAACCTGTGGCGTGGCTGTCCACGGCGCGCGGCACTGACGCGCGCGACGAAGTGGTTGCTTCTAAGAATTCGCTGTTCGTCGATGGTCAGGGCGTGCTGCTCCAGCCGCGCAAGGTTTCCGCGCAAGATCGCTTCCTACCAATCATCCGCCACTACGCCGGTCCGACTGTCGTGGAAGGTGCGCAGACGGAAGGCGACGAAATCAAGGCCGCGCTGGAACTCATCCGCGCGCATCAGGATTCGCTCGTGGCCACTCGCTTCCAGATCCAGGAGATCGACCTTGCCAAGCGTTACGGACTGCTCGTCACGGACAGCGTTGGCACGCAGGTCCTCTTCGATCTCAGCGAGATGGACCGCCAACTGAAGCGGCTGGACACCTATCTGCAATACACTGACCAGCACGGCCAGCGCATCCAGACCATTAACCTGCTCGTGCAGAAGAACGTTCCGGTGACCTACATGGCCGAGGCGACTCCGGCTGATAAAAGCGTGGACGCATTCATCTCCGCACCCGTTTCTTCCCCGGCCGCCGCGCCAACCATGAAGCCGGCGACCAACCCACCGAAGGACAACCCCGCCGACAAGGAAAAAAAATCCACCGACCACAAGAAGAACGAACCCGACAAAAAGCGCGCCGCATCCAAACCTGCCGCCGAACCCACACACCGCGACCACGGCGGTCCACAGCCGTTCCTACGCCCGCCAACCCACGTCACCCCGAACGGCATCCAGTAACGCACGTTTGCGCCCGCGCGCGGTTGACAAACCTGTCCTCCCCGAGTTGTTGAACCCATGAGCAAAGACAACATCGTCGTCGGCCTGGAGGTCGGCACGTCGAAGGTGTGCGTGGTCGTGGCCGACGTGCGTCCCGATGGCTCGCTGAAGGTGCTCGGGGTCGGCCAAAGCCCGTCACTAGGTGTACGCAAAGGCGAGATTGTCCACTTGGAAAGCGTCCACAAGTGCGTGCGCGACGCCATCGCCGACGCCGAGCAGAAGAGCGACGTGAGCATCCGCAAGGCCTACGTCGGCATCACGGGCGGACACATCAGTTCCTTCAACAACCGCGGTGTCCTCGAACTGCCCGAAGGCCGCGAGGAGATTGACGAGGACGACCTGGAAGAAGCCAAGCGCGTTGCCCGCGAGGTCAACATCCCCTCGCAGAACGCTTTTCTGCACACCATCATCCAACATTACTATGTGGATGGACAGGACGGCGTGCTGACGCCCGTCGGCATGCTCGGCCACAAGCTGGAGGCCGACTACCACATCGTCCACGGCGTGCGCACGCGCATCCAGAACACGATTCGTTGCGTCAAAGACATCCCGCTCGAAGTCCTCGACGTGGTGCTGAACTCGCTCGCCAGCGCGCAGGTCGTCGTCAGCCAGAACCAGAAGAACCTCGGCGTGTTGGTCATCGACATCGGCGGTGGCACGCTCGATTACCTGCTGTACGTCGACGGAGCCGTCAAACAGAGCGGCGTGCTCGCGGTCGGCGGCGACCACCTCACGAGCGACATCTCCCTCGGTCTGCGTATCCCGCTCGGACGCGCCGAACGTCTCAAGATCGACGAGGGTAGCGCCATTCTTGGTAACAGTCTGCCCGGCGAGACGATCTACCTCCAACCCGAACCCGGGTTTGCCGGCCGCGAGGTCGAGCGCGAGACGCTCAACAGCATCATCCACTCCCGTCTGCGCGAGGCTTTCGAGTTGCTCAAGCGTCAACTCGAATCCGAGCCGCACCTGCGTTACCTCGGGGCTGGCGCGGTGCTGACGGGCGGATGCAGCCTGATGCACGGCATCAACCACCTCGCCGAAGAAGTGCTCGGCCTGCCTGTCCAGCCCGCGCAGCCGCCGCCGTTACAAGGCGTGACATCGGCGCTGTCCAACCCGCAACTTTCCACGGCGCTCGGCCTCATCAAGTACGCGCAGTTCAGCCAGATGGAACAACCGGAACCGACGTTCTGGTCGCGCCTGCGAGGGCTGTTCGGCCGTCGGCGCGCGCGTTGATTTTTGCTCCCCGCTCACCCACCAACCACTTCCATGAACGAGATCACCAGCCACCGCCACCATTCCCCACACGGTTCCGACACCGGCT
>CAXTQD010000015.1:0-12424 GCA_964246175.1 uncultured Chthoniobacterales bacterium | reverse complement strand
AGGTCATTGGCGTCGGCGGGGCCGGCACGAACGCCCTGGACCGGCTCGTCATGGAAGGCTCTCTCAGCGTGGAACTCGTCGCGTGTAACACGGATGTGCAGGCGCTGGCGGGTTCGGTGGCGACGCAGAAGATCCAGCTCGGCCGGCACGTCACCCGAGGACTTGGTGCGGGCGGCGACCCGGAACTCGGCTTCTCGGCCGCGGAAGAGGCGGTCGAGGAACTCCGCATGGCCGTCGAAGGCGTGCCACTCCTGATCGTGTGCGTCGGCCTCGGCGGCGGGACAGGCTCAGGCGCCGCCCCGATGATCGTCAAGATGGCCCGGGAGCAGAATTCGCTGGTGCTCGTGTGCGCGACGCTGCCGTTTTCGTTCGAGGGTCGGCGGCGCGGGCAACAGGCGCAGGAAGCCCTGCGTGCGATCCAGCAGTACGCCGACGCCGTGATGTGCTTCGAGAACGACCGGATGGGCGAGTTGATCCTGCCGGAAGCCGGCATCCACGAGGCGTTCGCCGGAGCGGACCAGATCATCGGCCAAAGCGTGAAAGCCGTCGTAGACCTCGTGAACCGGCGCGGGCTGATTCACCTCGGTTTCGACGACCTGCTCAGCTCACTGCGCAGCCACGACTCGCGCTGCCTGTTCGGCTACGGCGAGGCCGCCGGCACGAACCGCGGGCGCGAGGCATTGTCACAGGCATTGCGCAACCCGCTCATGGATCGCGGCTCCCTGCTTGGGGAGGCGGCCAACATCCTCGTCAACATCGTCGGCGGTCAAGACCTGACGCTCGCCGAGGTGCAAAACGTCATGGAAGACCTCGCCGAGCACATCGGCGAGCGCACCCAGCTCCTTTTCGGGGCGGCGGTGGACCCCAAGCTCAATGGCCGGCTCGGGGTGACACTTATCAGTTCACTCGGAGCACGGGATGGTGCCGCCTCGCCAACGGACCAGAAACCGGCCACGGGCACCGCTTACCCGCCGCCGCTCGTGCGCACCCCGACCAACCCGGTGCCAGCCACGTCCACCCCCACCAAGGCACCAGCCCCGTCTCCTGAGCCCGCCATTGCCGCTACGCCCGCCGCCCGCGGCAACGCGGAGGTCAGCATCACCGAGAGCACCGTGCGCGGACGTTTCGAGCGGAGCGAACCGACCATCGTGGATGGCGAGGACTTGGATGTCCCGACGTTCATGCGCAAGAACCTTAAGGTGAAGTAGCCAGCGTGGCAATCGCCGCCACGTCTTCCGCACGCAGGTCGAGTGGTCGGGGCTTGAAAAAGTCTTGGCTCATCGTTGCTAAGTCGCGCACCTGCACCAACCGGCCGTTCTTCCAAACCCAGGCATCTTCGCGGTACGGACCGACCCGGCGCGGATCACTCCACGAGTGGATGGCCACCATCGGCCGGCCGAGCGCCGCAGCTAAGTGCGCCGGTCCACTGTCCACGCTGATCACGAACGACGCGCGTCGCGTGAGCCAGATCAGTTGCGCAATGCTGGTCTTATGCAGCAAGTCACAGCAATGGCCCGATAGCTCATCCACGCTGCTTCCACGTCCCACCAGCACGATTCTCTGACTACTTAATCTACGTACAAAGTTTTGTATAGCTTTCGAAGAGAGTGATTTCTTTGATCCACGAGAGTAGGGATGAAACAATACATACCCATCATCGAACCCCGTACCCAGATCGACCGGGTCACCAGCCGGCAAGGGGAAACTGAGTTCACTGTTCATCACTCTTTCGCTGCCGATCACCAAGTCGGCGAGCGCCAAGTAGCGCGTGATTGCATGAACAGGCTGAGGCGGCGAGATAGCCGTCCGTTGGTAGAACCACCTAGCCCCTTCCCGTGCGTCGCTGAGTCCCACGAGTTCGCACGTGCCACTGGCACGGCCGGCAAGCGCACTGCGCAGCAGGCCTTGGAAATCTAACGCCAGATCAGGCCGGTAGCGGATCGCTGGTGAGCGCAGCCACTTCGCCAACCGCCATCCCCCACCCCACCCGCGGAACTCTCCGCGTGGGAACGGGATGACCGCGTCCAAGGCCGGGTTGCCGTCGAGCAGAGGTATCCACTCCGGGTTGGCGAGCCAGGAAATCCGACAATCCTGCCATGCTGCTTTCAGCCGCGCGACCGCCGGCAGCGTGTGGATGATGTCGCCGAACGAACTCGGCTTGAGCACAAGCAGCGTGCGCGGAGTCACGCGGATAACTGGGCGCTACTTCCCAATGGCCAGACGGTCGGCCAGTCGCTTTGGCAGGCCGGCGGCCAAGATCTTCTTCTGCGCGGTGTGGATGTCGTATTCCAGCCGGCGCAGTTCGACGAAGTTCTTGTCCGTGTGGTAGATCACATATGCCGAGCGCCAGTCGCCGTCGCGCGGCTGGCCGACGCTGCCGATGTTGATGAAATACTTCTTGCCCATCTCGAAGCGCAGCTTGTCGAGTGGGATGCTCATCACCGGGCCGTCCCGGACGTACGCTCGCGGCGCGTGCGTGTGGCCGAAGAAACACACACTGGTGTGCTGGTAGCTGAAGCTCGCGCTGGCGTCGAGCTGGTTGAAGACGTAGCCCCATTTGTGCGGGGTGTCGAGCGTGGCGTGAACGATGGTAAAGTCGCGCACCTGCCGCACCAGTCGAAGATCGTTGAGGTACTGCTTGTCCTCAGGGGTGAGGTGCTCGCGCGTCCAGTTGAGCGCTTCTTCAGCCAGTGGATTAAACCCGTCGAGCGAATCCGAGATGGCTGCCTGCTCGTCGTGGTTGCCCTTGACGACGGGACATTCTAGGCCGCGGACGATCTCCAGGCACTCGTGCGGATTGGCGTTGTAGCCGACGATGTCACCCAGGCATACGAAGAGGTTGCACCCGTTAGCGCGGGCATCCGCGAGAACCGCCTCCAAGGCTTCGAGGTTCGCATGGATGTCACCGAATATCGCAAAACGCATGGGGTTGCCCAATAGAAAGGGAACTAGGAGGCTTTGTAAACCCTTTGTTCCGGCGGGAGGTCAAGTTTCCCTTCGAGTTCTTTGAGGTCTTTTTCAAGGGTGGGCAGGCGTTCCTGCGGACCCATGTCGTAAAGCGCGCGCAGGCGTTGATACGCTTCGCGTTCGTGGCCGGGAACCTTGGCGAGTTCGTAGGCAGCCATGCGCTTTTCGTAGGAGAGCGCATCCGGGCAGGCGGCGGCTCGATCGTAAGCCTTGGAAGCGGCGAGATGGTCGTCGAGCTTGCGCTGGTCGATTTCGCCGAGTTGGTGGTTGAGGACGGCAGAGTTGGGATTGTTGGCGATGCCGCGCTCGATGTAGTCTTTGCCCAGCAGGAAGTACTCGCGCTGACGCTTTTTACGCACGGCGATCTTGGGTTCGTTGCGGTCTTCCATGACCGCCACGCTCGCGTTGTAAGCCATGTGCCAGCCGGCCATGTCCCAGAAGGTGACGTTGTGAGGCACCAGCGTGGTGACGGTACTGAACTTGAGGTTCATCTTGCCGTACTCCACGCGTTCCCAGTCGGTCAGCGCCTCGATCCAGAGCACGTCGGCCACCAGTGAACGGAACCCACCAAGTGCGGCGATGAACTCGTTCTGCGTCACCTTTTCCCGTACGCCAAGATCCAGCGCCGCGGAGTTGACGGCCCCCTTCACTCGTTCATGCGCTAAGTCCCGCTCGAACGGCAGTCGCACCAAGCCAAATGCCAGTACCAATGCCGCTCCAGCGGCGTAGCGCCGCAGGAACGTTCCCAATCGGCTGGATGGACGGTCTTCCATGGACGGTCAAATCTCGCGTTTGGCAAACATGAAGTACCCGGCGAAGAGGTAGACCAGCACGTAAGTCACCCCGAGGCCGACCGTCTTCACCACGAGCAGCGGGGCGATGTGCGTACCGGCAACAATCTCCTCAACCAAGTTGAACGCCTGAAGGTCAGGGAAGATCAGCACCACGGGCTTGAAGAAGGCGAGGTCAAGCACGCCGTCGGAGGTGAGCGTGCCGGTGGTCTGCCAATAGTCACGCGCCGTGCCCTGCAACTGTCCGATGAAGAACACCGCCACCGCCACGATGATCGTAAAGATCGAGGAAGTAGCAAACGTGGAGATAAACAGTGTCAAAGACGCCAGCAGCGCCGCCTTGGCATAGATGATGAGCCCCCCAGCCCAAAGCCCCGGATCGAACGCGCTGGCGTACAGTTCGCGCAGGCTCTGATTGACGGCTTCCTGTGACTCGCCGCCGGTGACGATTTCGCCGGCGACTTCGTGGACGCGCCACCATAGCACCAGGGCGAACATGGCTCCCATGAGCACAATGCTAATCAAGAGCAACAGTGACACTCCAAGTAATTTACCAGTCAGGTACTCAAAGCGGGGCACTGGCTTGGCGAGGATGGTGTAGAGGGTGCGATCTTCCACGTCCTTGGGCAGGAGGTTTGCCGTGGCAAGAATCGCCAGCATGCTTGTGAAGATCGACATCGCCCCCAGCGACGTGTCCTTGAGCATCTGGAACTGTCCTTGAAAGGTAAACCGTACGAACAGCAACGACGAACCAATCTGCAACAGTGCAAAGATGAGCAGGAAATAAAACACCTTTTGTCGGATCAGTTCGGTTAGCGTGTTGGTCGCCAGTGCCCAGATGCGTCCGACCGAAAAGAACTGGTGTTTGATCGCTCCTGCACGTGATGTGACGGCAGGAGCGGCTTCAACTTCGGCTGGCATAAGGAGCGGGGAGTCAATCTCGTGGCGCCGCATCGTGCGCGGTCACTTCGAGGAAATAGCGTTCGAGAGTCGTTTGGGGCTTCCGAGTTTCGACCACCCGCGTCTGTGGGTAAGAGCGACGCACGGTTGCCTGGATTTCGGAGAGCAACTCGGGCGGTGCGTTCCGGAAGATTACCTCGGTTTGATCCTCAATGGAGATCAGGTCCTGCAACCGTCCCTCGCGCACAAGGACGCCGCGGGCCAAGATGCCTACGCGGTCGCAGATTTCCTGCACTTGGCCCAGCAAGTGGGAGCACAGCAGCACGGTGATCCCGCGCTCCTTGAAACCGACGATCAAATCGCGGATCTCGGCCGAACCCTTCGGATCGACACCGGCGGTGGGTTCATCGAGGACCAGCAAACGTGGATCTTGGATGAGTGCTTGAGCAAGACCGACCCGTTGCAACATTCCCTTCGAGTAGCCGCCCAAACGGCGATCCCGGGCGTGTTCCAGCCCGACCAACCGGAGGAGTTCGTCGCATTTGTCGCGCAGGATGGAACCGCCTAGCCCGCAAAGTTTGCCGAAAAATCGAAGTGTTTCGACACCAGTGAGATACTTATAAAAATAAGGATTTTCCGGAAGAAACCCCACCTCTTCGTGGCTGGCAACTTCCTGGCTGTCGCGGCCGAAAATCTTGGTCGTGCCCGCGGTAGGTGGCACCAAGCCGAGAACGATTTTCATCGTGGTGCTCTTGCCGGAACCGTTGGGACCCAGCAAGCCATACACTTGCCCCGGACTGACCTCCAGCGAGAGGTCGCGCACCGCGACGACCTGCTCGCGCTTGAACGGCACCGGGAACACCTTCGATAGGTTGCGGATGGCGATAGCGGGGGCAGACATCACGGAAGTGGCCGGAACCACTACATTGCACAAAAACGGCCGTGCTCCACTGAGGATTTTGCCCGCCTCTTCAATGGCGGATCGCAAACCCGGTGCCGAGAGGTTCGTCCGATCCTGGCGTCTCGCGCCGCGCTTCCTTGATGTATCCGCCGAGATGGCTCGACGCCACGGCGGCAACAAAGGCTTCCACTTCTGCCGACGCTCCTGCTGCGAGCAGTTCCACGGTGCCATCGGCGACGTTGCGCACCCAACCGGTCACCTCGAAGCCGGCGGCAATCTGTTTGACCGAGTACCGGAAGCCGACGCCTTGCACACGGCCGGTGTAAATCATGCGCTGGCTGGTTTTCATGGCTGGAAGATTTGTGCCAGCGCCTCGCACCAGTGAGCATCTTGCGCGTCGATGACGATGACCTCGTTCGCCGAGGTCAGACGCAGGCTGATCCCCCGCCCCGCCGACCCGAACGACATCCTCAGCAGCGTCGGGCCTTCCTTCGTTTCGCCGGACTGGTCGTGGGCCCGAACTGGCATGGTCTGCTTCGTGATTAGTTGCTGCGGACCGTAGCGGACCTTGTTGGCGTCGCAAGCCGCCTCGTAGAATTTGGTTGCTGAGGTGCGGTCCCGGCAAGCGACCTTCCAGCCGTAGCTCGTCCCGGCCGGCGACTGGTAAACGAGGTAGCGGTCGCCGCGCCAGCCGGCAGCAGCCTCCTCGGCACGTGCTTTGTCGTGCAACCGTTCGGCGAAAAGTTGCCGCGTGCCGAACTCCCCTAAGACGTTGTCCTCGGCAGGCTTTTGGCCGTCGATCACGGGGTTGGGCAGGTGAATTTCGACGGGTTCCTCGCGCGGCTCGGAGAGATAAAGCTCGGGGTGGAGAACCTGCGACGACGAAGAGGGCGGGTGTTGGAACGCCTCATTCAGCGCCGACCAACCACCGTGCGCGTAGAGAGTGTTGCAAAACTCCTGCCCGCGCAGATACGGAAAAAGCAGCGTTTCGCGCAGGTAGCGCGGCGCGGCGGCGAGCTGGCGCACGTCGGTCGTCAACGCGCTGCCGAGAGTCTCACGCAGGGTTGCCGCCGAGAGATCGCCGGCCATGTAGCGGTTCATCACGAGGGTAGCGTCACCCTCGACAAGCGCCGTCGCAGCGAGCACGCGGTCGTCGTTGCCCTTAGCCTCGATGGGCAAGCGCGAAAGATCGAAGTGTTGGTCTTCGAGGGCGTGGGTGAGTTCGTGGGCCATGATGACGCGGTTGGTAGACGCCGTCAGCGGCTGGCTGGTGAAGGTAAATAACCCTTTCTCATGCTGGTCGTAGAACGCGCCGATCTGTTCGCCCAGCAACGCCAAGTACGTTTTCTTGAGGTCGATGCCGGCCGGCAGCACCCCGAGGGCTGCGAGCGCCATCCCGGCGGTCTCGAACTCCTGGTCGGGCACCTGTTGCGCGAGTTTATGGCGCAGGATAGCGGGCAGTTCAGTGCGCGGGATCTCGTGGTAATCGACCGGCTGGAGGAACTTAAGTCCGCGCAGACGTTCGACCTCGCGCTCGATTTCCTGTCGACGGGCGCGGGTGGCGGCGAGTTCGTCGGCGTCCTGGCGGGCCTTGACTACGGCGCGCAGGCGGTCGGCTTCCGCTTCGAGCAAGGCCACGCGGCGACGGGTGAAATCGGCGTCGGCACGCAGACGGGCGTTTTCCTGTTCGAGTTGAGTAATGCGCTCGTTCGGGTCGGGTTCTGCAACGGCCGGACCAACGGAGACCAGCAGCATCGTGGCCAAAAAGAGCGGGACGATGCGGAGCGCGCGCATACACGAAGGGATTGTAGCACGGTCCCGGCGTGCCGCGAACCCTTGCAATCGGCCGCGGACACGCCACGGTCGCAGGGCATGACGTGGCACCTCGCCGGCGGCCGGACGCTCGACCTCTCCGCGTGCGGAGCGATTATGGGGGTCGTCAACGTCACCCCGGACTCATTTTCGGACGGCGGTGTCTTTTTTGACCCTGCGCGGGCGGCGGCGCACGCCGTGGCCATGCTCGACGAAGGGGCCACGATGGTCGACGTGGGCGGTGAGTCCACCCGCCCGGGCGCGGAGCCGGTGTCCAGCGAGGACGAACTTGCCCGGATCCTGCCGGTGGTGGAAGCCGTCCTCATGCAACGACCGGACTGCCTGATCTCCGTGGACACCTCCAAGGCCTTCGTCGCACGGGCTGCCCTGGAACGCGGCGCGGCGATCATCAACGACGTGACCGCCCTGCGCGGCGACGCCGGGATGGCCGCCGTGGTCGCCGAACACGGCGCAGGCGTGGTGCTCATGCACATGCAGGGCGAGCCGCGCACGATGCAGGCGAACCCGACCTACGGCGACGTGACGGCCGAGGTACGCGCCTTCTTCGCCGAACGCCTCGAAGCAGCACGCGCCGCCGGTATCCCGGCCGAGCGGGTGGCATTCGACCCGGGCATCGGCTTCGGTAAGACCGTCGCCCACAACCTCGCGCTCCTGCGTGACCTCGCCGCGTTGCCGGTGGCCGGCCGTCCGTTGGTCTTGGGTGTGTCGCGCAAGGCATTCCTCGGTAAGATCACCGGGGCGGCAGACTTCCCGGAACGCCTCTGGCCGACGGTCGCGTTGACCGCGCTCGGGCGCGAACGCGGGGCCAGCGTGTTGCGCGTGCACGATGTTCGGCCGAATTTATTGGCGTTACGCACCGTCGAAGCCTTGCTCGACGGCTGAACGCCCTCCCTCTCCCCTCGTCAGCGCCATGCGGGAACAATTCGTCCAATTTCTCCAAGAGCAGTGGAACGCCCTCGCCCACTGGAATTCTCTCGTGGAAATCGCGTTCGCCGCGACCGGCGTCTATTATACCTACACCTACTTCCGCGGGACACGCGCGGCGCGGGTGCTCACGGGGTTGGTGCTCTTCATCGCGTCGCTGACGATCCTCAGCGAGGCGCTCAACCTCGTGGTCATGCGCTGGCTGATCGGGCACTACTCTATCTTTCTGGCGGTGGCGCTCGTCGTCATGTTCCAGCCGGAGTTGCGCCGGGTGTTCGCGGAACTGGGCAGCCGGTCGTTCTTCGTTGGCGGCAAGCGCGACAACCAGACCCTGGACCAACTCTGCGACTGCGTCTTCGAACTCGCCGGCCGGCACTACGGCGCTCTGATCGCTCTGGAACGTGACATCGGCCTGCGCACCTACGCGGAAACGGGCGTCGAACTGGACGCGGCGTTTTCCAGCGAACTGCTCCTGACGATTTTCTTCCCCAAGACGGCCCTCCACGACGGCGGGGTGATCGTGCGCGACGGCCGGATTGTGGCGGCGGCGTGCATCTTCCCGGTCAGCCAGCGCGAGAGCCTGGAGCGTTCCTTCGGACTGCGGCACCGGGCGGGGCTGGGGTTGAGCGAGGAAACGGATGCGCTGGCTTTGGTGGTCAGCGAGGAGACGGGCAGCGTGTCGCTGTGCAACGGCCGCTCGATCCGGCGTGGGCTCACGCGGGCGGAGTTGCGGCGGCTGCTCGGGCAGGCGCTCCTTTTCGAGAGCGGCAGCACACCTTCCGAGCCAGCGGAGCAGGAAATCAACCGGGCGGCACCGGCGGCGCAGGATGCCGTGCGCTCCCCATGAAACGCTGGCACTCGCTCCTGACGCACGCTTGGCGGGCGAAGCTGCTGTCGCTGGTGGTAGCGACGCTGCTGTGGCTGTTCATCCGGCACAGCATCAACTACTCGCCGTTGCTGCGTCCCCCGGTGCTGCCGCCCCCGCCGCCGCCCGTGTCCGCCACGCCGATGCCGCCACCGTAGAGGTCGCCGGCGGCAATCGCGCTTGCTTCCATCCGCGCGCTCGCCAACACTGAGGGCTTTGTTTCCATGAGACCCTCTCCCGCCTCCGACGCCCCGGCCCGCAAACGCATCTTCGGCACGGACGGCGTGCGCGGGATCGCCAACGTCGAACCCGTCACGGCCGAGACCGCACTCAAGCTGGGCCGGGCGGCGGCGCATGTCATCACCCAATCAGGCCGCGGCTACGGCCGGGCCAACCCGCGGCCGACCGTCGCCTTGGGCAAGGACACGCGCCAGAGCGGCTACATGCTGGAAGACGCCCTCGCGGCGGGCCTCATGTCGCTCGGTGTGGACGTGCTCCAACTCGGACCCATCCCGACCCCAGGCGTGGCGTACATCACGCGCTCGCTGCGTTGCGACGCGGGCATCGCCCTGACCGCTTCGCACAACTCCTACGAAGACAACGGCATCAAGTTCTTCCGCCACGACGGCTACAAGCTGGACGACCGCATCGAGCGGCGCATCGAGGACCTCGTCTTCAGCGGCGAGATCGAGAACATCCGCCCGACCGCCGGCAAGATCGGCCGCGCCCAGCGCATCGACGACGCCCTCGGGCGTTACGTGGAGTTTGCCAAGGCAAGCTTCCCACGCAAGCTCACGCTCGACAAGCTGCGGATCGCCGTCGATGTCGCCAACGGCGCGGGCTACAAGTCCACCCCCTGCATCCTGCGCGAACTCGGCGCGGATGCACTGACCTTCCACAACACGCCCGACGGCACCAACATCAACCGGGATTGCGGCAGCACATTCCCACAGGAGATCCAGCTCCTCGTCCGCCAGACCGGCGCGCAGGTGGGTATCACCCACGACGGCGATGCCGACCGCGTGCTCCTGTGCGACGAGAAAGGCGAACTCGTGGATGGCGACGAGATCATGGCCATCGCGGCGCGGGAGTTCCTCAAGCAGGGCCGGCTCGCGCAGAACACCCTGGTTGCCACCGTGATGAGCAACTACGGCCTGGACGCCGCCGTCGAAGAGGTTGGCGGGCGGGTGGTCCGCACGCAGGTTGGCGACCGCTACGTCATCGAGGAGATGGTTAAGGCGGGGCTCAACGTCGGCGGCGAGCAGAGCGGGCACATGATCTTCCGCGATTTTACGACGACGGGTGACGGCATCATCACGGCGTTGCAGGTGCTACGCATCATGATCGACACCGGCAAGCCGCTGAGCGAACTGAAGGCGTGCTTGTCGAAGTACCCACAGGCCCAACGCAACCTGAAAGTATCCCGCAAACCGCCGCTCGAAGAACTGACGGAAGCGAACACCCTTGTACGCGAGACCGAGGCGGCGCTGGCCGGCAAAGGCCGGGTGCTGCTGCGCTACTCGGGCACGGAGCCGAAGGTACGGCTCCTGATCGAAGGCCGCGACGCGAGCCTGATCGAGCGGCAGGCCGACCGGATCGCGTCGGCGCTGGGCGAGGCCATCGGGGCGTGACCGGCGGAACGATCAGCCACGCTTGGCAAAAATGCGCGCCTCGCGGGCGGTGTCGGTCATCTCCGACAGGTCCTTGAGCGTGGCTTCTTGGCGCTTGAGAAGGTCGTCGTTGGCCGTGCTGAGAGCCTGAATGGCCGCTAATGGGTCGGTCGGCAGAGGCTGCTGCGAACGGCCATGCGGCGAGGGCAGGAGAAGCGCCAATAACGCTGCGGCGAAGAAAAGCGAGCCTCGAAAAGTTTTCATGGAAGCAGTGGGTGCGAAAAAATTCTCAACGGTGGCCGGAACCGCCCCGCGCGCTGTAAAGTTTCACTTGGCGGATTTCCTCCTTTAACTGCGCGGTTTGCGCTTCAATTTTGGTCTGGTTAGCGGCAATCTCGTCCTGCTGCGTCTTGAGTTTGGTGAGGAGGGCATTGAGCGCGACGTTGTTGGTGGAGGCCGCCGGGGCTTGCGATTGGCTCTCGGGGGTTAGCCACCAATCGAAGCAAAGCACGGCGGCCACGGCGAGGGCGACCAATCCGTGGCGGGAACCGCGGAGCGAGGAAACTGTTTGAGGCATAAGAAGAGACGCTTCATATGCTATCGCAGCAAAAAACGTTCCAAAATTCTCTTCTCTCCATTTTTTGCTTGCCGTCAGTGGATGGTTTTCGCATTTTGAGGTCATGGCTGGCCCCGGCATGCAACAAACCCAGAACCTGTCGATGCAGCAGGTGTTGGCTCCGCAGTTGCAGCAGAGTTTGGTGATCCTGCAAGCGCCAATGCTGGAGTTGCGCAACATCGTCCAGCAGGAACTCCAGACCAACCCGGTCTTGGAAGAAGAGGTGCCCGAGGCACCATCCGCCGAGGAGCAGCAACAGCAGAACGACGAATTCAAGGAGGAGTTCGACCAACTGGCCAAGCTCGACGAGGAATGGCGCGAGTACATGGCCCAGAACAGCGGCTACAGCGGCCGCAGCGAGGACGAGGAGGAACGCCGGCAGTTCTTCTTCGACTCCATCGCCAACCAGGAAACGCTTCAGCAGCACCTCATCGGCCAGATCAACGGCGCGGAGCTTGGCACCGCCGACCGTCGCCTGGCCGAACTCATCATCGGCAACGTCGATGACAACGGCTTCCTCCAAACGACACCTGAGGAGATGAACGCCAACACCGGCGTGCCCGTGTCCGACCTGCGGCGCATCCTGGAGATCATCCAGACTTTCCACCCGGTGGGTGTGGGTGCCCTGGACTTGCGCGATTGCCTGCTCATCCAGTTGCGCCGCCTGGGCAAGGAAGGCTCGCTCGAGTACCAGATCATCAGCAAGCACCTCGACGAACTCGGCAAGCGTCGCTTCCCCGAGATCGCACGCCGCCTCGGTGTGACCGTCGACCAGATCCAGCAGGCGGCGTATTCCATCGCCACGCTCGATCCGAAGCCGGGTGCCATCTTCGCCCCCGATCCGAACAACTACGTTCTGCCCGACGTGAGCGTGGAGAGGGTCGGCGACAAGTACCTGGTGATGCTCAACGGCGAGCAAATCCCCCACCTGCGCATTTCCAACACCTACAAGGACCTCATGTCGCAAAACGGCAGCGGTGGCGACGTGAAGGACTACATCCGGGAGAAAATCCGCAG
>CAXTQD010000014.1:0-31202 GCA_964246175.1 uncultured Chthoniobacterales bacterium | reverse complement strand
AAGACCCAGAGGCGCTCGGCGCTTGGTACAAGGAGCATCTCGGCATCGACGTGCAGCCTGGGGCGGCGCCGCGTTCGACTGGAAAGGGCCGGACAACCCGGCAGGCGTGGGCACCACCGCCTGGAGCCTGTTCGCCGCGGACACCGACCATTTTGCTCCTAGCTCGGCGTCGTTCATGATCAACTACCGCGTGGATGACTTGGCGGCTCTGCTGGCGGTGCTGCGTGCGGAAGGCGTGCAAGTCGACGAGAAAGTCGAAGAATCAGACTCCGGCAAGTTTGGCTGGGTAATCGATCCGGAAGGAAACAAGGTGGAGCTTTGGCAACCACCGACCGGCCAATGAGGGTCTCACCCGAACGCCCAGATGCCCGTGACCGCCCACCCAGCGAATATTCTTCGATCGTCGCTGAACTTGCCTTGGTCCGGCTTCGTTCGCTCCCGTAACTCATCACAAAAAACAAAGCACATGAAAATACTCGGACTGATCCTCGTTACTTGCCTCGCTTTTCTTAGCTCGCTCTCCGGTGAACCCGCTGCACCGCTCACCTCACTCCCCGATCCTACCGGCACCTGGGAATGGAGCACCAAGTCGCCGACCGGCGAGATCCCAACCACGCTCAAACTCGCATGGCAGGACGGCAAAATCGCTGGCGTTTACTCGAATCAATTTGGCAACACCGCGATCAGCGACGCCTCCCTGCAAGACAATGTGATTCGATTCGACGTGGTGCGTGATTTCGGCGGCCAGAAGTACGTAGTGAAGTATCACGGCAAGATGGAAGGCGACACGATCTCGGGGACCATCGAAGCCCCCGGCCACGATGGCGGTGAGGGAGTGAAGCTCGATTGGAGCGCGAAACGGACGACCAAGGAAAAGGCGGGTGACGCGAAGCCAAAAGGCTGAAGGGCAATCGTGTGTTCGGCGATACCGCGCCGCGTCTCGTGGGGAATCTTTCTCACTTCACGGAAGACGCCGCGTACACCACACGCCAGCGTTCTCCATCGACGCCTCGCACCAACAGCCACAGACAGAACGAAAGCTCGCCCAGGAACGCGGGGATCAGGATCAGTCCATCCAATGGACCCAGCGGCACGTCCAAAAGGAGCGCCACGCTGTTGAGCAAGTAGCACGCGCTGGCGACCATCAGGAGGACGCCAATGGTTTTGGGCACGAACGTGGAGACGTAGACCAGGTAACCGTCGATGCAGAGCGCAAAGCTGAAGACCGCCAGGGTGATGGCGAGGAATCCGGTGTGCGTCCTCAGCGCCAGTTGCGCGAGGTCCTCCAGTTGGCCGGGCAACAGAGCCTGCAAAGCGGGGGAACCATGGAGGATTACCAAGGGCAGAAAATGGAGGAGAACGCTGACCACCTCACCCGCGTTGGAAACGAGTGCGATGAGCAGGCTCGTGAGGGCGAGGGTCGGGCTCAGAGGCTTGAAGAGTCGGTAAACGATGACGCTCTCAGCCACAGCGGCCACGACCGTGAGCAAGTCCGTGAGCAGGCCGACCTGGTAGAGCGGCAGGTGGGCGGCCAAGTTGTGCGCGGTGGCCGCCGCGTCGCTTGCCACCATGATCTTCGGTCGGACGAAGACCTCAGCGAACATGCCCGCGAGGATCACGACGAGGTAGAGCGCACCGGCAATCCGGGCCTGTTGTCTGGGAGAAAGCGTGGACATCTTGCTGGCCGTCATTTGATTTAAGGCAGGAAAAGTCGAGCCGCAGAGTCTACCTGCCCCGCTAGGCTACGGCAGGAGCAAAAAATGGTCCTTTGGCGCTTCCCCAAGTTCTGGATAGAGCCTCCGTCTCACCAACGGAGGTTTTTGCTACTTCGTTTGATCGTGAACGGCGAATTTGGTGGGGGTTGCGTCGAACAGATCTTTGTGAGGCTGCATGCAAAAGTAATAATCCTTGCCCTGGTACACGGATTTCAATGTACGGTCGGCATCCATCGAGCAAACCGGACAAAGAGGATGTTCATCGGTCGACGCGCGTTCCTTGGCATAGACCTGGTTCGAGTTTGGGTCCAACCAACCTTGGCCCTGGTACTCCATCACGCCGGCGACCTGTTCCGCTCGTGCGCGGCCGTAGTAGCGCTCGACCACACGCAACGCCAGGTCGATGCCCGAGGACAGTCCGCCGGAGGAAGCGAACTTTCCGTCCTCGACGAACCGGGCACCGTGTTGGAGTCGCACCCCCGGAAACTCCGCCGCGAACTCTGTGTACGCGCCGTGGTGCGTGGTCGCGGCTCTGCCTGCCAGCAAACCAGTCCGGCCGAGGATCGACGCACCCGTGCAGACAGACATCGTCAAGTCCGCGGTCTTTGCCGCCGTGCGAATCCAGTCCAGCATCGCGGGACTTCCTCCGAGCTGCGCCGGGATGACGATGATCTTGGGTGCAGGAGCCGTCTGGAAGGTAAAGTTCGGCAAGACCGTCAGCCCGGCGGAGGCGATGACTGGATCGGCCGTCTCCGCCACGAGGTAGGGTGCAAAGCAGTTTTCCCCGTGGGCGGTCCCGGCGTCTTGGAACACTTCCCAAGGGCCGCAGAAGTCGATGACAACGGCTCCCTTGGAAACCACAAACGCCGCGGGGATAGAACCGGTGGCGGGCGGGGTCAAGGGCTGGAGCAGGTTTGAGTTCGCGCTTGCATCGGCATTCTCCGGTTCATCGGAAGTGGAGACTCCGGCGATGCCCCGGCAGGTCGCCGCCAGGTAGGAAGTTCCGGCCGCAAGGCCAAAGGCTGCGGTGCGTTTGAACAGGTCTCTTCGATTCATGGTGTTTTTGATGAGGGTTGCTTGGCGTTTTTAACGGGCAACCTTTGCGACTGGACAAGAGGACGGCCGGGATACGTGATCGCTGGAACGTGCTTTGATATTGATACTGGATCGGCACCCGAGTCCTTGAACCGAAGCCGGTAGTCGTTGGCAGAGACGTGCAGAATCCGCAGGAAAGAGCGCCGCAGGCTTTGCAACGAGCCGAAGCCGCAATCCTGCGCGACCTTTTCGAGCTTGTCAGACGACTCCTCCAGACGGCGGCGGGCCGCTTCGACCCGCACGCGCTCTACAAACTTCCCGGGCGTCGTGCCAGCATTTTTGAGGAACACGCGGGCGAAGTTGCGCGGGCTCATACCAACTTTGGCCGCCAGCCGTTCAACAGTGAGATCTTGGTGCAGATGTTCGAACATCCAGGCGCGAATCTCTTCGATCTGCTTACGGTCGGCGGTCTGGAGGGAAAGCGCGGCGCTGAACTGCGACTGGCCGCCGGGCCGCCGCAGGTACAACACGAGTTCACGGGCGACTTGCAGCGCCAGCGCCGAGCCGAGATCCTCCTCAACCAAAGCCAGAGCGAGGTCCATCCCGGCGGTGACCCCCGCCGTGGTGTACGTGTTGCCGTCGCGGATGTAAATGGGGTCTGCCTCGACGCTGGTTCGCGGAAATCTGCGTGCCAGTTCCGCCGTCCATTTCCAGTGGGTCGCCGCGCGTTTGTTCTCCAGCAGCCCGGCTGCCCCGAGCAGGAAAGCGCCCGTGCACACCGAGCCGACGCGTCTGACCCGCCTGGCCGTCCGACGCAGCCAGCAAAGCAGCGCTTCGTCCTGCACTGCGTCTTCCACGCCGGAGCCGCCGGCGATGAGCAGGGTGTCAACCGGTCCACGGAGGTTGCGGAACGTCTCGGTTCCTGCGAACACCAAGCCACAGTTCGTGGCAACGGATGCTTGGTGGGTGGAACTCACCAGCCGCACGTGGTACGGCGGCTTTTGGGCCGGATGCTGTTGGACGAACAGTTCCGCCGCCCGCACGAAGACCTGAAACGGTCCTGCAACATCAAGGATTTGGGTGCCTGGAGCGGCGAGGAAGACGACCGTTCGTGGCCGGGCGGCCGACGAGCCGGTTCTTTGGATGGCCTGCACGACTCAAGGCTATGATTTGGGCAGGATGGCAGCAATGACAGATCATGATCACTTTCAGCCATTCGAGAACGGAGCGGCCAAAACTCCCATGCCAGCATTGCTACGGGTGCTTGTGCCAAAATAATGGTGGGTTTCAGCCACGAGCTATCCACCTGCTGTAGTGTGCGGGAAACTACGACCGGAGGATTCGACTGTCGGCGCGAGCCTGCCGTCAAGCGTCCGGAGTAATGGTGCCAAAGAACCGGCAGCAAAGTCATTAGACTTTATAGTTGATAGATATAAGTTTCTCTCCGGCTGCGACTTGTGAAAGATGATCGTTTTTGAAGAAATTCGTTCCCGGACATGCACTTACACCAAAAATCGGGGTCTATCGGCTATAAAGTCTATTGTTTGTGGCCACGGGCAGAAGCCAAAAGCTGGAATGCATCCGCCCCAGCAAGCTTGACCTCAAAGTTGAGTGCCAGATCCGCCGGCGTTTTGAGAAAGTACGTGAGTCGGAAAACAGGCCCCGCCGCGGCCTCACTGATGAATTGGGCGGTCCCGGGCCGCTGTTCGCCCGAAAGCTTGTAGTGGGTCACCTGTTGGTCGCTGCCATAATAGTTTGCTTCGATCTGGCCAGAACTCGGATCTTTGTAGATCACCATCATCGCTTCGTAGGTTGCCGCTGGGTGATCGGCGTGTGCCGCGAACTCCGTGTGTTCCCGGTACACGAGCAACTGGTGCGAGACTTCCCACGAAAACGTGACGGTGCCTTTGCCGGCCATTCCTTGTGCTTGGCCGTCACCGGCCCAAGTGCCGGCGAGGAACTGAAGCGGCTTCCAGACATCCGCATCCGCCGCGTGCAGGCGGATGGCTGCCCACAGGAATAGAAAGGTTGCGGCGAGTGCGCCCTTCACAAGGTTCTTCCTTTTGTGCAGATGCGTGCTACTGGCAGTTGGCATGGGTGTGTTCACGTCCCAAGCTTGACTGATCGGAGGATAACGGTGCGTGATTTTCGGCCGGATGGTCGAGAGGAGGGCTCAAGCGGTCGGAAGGTAACAGCCAGCGGTGGTCCTGCCGTTCGTCCAAAGACGGGAACTCGCTTTCAACATGGTTCAGCCAATCAAAGGCTCATTCGCTCTTTGAAGCGTTGCGCTTGGCGGCGCGACAGCTCGACGCGCACTCCATCGGGCAGCACCGCAAGCAAGCCACCGCTAAACCAGGGCTCGATCCGTTGCACCCAGCGCAGGTTGACGATCTGCTGCCGGTTGGCGCGGAAGAACCAGCGGTTGTCCAGACGTGCTTCCAACTCCTGCAACGGACGGATCAACAGCAGCCGGGCACCGCTGGCAAGATGAACGCGACAGCCGTCGACCTCGGTTTCCAGCAGGCGCAGGTCGCGTACTTTCACGAGAAAGCATTGGTCCCCCTCGCGCAGAAACACCTGATCGTCTTCTCCCAACAGACGCACGTCTGGCAAGGGGTCGGGGCCGGCTTCGGGCGAAGGGTTCACCGACGGAGCGTCCATGCGCTCAAGGCGGGCCAGGGACGCCGCCAGACGCGCAGGGACGATAGGTTTGAGCAGGTAGTCGAACGCCTGGAACTCAAACGCCCGGAGAGCATAGGCGTCGTGCGCGGTCGTGAAGATCACCTTGGGCAGGCGTACCGCACCTTCATCCGTCAACGCCTGAAGCAGATCGAAACCTGTCTCGCCTCGCAGCTGGACATCGAGGAACAGCAACTCCGGATGCGCGTCTTCCATTTGCCGCCGTGCCTCGCCGACGCTGCCGGCCTCCGCGACGATCTCCACGTCAGGATGCCCTTCGCCGAGCAGTCGTCGCAACTCCAGCCGGGCCAGCCGTTCGTCGTCCACGATGAGCGCCTTCACAAAGAATCAGGTGGCCAAGTGCTTCCCACCCCCAGGGGATTCATGGCCGCGTAGAAATGCCGTCGATGAGATCGAGAGGACGAACGGACGAGGTACCATTTCCATCTCGGGAGCCTCGCTTGCCTTCTCGGCCATCTGCAACGGCACGCGGAGGCGGGCGGTGACCCAGCCGGGCGGGTTTTCACTGATCTCCAGCGCAGCCATCGGACCAAACAGCCGCTTGAGCCGCTCGCGGGTGTTGATCAATCCCAGTTTAGTGGTCGCGGCGCGATCAGTCGCTGAGGGGGAGCCCAAAGGCGAGGCGATGGGCAGCGTGCCCGCGTCAACGACCTCCAGGAGCAACGCGCCGTCATCTGAGTCCAGCCAGCTCCGAATTGTGATTGTTTCGGCAGCACCTGCTGATGCTGTGGAACGACCAGAGAAGCCGTGTTTGACCGCGTTCTCTACGAGGGTTTGCAACGCCATAGGCGGCACGGGATGAGCCATGGTGGCAGGATTGATCTCCGCGTGAACCTGGAGGGCATCATCGAAGCGTAGAGTCTCCAGAGCCACGTAGTCTTCCACCATGCGCCATTCCGCGGAGAGCGGCACCGTCGGCTGCCCGCCGGATTGCAAGGCGTAACGCAACAGACTGGATAACCGGGTGACGGCGTCCTGCGCCCGCGCGGGGTCCACGACCACCAGCGCACGCAAGCCGTTCAAGCAGTTGAAGAGGAAGTGCGGGTTTACCTGTGCCCGGAGCGCCTGGAGTTCAGCGTCGGCCAAGGCAGCGCGCAGTCGCCAGAATTCCAGATCCCGGAGTTGCTGCCGCTGGCGCTGATGGTAACCGACGTAGAGCAGCGTCCAGACTCCGTTCATGACGCCGTACTTCCACATCTCTTCGATCCACAAACCCGTTTGCCAGCGATGCAGCTCCTTGGCGTGTTGAATGATCAGAGTGTCGCTTGGC
Organism: uncultured Chthoniobacterales bacterium; assembly: GCA_964246175.1. Lineage (GTDB taxonomy): Bacteria > Verrucomicrobiota > Verrucomicrobiia > Chthoniobacterales > SZAS-18 > CAHJWO01. The sequence goes on along the minus strand of CAXTQD010000014.1, from coordinate 24,482 downwards.
AGGTAGTGGACGGTCACCGCGTCGATCTCTGTGAAGAGTAGACCGAGCAGAAAGACCGTCGCTGCTGCACGGATCGCCAGACGCCGTGGAGACATTTCCAGCCAGCCGCCGTAGCGGATTAGCGCACGCAAAAAGTGCGTGCCCAGGAGTCCTGCCAAAGAACATCCCAGAAACTCGAACGTGACCCATGGTAGGAGTTCGCCATAGGTGCTACTGACCCCGAGAGTATTGATCAACCAGTACGCTCCCCAGATCGCTGCCTGCGCTAACCAGTAGTCGCGCCCGGCACGCCAAAGTCCCGGCTGGGACCAGGCACGCAACGAGGAAAATATACTTGGCCCCATTTTCCTCAGGACGTGACCACCGGCCACTACGTGGCGCAAAAGGAACTTCCGCGCTGGAGAGATGCGCCTCTCCTTAGTTTATCAGCCTCTATCGCTGAGCTTCGGCCGTAAGGAATTCCAACAAACGGTCCATTCTGAGACACCACCTCGACCTTGGGCCGCGTTGGACACGTCCGCCCATTTTTCCCAGGTGTCGATGCGCCCTTGGTAGATGTTCTTGAGCATGGGAAGCAGCCACGAACCGAGCAAAAGCCGCAGCGGCGGCTCCTCCGCGTCCACCACCTGGAAGATGGCAGCAGCCGTCGCGGCCGGGTCTCCCATCATTTCGGGTTTGAACGAAGCCTCCAGCGCGCTCCGCACGGGGTCGTATTCCGCCATGGTCGGCGCGGATTTCATGGAAGCGCGGAAATCGGTCTTGAAGGCACCCGGTTCGATTATCGTGACCTTGAGGCCGAACCCCGGCCACCTCGCCCGCCAGGGCCTCGCTCAGGGCCTCCACGGCGAACTTCGTGGCGAGGTAGATTCCGCCGCTCGGGAAACTGGCGACGCCACCGATGCTCGACATGGTGAGAACGTGGCCGCGGCGTTGCGCGCGCAGCAGCGGCAGGGCCGCCTGGATGACCGAGATCGTCCCGAACACGTTGGTCTCGAAATTCGCCTGCGCCTCGGCCGGAACGATCTCTTCGATGGCGCTCATGTAGCCGTAGCCCGCGTTGCACAGGATCACGTCGAGGCGGCCAAAGTGTTGGTGCGCTTGGTTAACCGCCGCGAACACCGCATCTCGGTTGGTCACGTCGAGCGGCAAGGCCAGGATGGCGTCACCATGGGTCATGACGAGTGCGCTGAGCGATTTCGGGTCGCGCGCCGTCGCGACCACCTTGTCGCCGCGTTGGAGGGCGGCTTCCGTCCAAAGACGGCCGAAGCCGCGGGAAGCTCCGGTGACAAACCAAACTCTTTGTTGATGCATAGGGGGCGTCGTAGAAAACGGATTATAAAGCACGCTAAGACTTCGAAGGTGGCCATTCTACCTGTGGCCAGCAGTTTGTGAATGGCTGCAGTCCGCCTCTATCAACGCTTCCCGACCGTTGATCAGGATGCGGTTAACCGACTCGGCAACTACTTCAGCAGCCGAATCTGGCAGGACTGGATAGCATCCGCCCCTTAGCGTGCTTTATAATCCGTTTTCTACGTGGACCCCAAGCACAACGTCTCAGCAGCGAGCTTCTACCGCTGGAAGAAGTTCGGGGGCATGGAACTCAAGGACGCGCGCAGGTACCGGCAGTTAGAAAAGGAGAACAACGAGCTAAAACAGATACTCGCCGACAGCCTGCTAGAAGATCCGGGTTTTGGAAGAGGTGAACGCAAAAAAATGGTAGGCCCTCCGCACAAGCGGCGAGCGCTTCAAAGCGTCGTGGCGGCTGGACGGTGTTCGCAGCGAAGGGCTTGTCGTTACTTGGGGCTGCACCGTTCCAGCCATCGTCACACCCCGAAGCAGTCCTCCGACTGGTTGTTGCGCTTACACGCTCAGATCGAGACGCTTTCCGACAAGTACCCGCGCCTGGGCTACCGCAAGCTCGTGCGCCTCTTGCGTAAAGAAGGCTGGCAGGTGGGTCGCAAGCTCGTGCAGCGCATCCGGCGGGAACACGGGCTGCGGGTCAAACGATGGACGAAGCGGCCTCGGCGACGAGGCCGATCCACCGGCGCGATCCCGACCAAAGCGCAGAGGGTGAACCACGTCCGGGGCTGGGACTTTATCAGTGATCGCACCGACAATGGGGGCAAGCTGCGCATCCTCTCTGTCATCGACGAGTACAGCCGGGAGTGTCTCGCCCTCCACGTGGCCCGCCAGCTCACGGCCACCGACCTCATCGCCGTCATGGGGCAGTTGGTTGCCCAGCGCGGGGTGCCCGCTCACGTTCGCAGCGACAACGGCAGCGAGTTCGTGGCTCGCACCCTGCAAAGCTGGCTAGCCCAGCGTCAAATCAAAACCCTCTACATCGCACCAAGCAGCCCCTGGCAGAACGGGCACGCGGAGAGCTTCCACGGCTCGCTGCGCGATGAGTGCCTAGATCGTGAACTCATGCTAGAGCGTGGCCGAGGCGCGCGTCCTCATCGAGGACTATCGCCGCTACTACAACGAAGAGCGGCCCCACGGGGGCCTCGGCTACCACACGCCCAAGCAGGCGTACAACGAAGCCCAAACTCTGAACACCAAAGTGGCAGACACCGCGTCAGCCGCTTGATCCACCGCCAGAAGCTGCTAACTGATACTACTAACCCGAACCTCTCACACGTTCTGGACCAAAGCCGGGGGCTCGATCACTCGACAAAACTCGTCGCATCGAAACGGTCGACTACCTCGTTTAGCCAAGCGTTCTATGGTGTTAGGTCTTCGGAACTCAACGAAGCGGACGTCGCCAAAGCGAGCAGTAAGGGGGCTGGAACAGCCTCATTCCTCGAAGGCAAAATGATCCTCACCTCTGCGCGGCAACCCGGCGCGGTCAACGGGCAAACCGGAATAAAGTTCGATGCCTACCGCCGGTGGACGGCACGGCCATTTATGCCGGATTTGACCTTTGCCGAAACGCAACGAAGGGCAGCTGCGCTAGAGTGCCGTGGTCGGGGCGTTGCGGGGCGTTCCCGCTAAATTGGGGAGCGGGAGATGCCTGGAGGCTCCCCGCGCAGAAAATCACTTTTTCCCGCCTCACTCGCCGTTAGACGGAAGATTCTCTCAACCCGCAACCAAGGGTGTATCAGGCAGCCAAATCGCCTAAAAAAGACGCGTCTGGCAAGCTGAACAGTTCATCAAAGACCAGCGCAGCACCGCCTAAGGCTGAAGAATCTCTGCCAAAGGTCGATACTTCGATCTCAAGTCCCTCCACGGTTGGAAATTTTCTTTCCTCCAGCCGCCGACGCACATCCTGCTCAACGAAGGGAAAAAGTTCGGAAAGCGGTCCGGCTAACACGATCAGCTTTGGATTGAAAATGTCGGCCAAGTTGCTTACGGCAAGGGCGAGCCACTGGCCCCAAACTTCCACCGCCTTTTTGGCCACTGACTTGTTCTTGAGGTCGGCGATCAGTCCAGACAGGTCTTTGGCTTTGCCTCCTGCTCGATGATAAGTGGCCAAAAGGTTCCTTCCACCGAGGTAGCTTTCCAAAGGTCCGAGTTGCTCATCACGCCGGTCTTTGTCTGGATCAAGGCAGAGGTGTCCGATTTCGCCGGCGAGCCCCGACACTCCGCGGATCAACTTACGGTCGCAGATAACCCCGGCACCCACCCCGAGATCCAAACGCAATGTGCAAAGATCGCTGTGACCGGTCCAACCACCGAAAGAAAGTTCAGCGAGTGCCGCCGCGTTAGCATCATTTTCTGCGAACGCTGGGATGGGGAGCTTCGAGAGCAGTTCTTCTTTGAGATCAACGTCACGCCAGCCCAAAGTCGGGGCTTTGCGGATCACTCCTTGGTTGTTGAGCAGGGCGGTGATGGCGACGCCGGCCCCGCGTAACCGTTTAGAGTTCTTGAGTTTCTCAGACCAAACCTGCTGGATGATTTCGAGCAGGTGTTGGCAAACTGCGGTCGGCTTCTTACTGCGGTGGGGAACGGTTTCCCGATGGATGATCGAGCCCACCAAGTTAATGAGCACCAGATGAATCTCCTCAGCCCCGATCTCGGCTCCCAGGAAGTAGGCCCCTTGCGGTTCGAGTTTGACGGCTTCCCCGGGTCGGCCGGTCAGTTGCGTGACAAACGCTTCACCCGTGGACGCAATCAGTTCCTTTTCGATGAGTTCGTTGCTGACCAGCGTGATAGTGGACCGCGTCAAACCCAGGTAACGAGCCAATTCAGCCCTAGAAAGAGACCCCTTTTCCTTGAGCAGCCTGAGGACACGAGCTTGGTTGATCTCTCGCAGGAAAGCAGGGCCAAGCATTGATCGTTTCGTAGGAAAATTGGTTCCAGGGACTTGCGTTCCTCAGATTGAAGAAATCCGAGCCCGGAGGTAGGGCTACCTGTAGTTTGAGGAAGGGATGTTGTCCAGTGTGCGCACGTCGGCAAAGTCGGACCCGCGCTCCGGGTTCAGTACAGTTGCTGGGCGAGCAAGCACACGCTCTCACGCACCCGGATGTAGCGAGCGTATTCCGTTCGGTACACCTCCTGCAAGTTTCTGCTTGGCTCGCTCTTAAGCCAGCCTCCGCGACTCATCTCCAAGGCTTGCTGCAAAGAGTCGTAGGTGCCTGTCGCCAGGCCTGCCAAAAGCGCGGCCCCCCGGGCAGCCAAATCCGGCTGCTCTGCGACATGGAGCGACACCCCGTTGATGTTGGCTTTGATCTCCTGGAAGAGCCCGGTCTGAAAAGCCTTTCCCACGCACCAGATTTCGGTAGCCGGTTTTGCCCCGGCCATTGAGATGAGGCTGTCGAGAATGTACTTGGATTCGAAAGCGATACCTTCTAGCACCGCTCGGAAAAGCTCGCCCGCCGTAGTTTCGATGGTCATTCCAAAGAATGCGCCGCGACCGTTCTTGTGGGCCGTCGGACCGGACACGAACCTGAGATGGGGAACGAAGAGCGTCCTGCCAGGTTCGCTGTGGCTAGCAGGCTTGCTCAGCGTGGCGATGTCTTTGTCGCCTTGGAGCAATTTGAGGAACCACTCGACAGATTCTCCCGCCGATGGCATTCCGCCGAGTGCGTAGTAAGTGGGGGGCTGTTCGCCTACCGAGATGACCCCTTGGCAAAACGATGCCTCAAGATAGTGCGCTCCTGTTTTGGGCCCGCTCATCGGCACGAACAAAGCTTCCGAAGTGCCGATGCTATCGAGCACGACGCCCGGCCTCACCGCGCCGGCCGCGATCGCTCCGCAAACGTGGTCATGTCCACCGACTGCCACCACGACCTGCTTAGGCAGGCCACATTGCGCAGCGATTTCCGAGGTTACTTTCCCAACGGACGTACCGCTCGGACGCACTTCGGCGAAGGAATCGCTAGAAAGGCCCGCTGCTTCTAGCAACTCCTCGGACCAGGACAGCTTCGACAAGTCGAAGGCGGAGGTGCGCGTTGCCAAACTCGTGCTAGACGCCATCTCTCCCGTGAGACAAAACGCGATCCAGTCAGCGATGCACAGCCACCGCCCCGCGCGCTCGAACTGTTCAGGGCGATCTTTTTTGAGCCATAGAATTTTGCACAAGGAAAAAGTCGCGTCTAGGGGAGACCCGGTGATCGCGTAGATGTCCTCCTCCGACATCTGCGAGCGCAGCCACTCGGCTTCCGGCTCGCTGCGGCGGTCGTGCCAAGCGATGATCGGCCCGGTCGCCTGACCTGCCCGGTCAATGCCGACCACGGATTCCGCCACGCTCGCTACGCTGATGCCCATCGGGAGGTGGCCGGCGGGCAGTTGCTGCACCAAACTTCGAATGAGCTTGAGGACCGCGCCTAAGATCATGGCGGGGTTCCACTCCGTCCAGCCCTCCCGAGGGTGGTAGCGCGGGGTCGGCATCTCCGCGCGCGCCAGCGATTGCCCGGACGCAGTAAAGCAGACGCCTTTGAGGTTCGTCGTGCCAACGTCCAAACCGATCAAAGCGGGTATGCTCATAGACACGAAATTAGATGGTTAAGGCGGTTGGTTCGGGGCCACCAGGAGTTCCTTGGAACTTTGCCGGTGGCAAAGCGTTCGCTCACCCTCGGACTAGCCAAAGGTGGGAGGGATGCTTAGCTACCGCTGCACGCGACCGGTCAAATCCTCTTTGGCAGCCACGAGTTCGGCGAGCAGCTTTTTGCCATGACCGGATGCACCGAAGGAAGAGATGCGGCCCTGCGCGATGCCGCGCAACTTTGTGCCGACGTGCCGCAGGATCTGCTGGTGGCGCGGCTCGCTGTCGGGGGGCAAAGCCGTCGCCTCGGTAATACCGTCCACGAACCCGTTGATCAGGGCGGCACCGATGTTGATCTTGTAGACGTTGTGCTGCGTGGCGGCGGCCGTCGTGTCCTCGGGATGGATACCGCTGCCACCATGCAGAACCAGTGGGATGCCGGTGCTCTTTGCGATCTCACCCAACAGGTTCAAGTCGAGCCGAGTGGATTGGCCGTGCACGGACCCCACCGACACCGCTAGGGTATCTGACCCGCCCTTTTGGACCATCTCCGTGGTGTCGCGAGTAGCTGCGCGAACAGCCTCTCCGCCCTGGTATTCGCCTCCGAACAGTCCGATCTCTGATTCGAGGATCGCTCCCTGCTCATGCGCCATCTCGGCGAAGCGGGTCGTGCCGGCGATGTTCTCGGAGAGCGGGAGCGCACCGCCGTCGTACATCACCGAGTAGTAACCACGGCGTAGGCTGCGGAAGATGTTGCTGTCTTTGCCGGGATGGTCCTGGTGCATCAAGACCGGCACAGGAGCCTTTTCGGCGAGGCTGCGGATCATCACGGCGAGTTCGTCCATCCCGCCGTAGTCAAAATTGATGAAGTCGGTCTGTACCATGACGGGCGCGTTTTCCAGTTCGGCGGCCTCGATCACCGCTCGCGCCATTTCTAGGTTGCTCACGTTGAAGGACGGCACAGCGAACCTGTTCTGGAAGACGTAGTTGAGGAACAAGCGAGGTTTGGTAACGAACATAACTTAGACTTTCTTCTTTTCGTTGGTTGCGATGGGTTGGTTGTAATTGGGCGGGCCATGCAAGGCCCGTATCGTTGGATGGAAGCCCAAAAAAGGGCTTCGCCAAGAAGGGACGTTCAGAGAGGGATCAGAAAAGGTAGGTCCGGCAATCCAAGATGGCTGTCGCGGCGCTGCCGATGGCCTACGCTGCGGCCTGCTAAAAACACGTGTAGCCCCCGTCGACCACCAGGTTGCTCCCGGTGAAAAAGCTGCTCGCATCCGAGGCGAGAAAGACCACGGCCGGAGCAATCTCGTGAGGCTCGCCAATCCGTCCCATGGGGGTAAATTGCATCCAGGGCTCGAACCATTCTCTCCGTACCCGATCCTTCGGAGTCATCGGTGTGTTGATGTACCCGGGTGAAATGCTGTTGACGCGCACACCCCGCTTCGCCCACTCACATGCCAGCGACTTCGTGCACATGATGACGCCGGCCTTGGACACGTTATAGGCGGCTTGGGGCTGAGGGGTGTTGGCGATGATCCCCGACATCGAAGCCGTGTTGATGATGCTGCCCTTGCCTCGGGCCAACATCGCTTTGCCGAACTCACGGCAGCAATAAAAGACGGCGTTGAGATTGCAGTTGATGATCCTCAGCCAATCTTCGTCAGAGCATTCTTCCGAAGGCACACTGGTGGTGATGCCTGCGTTGTTGAAAGCGATGTCGATGTGGCCGTGTCGATCCAGCGTGTATTGGGTAAGATCACGGACCTCTTGCGTGTTGGTGGCATCGGCTGCGAAAAAGTCGGTGCCAAGTTCCGCCGCTGCTTCTTTGCCCTGAGCCGCGTTGATGTCTGACATGACGACAATGGCGCCGTTTTCCTTCAGAGCTTTGATGGCTTCAAGGCCGATTCCGCCAACGCCGCCTGTGACGATGGCCACCCGATCTTTCAGAGGGTGACTGGAGTGATAGTTCATCCTAAGGATAAGCTTTGCTGGGCTCTTGAGCCTCTTGGAGAACAGGAACAGGTCCACCTAGGCGGAAGGGTCGCTGCATCAATGCCTATCACCACCTGCACCGTCCTTCGGCCCCTAGCCGGAGAAGCGCGAACAAGAGGTAAAAGATGGCATTGATGTAGCAACTCCTCACTGCGCGACCCGCTCCACCCGATTAGCTCAGAACGTTGCCGCCATCGACGTTGAGAGTTTGGCCAATGATGTACTCGGCGTCATCTGAGGCGAGAAACGCCGCGGCGGCGGCGATCTCGTGTGGGCTGGCGAGCCGACCGAACGGGATGGCTGAACGAATCTTCTCGGTCCACTCGCCGGCGCGCAAGCCCTTAGCCACGAAGGTTGCGTCAACTTTTGCCCACATCGGGGTGTCAACTACACCCGGCGCGACTGCGTTGACGCGGATGCCTTTGTCCACCAACGCGAGAGCCGCCGATTGCGACAAGCTGATCGTCGTCGCCTTGGTGGCAGCATAAATGGAGGAGGGAGCCTCGCCGCGGCGCCCGGCTTGCGAAGCCGTGTTGATAATGACACCACGACGCCCAGCCTCGACCATGTGGCGGGCAACCGCTTGGAGCATGAAAAAGAAACCTCGCACGTTGACGGCGAAGAGGCGGTCGTATTGTTCTTCCGTCACTTCCAGGAGTGGTTCCATGTCCCAGACCCCGGCATTGTTGATGAGCACATCGATAGGACCGAGCCGCGCCACCGTGTCGGCGACAAGTTTTTGGATGGAAGCGTTGTTCGTGACATCGACTCCAAAGCCAGCAGCTCGCTCGCCCAGTTCTTGGGCAACCTCGTCTGCTTTTTTTTGGGAAACATCGGCGACGGCCACACGGGCTCCCTCCACGGTAAAACGCTCCGAGAGCGCTTTGCCGATGCCGCCGGTGCCGCCGGTGACCAGGACGGTCTTGTTCTGAAAACGCATAAGTTACTTTGGGTACGAGAGATGTTCGGCCGCACCGGGGGGAGATTACAATTGGACCCAAAGAGGGCTGATCCCAGCGGATGCAAAAGAGCCTAAAGTGCGTTTGTTTGAAGTGCAAACAAAATAAAACGATTGACTTCGGCTTGTGTGTTTGTATCAAGAACGAACAAAGCGAATATAGTCTGAGCAACAGGAGGATTCCTTCGGCAGCATGGCCTATCCGCTTTGCCTCTACCCCTCCACAACATGATTAAACGCCTCTCCGCGTTCCTCGCCATCACCGCTCTGTCGCTCTGCTCGGCCCTAGCCCAGCAGAAGTCGGTCACGATCGCGGTCGTCAACAACCCGGACATGATCCGGTTACAAAAGCTCTCGCATAAATTCGAGGAGCAGAACCCCGACATCAAACTCAACTGGGTCGTGCTGGAGGAGAACACTCTCCGGCAGCGCGTTACGGTTGATGTTTCTCAAGCGGCTGGTGCCTTCGACTTGGTTTACTTGGGTCTTTACGAGGCTCCCATCTTCGCCAAGCGCGGCTGGGTCAAGCCGATGGAAAATATCGACGCGAGCTACGACCTCGATGACGTGTTCCAGGCATTGCGCGACGGGTTGTCCTACAACGGCAAGCTGTACGCGCTGCCCTTTAACGCCGAGAGTTGCATGACGATCTACCGCAAGGATCTCTTTGAGGCCAAAGGGTTGACCATGCCCAACCAGCCGACGTGGGATGACGTCAAGAAGTTCTCCGATACTTTGAGCGACAAGGGCAACGGTGTCTATGGCATCACGCTGCGCGGCAAGCCGGGTTGGGGCGAGAACATGGGTTTGATTACCTGCATCGTGAACAGCTTCGGCGGCGCCTGGTTCGACATGAGCTGGAAGCCCCAGCTCACCTCGCCGGAGTGGAAAAAAGCCATCACGTTCTACGTGGACCTGCTCAGGAAGAACGGCCCCCCCGGGGCGAGCGCGAACGGGTTCAACGAGAACCTGACGTTGTTCTCCGCCGGCAAAGCCGCGATGTGGGTCGATGCGACTTCGGCCTGTGGTCCGTTGTATGATCGCACCCAGTCGAAGGTCGCCGACAAGACGGCTTTTGCCCAAGCCCCGATTGCGACCACCACGACGGGTTCGCACTGGCTCTGGTCCTGGGCTTTGGCGATCCCCAACGCCGCCAAGCAGCCCGAGGCTGCGTTAAAGTTTGCGGAGTGGGCCACCTCGAAGGAATACACCAAGTTGGCTGCCGCGGATGGCGGCTGGGCCACGGTCCCGCCAGGCACTCGCAAGTCCCTCTATGACAACAGGGAATATCTGGATGCGGCGCCCTTCGCCTCCGTCACTTTGACGGCCATGCGATCCGCCGACCCGAAGAAGCCTTCGGTCAAGCCGGTTCCATACACCGGGGTGCAGTTTGTCGGCATCCCGGAATTCCAGTCCTTTGGGGCGCTGGTCGGGCAAAACATCTCCTCGGCGGTGGCCGGAAGTGAAAGCGTCGAGCAGGCGCTCAAAACCAGTCAGCAGCAGACGGAGAAGGCCGTCAAGCAAGGCGGCTATCTGAAATAGTAGAATTGATCAGTGGGAGCAGTGGAGCCGGTAACCGGAGGGCGGTTACCGGCTCTTTGCGTAGAAGGGGACTGACTCTACGGTCACTTCGTCGCCATGAGCTCATGAGTCCGGAGGATCAGAACAAACCTGGGCAGACATCATAAGCTTCTTGAAGGTAACGGACAGTGACACGAACATCGTCACCTGCTTTCCGGCGATGCACGTATGACGACTGGCCCTGGCGGAAGCGACTTCCACGGTCTGCCTCCGGCCATCCTGACCGCGAGCACGCGCGACCTGTTCTTGTTCAACACCGTGCGTGTGCAGCGCAAACTGCGGCGGGCGGGCGTTGAAGCGGACCTGGAAGTCTACGAGGGCTCTCGCATCCGCAGTACTTCTACAATCCCGCCGTGCCGGTGACGAAGGAGGTTTACGGAGAGATCACGCGCTTGATCCCGGTGCCGGCCGCGAGTGGAAAAGCCTCGGTGAAATGCGAACGGAGAAGCTGCGGCGGGTAGTGGCCGAGCGGGCGCAGAGGACGCGGCCATCCCGGCCTCGGACCACTAGCTGATAAAAACCCGGAGCCTGCATGACGCTTATACGGCAGTTGTCTTTGTGAGTTCCTGGGATCGCAAGGTCAAAAAGCAATCTTTTGCCGCCCCAATGAATTGCTGGCGGAACCTACGTCTCACCAACGGAAGTTTTTCGGGGACAATCTGATCCCTGTGAAACAAGGCTGTTCCGCACCGTCAGAGAACCGTCAGGACCAACAAACGGCTACTGGACGCAAGTACCGCTTCGCCAAGTAGCAGCGGTGACGGCTTTGACGCAGGCTTGGCAGGCATCGTCCACCGAGGCTCAGCAACGTGCAAGCGGCGGATCTGGGTTCCACCGCTCCCACCAACCTCACCAAGCCACCGGTCCGTCCTCGTTGAAGAACTTGCCCGTGGGTCCGTCGGCGGGCAGGGTAGCCAAGCGTACCGCTTCCCTGGCGCCCTGTTCCACGGTGCGCGGCCCCTGGTGGTTGGTCAGGTCGGTGGCCACGTAGCCGGGGCAAGCCGAGTTCACCTTGACCGGGCTGCCTTCCGCCGTCAGTTCGGCCGCGAAGAGCACCGTTTGCATGTTCAACGCCGCTTTGGAAGAATTGTAGGCCAACAGCTTGACCGGCGAGGCCGGATCGCCGTTGAGCGCGAGGGAACCCAGGCTGCTGGACATGTTGACCACCCGCCCCGCTGCCGCGCGTCTGAGCAGGGGCAGCATGGTTTTGGTGACCACCAGGGGGCCAAACGCGTTCGTGTCGTGGATTGCCTTGTACTTTGTCAGGTCTGTCCGGCTGGGTGGGGCGTAGTCCAAGGATACGCCCGCGTTGTTGACCAACACGTCGAGCCGCCCGCCGAACTCCCGCTCGATCCGCCGGGCCGCCGCCTCCACGCTGGTGGGGTCGGTCACGTCGAGCGGTATTGCCCGCGCGTCGATGCCCTGCACCGTCAGCTTCTCCGCAGCCTCGCGCCCGCGACCTTCGTCGCGTGCCCCGACGAGTACGGTCATGCCGTGGTCGCGGCCGAGTTGGCGGGCAACCTCCAGCCCGATGCCTTTGTTTGCTCCGGTGATCAGCGCGACTTTTTTGTCTGAAGATGGATTGCTCATAGCACGAGGATACGGTGAGCTGATTCGTTCCGTCTTTCACGTCCTTGTGCGGCCTGATCGTTCCTTGTGCAAAAACTCGCCCGGCGTCAACCCGCACCAGATCCGGAAGCAGCGTGTGAAGTGGCTCTGACTGCTGAAGCCCGCCTGGAAAGCGGCTTCTCCCAAGGTCATGGCTCCGCCGCCCGCGTGCAGCAGGGCGCACGCGTGCTCCAGCCGCCGTCGCACGAGGAAGCGGTGCGGCGTCTCGCCGACCGACCCGCGGAAAGCCTTCGCAAAGTGGCTCGTACTGACCCCGGCCACCGCCGCCAGGTCCGCCAGCGGCAGCTTTTCGCCCAGGTGCGCCCGGATGTGCGCCCGCACGCGGGCTTCGGCGTGCGGGGCGAGGACGGCAGGCGGACGCTCCAGAGTGGCCGGCCGCCTTTGCAGGTAGCGTTCGCGCACGTGGACGCTAGCCAGCAGCGCCACGGATTCGGCGTAGCGCGCGGAGAGTGTCCCCTCGCGGCGCAGGCGGGCGGCGGCCCCGGCGGCAAGGTGGAACAGGTACGGGTCGGGTGCGCCGTGCACGCCGTAGCTCTGGTGCTCGACGGACGAGGCCGCCGCCCAGCGCCTGCCCAGGTACTCCCGTTCCAGGCTCAGCGCGAAGAAGTGCCCGGCTCCGGTCAGCTCGGCTCCGGGGCCCACGTCGCCCAAGCAAACGCTGGTGCTGCGCGCCGGCAGCTTGTGCCAGGGATGCTGCCGGGAAGACCGCCAGCCCGCGGTGGTCTTGCCCAACAGGACGAAGATCTTGACCTGCCCATCAAACTGCCGGTGCTGGGACGCCGGGCCGTACCGCATCCAGGTCAGCGACCCGGCGGCGAAAGGTGCTTGGAGCCACTCCATAAAGAGAAACTAATTTTGCCAGCGGCGGCAGCAAGCAAGAGAGCACACCGTGGTCTCGTCGCAACTTGGATCCAGACAAGGGGGATGGGCTTGCCTAGTTCGTGCATCTCAGCGTAGAAACCAGCTTGTCCTTTGGGTCGGTGCTCTGCACAAACGCGGCGCTGGTCATCAAAGACCTCCGCGGTTTGGTCGTCACCCGATTCGAAGGATTGCTAGTGCCAAATAGCGGTCGCTTGCCGTGCAACGATCCTTATCAGTAGTGGATGTCTTTCCACCAGTAAATCAAAGCCTCGACCCGAAATTTGGGGAAGATTACTAGTTCGTCCAACCAACCTCTCTAGTAGTTGGCACAGCAATGTCGTCGCTAGGCGATTAGGTTTGCTGTTGTCTGTCTAAGGACACCGGCGGCAGGATCATGCCGCCAGTGCCTTCAGCAAAACCGTCAGGACTTCTTCATCTGCGAAAGCGTCGTCTCCGGCACCCCGGTGAAGTTGTTCGAGATCAAGTGGCGCGGGCTAGCTTTGACCCACTTGTCGAGGTCGATCTCCTCGAACTTGCCGTTGTCCCAGGTCTGCACGATCTCCAGGTCCTCGGTGCCGACGTTGCGGATCGCATGGCCGTTGCCCGCCGGGATGTAGGCCACGTCGCCCGGGACGAAGTCCGCCACCTTGCCCCGGCCCCCGGAGCCGAACATCGCCATTTGGCCCTTGCCGCGCAGGTAGTAGTTGAACTCATTGGCGTTGACGTTCCAATGCAGATTGCGCTGCTGGCCGGGCTTGATCACCATCAAGCCGCCCGACATGGTCTTGGAGGCGGGGAACTCGTCCACCGTCGCCAACCGGAACGTGCCGCCTTCAAAATCGCGCGCCGCCCGGGGGTCCTTCAGCAGGCGAAACTTGTGCGTGCTCTCCCGCGGCCACGGCGCTTCGAGCGCATCTTCCGGGCGCAGGATCGGGCCAGACTGGATGTAGGTCTCACCTTTCGGGAAGGCGTCGAACACATCCTTGGGCAGGTTGAAGTTCGCCGCCAGCATTTCTTTGGGCGTTACGTCGATCCAGTCGGTGATGGAAAACGTGCCGTGCTCGGAGAAGGCCCCGTTGTCGAAGCTCAGGATGAAGTGGCAAGGCTTGTCGCCGATGCACTGGATGGAGTGCCCATGTCCCTTGGCGAAATACCAGAGGTCGCCCGGCTCGTAGTTGTTGATTTCGCTGGCTCCCGAGGGCTCCAGCACCATGGTCTGGCAATGGCCCTCGATGATGAAAGCCCATTCAGCCGCGATGGCGTGCCAGTGCAGCTCGCGCGAAGACCCGGGGTTGAGGAACATGTGGACGCCCGCCAGTCCCTTGCTGATGGGGAACTGGTGGACGGTGGCTTCCTTGGCCCACCCGCCCGAGGTAATCTTGGGCAGGTTACCGTCGAGCGAGAAGTGGAAGTCCGGTTGTGCCGCGACATCGGCCGGGTTGTGGTAGGCGACAGTCGCGCCGGTAGGGAGCTGGACGGCGTCACGGCCAAAGCCGCCCTGGCCGGGGTCGCCGTGGTCGTGGGTCATGGCGTTGGCCACGCTTTTGATGGCCATCAGTCCGCCCGCGCCAAGGGCGGCGGTGCGTAGGAAATCACGTCGGTTGGTGTTCATAAGGGGGGGGAGCAGTTGGAGTCTGAGTTTGGGTAGCCGCATGGAACCCGGTAGGCGTGTAACCATCAGATATCCAGCGCAAGAGTAGGCTTTTGTCGGTGTTCCGGTCAAGGAGCCGCTCAGAGTCTTCGCGAGCAATCGTTGCTCCGTTTAGAACAAGTTGATCCCGGCCTTTGGCAAACTAGCGGGGAACGTAACCGACGAAGCGGTACGCGAACTGCGCCGTTGGAGAGGGTGAGTGGCGGCAAAGGCTGGTGCGAGCTTTCTATAGCCAGCCTGATTCTTGGTGCGTGGAGCCAAAAAGCGGTGGAGGTTGTGTGAAAACGCTCCTGTTTTCTGATGTGGGTTGGTAGGGTGGGCGATGCGTCACATCCAGGGCAGTGACCGCGCGCAGACCTTGTTGTTACCCGCATCGGTGGAGGACTACGTCGGTGAGGACAACCCGGTGCGTGCCATCGAGGCGTTCGTCGACGGCTTCGACTTGGCCAAGGCGGGCTTCGTGCGCGCCCAA
Source organism: uncultured Chthoniobacterales bacterium (assembly GCA_964246175.1). GTDB lineage: Bacteria > Verrucomicrobiota > Verrucomicrobiia > Chthoniobacterales > SZAS-18 > CAHJWO01. The sequence continues at coordinate 9,412 of CAXTQD010000014.1, read as the reverse complement.
GCCAAGGAGACCGGGCGGCCCGGCTACCATCCGAGTGACCTGCTCAAGCTCTACCTCTATGGCTACCTGAACCGGGTACGCTCCTCGCGCCGCCTGGAAGCGGAGTGTCACCGCAACCTGGAAGTGATCTGGCTGCTGCGCGGGTTGCGGCCTGACTTCAAGACGATTGCCGACTTTCGGCGCGAGAACGCCCCGGCCTTCAAGGCCGCTTTCCGCCGCTTCGTTTACCTGTGCCGTCAGCTGGATCTCTTCGGCAAGGAGTTGCTGGCGGTGGACGGCACGCGCCTGAAGGCGGTCAACAGCCACGAGCGCAACTTCACGCGTGAGAAGCTCAAAACGATGTTGCGCCACGCTGATGAGCGACTGGCCGGCTACCTGGCCGAGTTGGCCAAGGCGGACGATCAGGAGCGTAGCCCATCGACGGGTAACCCACCTATTAGGAACTTGGCCGAGAAGATCGCCACGCTGCAAAAACGGCGGGGCGAGTACGCGGCGGTCGCCGCACGCATGGAACGCACCGGCGAGGAGCCAAGTGTCGCTCACCGAGCCGGACAGCCGCGCCATGGCCACCTACCCGAAGGTCGGTGTCGGCTACAACGCCCAAGTCGCGGTGGATGCCAAGCACCAGCTCCTCGGCGCGCAGGAAGTCACCAACCTGGGCAGCGATCTCGGGGCAGTTGGCTCCCACGGCCCTCCCGGCCAAGGAAGCCCTCGGCGTGGAGACCATCCAGGCCACGGCGGACCGGGGATATTACAAGGGCGAGGACATCGCGGCGTGCGCGGCGGCGGGCATCACCGCCTTCGTGCCCAAGCCTCTTGGAAGAGGAGCCGCTGCCAGCAAGGGCCGCTTCCCCAAGGAAGCGTTCCTCTACGACGCGGCCGCCGACACTTACCGCTGCCCCCACGGCGAGACCCTGTTGCCGCGCACAGGCTGGGTCAAGGACGGCCACCGGGTGGTCGTGTACTACCACGAGGCTGCCTGCAAGCGTTGCCCGATCCGAGCGCAGTGCACCTCGGCCAAGCGACGACGTCAAATCGTGCGCTGGGAAGGCGAGGCGGTGCTTGACGCGATGGCCGCACGGCTAGCCGCCAACCCGCCGATGACCCGCCGGCGGCGCAACACCGTGGAGCATCCCTTCGGCACGATCAAGCACGCCATGAACCAGGGCCACTTCCTGACCAAAGGGCGGCGCCAGGTGCGCGCCGAGTTTAGCCTGAGCGCGCTCGCCTACAACCTGCTCCGAGTCATGAACATCGTGGGCGTCAAGGCCCTGGTGGAGGCCCTGCGGCGGCGCTGGCGCGCCCTCGCCAAGGCTCTCCGCTGCACCCATGACCTCAGAGGCTGGTTTTACGCCCGCGTGTTCGCCCGGATCATGCGCCGCGAGCAAAACTTCGGCGCGGCTGTCCTCCTCGCCTGAACGAACCACCGCGCCAGCGTTTTCACACAACCTCCGAGGATTTTCGGGACGAAGATTTCTTTCGCAAGGTGTGTTGCCTGCCTACGGAGCAGGATTGACTTGCACCATCGACTTGGGTTCAAAGCGCGCGGCCTCGGCCGGTTTGTTCCAGGCCAAGTAAAAGTCGTGCAATCGCGCAGCGGATTGGACAGATGGTTGACCACCTTGGCCGCCCTGGGCTTTGGTTTCGTCGTAGTTTTCGAGCAACAACGGTTCCGCGTCCGCGTAGCGGCGTTGTGCCACCAGGCACTCGGCGAGCGCGCCTCGCAGGTAGGGTGGCGAGATCATCGGGGCGGTCATGTGGTTGGCGAGAGAATCTTTCAGGGCCTCGCGTAGGTAAGTCTCGCCTTCTGCCGGCCGACCCTGCCGCGTGAGGCTCAGGCCCATCACTGCCCGGGCACCAACGGCGTCCTCGCTGTCGCTGGGCGCACCAGGTACACTGAAGTTGAACACATGGCGCATCTCGCGTTCGGTAGCGGGATAGTCACCGCGTTCAAAGTACATCAGGCCCAGCAGACCGACGTTGAAGTGGTACGAGAGGTTATCCTCGCCCATGGTTTGCCGGATCAGGTCCAGAGCTTCGTGCAAGAGACCTTCGGGTTCGTCGGTCTTGCCTTGGAGGAGCAAATCGTACGCAAGAGAAGAGAGCAACTCCGGGTAAACCGGAACCCGTTGGGGTAGCCGCCGACAGATGGCGATGCTTTGGCGAAAAGCCGCCTCTGCCCGGACGTGGTCCATTTGGTTGAGGCGAAGCAGACCCACGGCGTCCAGGGCTTCGGCGTAGAGACTGCTTTCCTCCCCCTGGGTCCGGCGGATGAGCGCGCACGTTTCTGCCAACTGCGCGTCTGCCTCTTGGAACCTTTTTGAGTCGTAGAGCAATCGTTCGAAGGCCAAGCGGGATCGGATTTGTTCTGCCTGGTCGGCAAGCGGCTGCCGCTCCTCCGCTGCGACGGCTTCGCGCAGCAGTCCTTCGGCTTCCACCGCATTCCGCTGCAGGTAGAAAATCGCTGCCCCGAGTGCGGCCTTGGAGCGGACAGTCGCCCGCGCGTCCTCTCCATAGAGTTGCCGGTTGATCGCCAGTGCCGCCTGCAGGTGATGCAGGGCCGGTTCAGTCACTTCCAAGCTGGCATAGGCGTTCCCGAGGGTTTGGTGTGCCTGCGCGAGCAGCGCGGGCTCGCCAGCCAGTTCGTGGTCGAGTTGTGCGCTGGCTTGATCGAGCACCTGAACGACCTTCATGTCGCGTCCAGGACCGTTCCGTGGGCTGGCGCTGCCGAGCAGAGTTTGGAGGAAGCCGTTGAGCTGCTCTGCTTGCTTGCGAGCCAGTTCCGCCTGCTTACGCTCAGCCTCCGCCTGGATCTGGGCCGCCTGGGCATGGTCGCGTTCCTGTCGGGCAGCATGTGCTTGCCAAGCAGCCGTCACCAAGCCGATCAGGAGAGCGGAAATGATCAAAGCCGCTGCAACCACTGCCGTCCGGTTGCGCCGCACGAACTTGCCTGCGCGGTAGCGCACCGTGTCTTTGCGCGCGGTGACCGGCAGCCCTTCACCGTTGCGGCGCAGGTCTTCGGAAAAGGCCGCCACGCTGGCATAACGCCGCCCCGGCTCTTTTTGCAACGCCTTGGCGACGATGTTGTCCAGGTCGCCTTCCAGTTGGCGGCGCAAAGCCACCGACCGGGCGTGGACCATCGCCGGGGTTAGTTCCGTCAACCAAGGAGTGGTGGTGGGTGCAGAGTTTGTCCGGTTTGCCACCGTACTGGGTCGTGGCGGCTCCTCCTCGCAGACCGCGCGGGCGAGTTCATCCGGGCGCCGGCCCTTGAGGTGCTCGAAAGGCCGTCGGCCGGTGAGCAATTCGTAGAGAACCGCGCCGAGTGAATACACATCGCTGGCGGTGGTGATCGCTTCACCCTTGATCTGCTCGGGGCTGGCGTACTCCGGGGTCATAGCCCCCTGCATCGTTACCGTTGGGTCCGTGTGCGTAGTGCCTTCCGGGTCGAGGAGCTTGGCGATGCCGAAGTCCAGCAGCTTGGGCTCACCCTCGGGAGTGACACGGATGTTGGCGGGCTTGAGGTCGCGATGCACCACCAGGTTCTGGTGGGCGTAAGCGACCGCCGCACACACCTTGCGAAAGAGCGCCAACCGCTCAGCGACGCCCAAATCTTTTTCTTGGCAGAACCTGTCCAGCCGCTCGCCCTCGACGTACTCCATGACGAGGTACGCCCGGTTGTCGGGCGTGACCCCGCTGCCGTAGAGCCGCGCGATGCCCGGATGGTTGAGCGCAGCCAGCACTTTCCTCTCGTGGCGGAAGTGCCGGCCGCGCACCTCCTCACCTCGGCCCTGGCCGATTAGCTTGAGAGCCACCTGGCGACCATCATGCACGTTGTCCTCGGCCAAGTACACCTCACCCATGCCGCCGACGCCCAGCAGTGAGAGCACACGATACTCGCCGACGACCTCGTCGGCTTGCAAACGACCTGCCACCATCCGCTGGATCAGTTTTAGTCCTTGGCCGAACGCCGGCTCTTCTAAGAAGCCGCCCGCCTCCTCTTGGCTCCTTAGTAGTGAAGCGACCCGCCGCCTCAGCACTTCGTCGTCCGGACACGCCTGAGCTAGGAAAGCCGCCTGCTGGTCCGCCGGGCAGTCCCGCGCCTCGGCGAAGAGGGCCAGCGCACGTTCCAGCTCGTCTGCGGTCATCCCCTGATCCCTTCTCCTTCCAGTTCCTGCTTGAGCCAGGAGCGGGCAAACTCCCAGTCCGTCACCACCGTGCGTTCGGACACCTGCAAGACCTCGGCGATCTCGCGTGCCGTCATCCCGCCGAAGAACTTGAGTTCGACCACCTCGCTCTGGCGCGGACCAATCCTCGCGAGTTGCTGGAGCGCCCCGTCGAGAGCCACATAATCCACTCCACCCGGCGCGGCGACCTCTCCCGCCGACTCCAAAGGTAAGGCTTCCACCCCAGCGCCGCGCTTGGCGGCGGCTTGCGCGCGGGCATGATCGACCAGGATGCGCCGCATGACCCGGGCGGCGATGCCGTAGAAGTGCGCCCGGCTCTGCCATTGGACCTGCGTGTCATCCACCAAGCGCAAGTAGGCTTCATGGACGAGGGCGGTCGGCTGGAGCGTGTGGCCAGCGCGTTCCTGGCGCAGGTAGCCGCGGGCCATACGGCGCAGTTCCTCGTACACCGCCGCCATGAGTTCCTCCTGACCTGCGGCGTCTCCCCCGCGCCACGCGGCCAGCAGCCGGGTGACCCGGTGCGTGGAAGGGGGATCGCCGGCTGGGCTCATGCGTGTCGTCGTTGGCCGAGTTTTATCCGAAAACTTCACGCACAGAAACTTTTTTCGTCCGGGGCTGCGTAAACGTGTCGCCTTTTCCTGCATGGCTCCTTGAGCGCGGCTCGACCCGCAAACTGGCTGCTCTCACCTCCGCTTTTTGTCTGGTCCCGTCCTGTATGCAATTCGGTTGCCCAACCATCCGCTCCTCGCGTCGTTCGCCGTGGCTAGTTGGCCTCACCGCCGCGATGCTCCTGCCGCTAGCGGTGGTGACTACCTGGCTGTTGCTTTGTGTAGGACAGCGAGGTTGTAGGTCGTGATGAAGAGGTGGACGGCGTCGAGGTGGTTCTCGGCGTGCTTGGAGAAGGAGTAGGTTCTACGGATCAAGCGGCTGACCCGCGCCCGCAACGTACCGAACCAGCGTTCGACATGGTTGGTTTCGCCCTCTTCTTTGCCACGGCAACGATGGGTTTTTGCTGGGAACGCGGCCGCGTAGGCATCCCAGTAGTCGCTGCGGGTGGCACGGCCCCGGTAGCCTTTGGGCAAGGCGGCCCGCAGATCGTTGGCGCTTTGCAGACTGCGGTCTCCCAAGGTCCAGCCCACGATCTGGCGGGTTCTGCGACAAAGCGCCACCCACAGCCAAAGTTGGCAAGCCTTGCTGCCGACAAAGCTCCAGAGTTCAGCGAGTGCGAGCACGTCCCCGTTTTGGCCGGGCAACAGCGTGTCCACGAAGGCCGGAAGCCGCGCCGCTTTTTTCCCCCACCCAGCGCAGGATCGTCTGGTAGCACACGCCAAAGGTGCGGGTGATCCCCCGCAGGCTCATGCGGTCTTGGTAGGCGGCGACCACCTGGTCTTTGAACTTCTGGTCGTAGCGTGCGCCCTTGGGCTGTAAAACGAAGGTGCTCCCGCACTCCAGGCACTTGGCGCGTTGCGCCCCGTTGTCGGCGTGGCCGTTTTTGCGGATGCGTTCGCTGCCGCAACGCAGGCAGACATGGACAACGGTCGTGGAGAGCATCTCTCAGCCTCTCGCCCAACCCCTCCGCTGGCAACAGTCGGTTTGTCACCACCGTGAAAGCTTTACACCCGTGCGATCAGACACTCTTCAAAAAACGGTCATTTGCCGCTTCAGAGACTCCGGCAAGACCAGCGTTTCTCCAACGGAGGTTTTCGGGACGAGGTTCCCTCACTATTCATGATGTGGGTCGCTATGAATACGCAGAAGCCAATTCAAGGTCAGTCGGTGACAAGCCTAAGCGACCGTTCATACGCCGGCGTGCGATAGCTCACAACCACTTTCCCAACGGTGGTCCCATTGCCGACTAGTTGGTGGCCCAGCATCAGGTTTTCGACGGTGAATGGCGACAGACACCGTGTCATGGTCGAGCGCAGCACGCCCGCGTTGATCAAAGCGGCAACCTCGTTCAAGATCCGGTGCTGGCCGCTGAGATCCTCCGTGTCGAAGAGCGGCCGGGTGAAGACCATCTCCCAATGCAAAGAGAGGCTCTTGGCCTTCAATGGAGCAACATCCAGGAAGTCGTGATCATCGATGACGGCGATCCTGCCGTGCGGAGCGACCGTCTCGACGATCCCCGGCAGATGCTGGGCGGTGTGCGTCAACGCGGCGACGTAGCGCACCGGTTCGACGCACAGTGCCGCGACTTGCTGTGACAGAGGCTTGCGGTGATCGATGACGTGGTGTGCCCCCATCTGCCGACACCAGTCGGCACTTTCCGGCCGGGACGCCGTGGCGATGACTGTCAGCCCGGTCAAGCGTCGGGCAAGTTGTACGAGGATGGAACCGATGCCACCCGCGCCGCCCACGACGAGTAGAAAACTCAATCCGAATTGTTTGCCCACTGGCACCTGCAAGCGATCGAAGAGGAGCTGCCAGGCGGTCAGGCTGGTCAGCGGCATGGCAGCTGCCTCCGCGAATGAGAGTGAAGTCGGCTTTACTCCCACGATCCGTTCGTCGACGACATGCAATTCGGCGTTGGCACCAGGGCGCGTGAAAGTTCCCGCGTAAAACACTGCGTCACCCGGCTTGAACAAGCGCACGCTGCTCCCACGGGCGACCACGGTTCCAGCCACGTCCCAGCCGAGCGTGTCCACCGCTTCAGGGACCGCGACCAAGCCCGCACGAACCTTGGTATCGACGGGATTGATGGACGCAGCCTCTACTCGAACCAAAAGATCATGTGGGGCGGGCGTCGGCGTTGGCACCTCCACCTCAACGAAGAGAGACTGGTCAGATTGAGCAGGAGTCTTTTGGAAGTGAATGGCTTTCATCTTTGATAAGGGTTCAGTAACGACCGCTGATGTTGAGAGCAGCAAAACATCTGTGCAAGTACGGCAAATTTGCGTACATAGTTCCCGAAAGGGAACCATGAAGACCAAACGACACTATCGCAACGTCCTGGGCTGTCCGGTGGAAGTAACTCTTGACCTTATCGACGGCCGCTGGAAGGGCGTCGTGCTGCACCACTTGCTGTCAGCGGCCTGCTTGCGGTTCAACGAACTGCGTCGGCGTCTGCCGGGCATCACCCAGCGCCTGTTGACCAAACAATTGCGTGAGTTGGAGGGTGCGGGCCTGGTGACACGGACCGTCTACGCCGAAGTGCCACCGCGCGTCGAGTACCGCCTCACTCCAGAGGGTGAAAGCCTGCGTCCTTTGGTCGAGTTTGCGGAGGCATGGGGTAAAGCCAGGATAACGAGGCAATCAGTCACTAACTAAATGGTGGTGGCTTCAATGCTTGCTAGCCCGGTCAACTGGAGCAACACGTCTGCTTCTGCTTATCCTGCGTGCACGTGCCAAAAGACGACAAGAAGAGTAATCCACCATCACAAGAAAGCTGTGAACAAGCCTGAACCGGTTATTTTGGAGGGTTACGGTGTTCGCTTGGAACCGCTGTCCCCCGACCACCACGACGGTCTGATTGCCGCCGCCAGTGACGGGTGCCTCTGGAACCTGTGGTACACCTTCGTCCCTGAGCCACCACACACGACCGACTACATCGCTGCCGCGCTCGCCGCACAAGAAGCCGGGCACATGTTGCCCTGGGCAGTGAAGGATTTGGCCACCCAAGCCATTGCAGGTTCCACGCGCTACCACGACATCGTCACTTCCGTTGACCGGGTCGAGATCGGATACACGTGGTACGGGACGGCTTGGCAGCGCAGCCACATCAACACCGCTTGCAAGCTGCTGTTGCTCGATCATGCCTTTCGCACTCTTGGATGCAAGGTGGTTGGCTTGCGCACGGACAATTTCAACTTCGCCTCGCAACGTGCCATCCTCGCCTTGGGAGCTAAGCAGGACGGCATCATTCGGCATCACAAAGCACGCCGTGACGGGACGGTGGGCGATACCGTCATGTTCAGTATGCTCGCCGGTGAATGGCCGGATGTGAGACGCCACCTCGAATTGCGACTGCTTCGCCATGGCTGCCCCGATCTTCCATCGAATGAGGCGTCTTCTGCACGAACCACAACGGAAGCGTTCCTCCGCGACCGTCACAACGTCTAACCACGCGCTCCAGCGAACAGAGGCTGGCGAGGGGCGTCTTCTCTGCTTATCATGTCCTCTCTCGCCAGCCTCTGTCGCTGAGCTTGAGTCCGTTGGTACGCCACCTTGAAGGTCGGGCTGTCCTCGGGCCTTGTCCGCCGCCGGTCGTAGAGGCGGGTAGTGGCGATGTTGGCATGGCCGAGCCACTCCTGCACCTTGGCGATGTCGGCCTCGTGGTCGAGCGCGTTGGTGGCCGCCGTCGCGCGCAGGCTGTGGGTGCAAAAGCCCGGCACGTCCACACCAGCCGCCTTCGCATAGTGTTTGACCACCCGCGCATACACTGCACCGCTGGAAAGCCGCTTGTCGAGCTTGCCCGCGCCCGTGCGGTTGCGCTCCGGACGAAAGAGCGGCCCGTTCTGGTCCTCGCCGTGCCCGGCCGCTTCCAGGTAGTCGCTGATCTTCTCCAGAGAGGAAGGATGCGCCGGGATGTAGCGCGTCTTGCTGCCCTTGCCGTGCACACGGAGGTGCAAGACGCCGCGGCGCAGGTGCAGGTCGCGCACCTTCAGCAGGCACAACTCGTCGCAGCGGAGACCGTGGAAGAGGAACGTCGCCAGGATCGCGCGGTCGCGCATGCCTTTGAGCGTATTCGCTGGCGGCGCGGCCAACAGCGCCCGGGCCTGGCCGTCACCAATAGCAGGCGTCTTGCCTTCGGCCGCCTCCGAGCGTGGCCGCTTGACGCCGAGCACGGGATTGTGGGTGACGGCGTTGGAGTCGCACAGGTGGGCGAACAGCGAAGACAAGGCCGAAAGCTTACGGCGGATAGTCGGCGCGGAAAGCCCCCTGCCTTCCAGGTCACGCCGCCACGCGATGAAGTGGGCGCGGGTGACGATGCGGAACTGCTCCGGCTTCTGGATGCCGACAAACCCCATGAAGTCGGCCACGTCGATCCGGTAGGCCCGGCGGGTGCGCGGATTGTCGAGGTTGGCGAACCACTCCAACTCCGCCGGCATCTCGGCCAGCCCCTGGAACTCGGGCGCGGTCAGCGCCCGCCCGGTGGCCGCTGGCACGATCCCAACCGCCTTTTGCTGGTATTCGTCTTCTTGGCTCATGGCACAAAGCAAGTGTGGATAAAAAACGGGTCGCATTGTCGTCGTGGCCAGCGGCGTGCATGATCCTGCGGAGCTGGCGAA
>CAXTQD010000013.1:0-32846 GCA_964246175.1 uncultured Chthoniobacterales bacterium | reverse complement strand
GACCTTGTCGAAGTAGTTCTCCTCTGGGGTGATCTCGTACTGCACGTCGATGCCGGTCATCTCCTTGAACTCAGGGAGATGCTTGATGATCGCCTCCGCGTACGGATGCTGGTTGAGGGCAACGTGGAGGGTGGTGCCGGACGCCTGTTTCGGGTCGAAGCTCTGCGCCGACGCCGTGGGGGCATGGGCGAGGAGCAACGCCGTGGAAACAATGCCGGCGGCGGCCTGGATGGGTTTTAATCGCATCATTGGTTTAATGGGGGGAACTTTGCCCTGGGTTGGTGTGGTTCTGTGGAATCGGGACGGTTCAGGTCCGGTGGCAGAATAGCCACGCGAACCCGGCGCGCCCCAAAGGGTCGGGGGAACGAGGAAAAGGGGAGGACGAAGGCGCGACGGCGGCAGATAATCCCTTGTCCCTGCACACAAGCCGATCCGTCCGGGCGCGGTCAGCGGACACCCGAAGCGGCGGCGGAAGTTGTCAGCTGGGGAGGAACAACGTGGCCGTCTTGATTCGTGACTGCGGGCAGCTTGGACGTAACATTCGTTCAACGCCAGAACTCTTTCTCAAAAAAGTCTGGCGTGGGTCGCTCGGAACGTGTTCGTTAGGATCGCCGTAGAGTTCCCCCCGCTGCTTTTCTCTGTTGCCGGACGATCGTGCTCTGCGCGTCCTTTTTCATGAACACCGATACTGAGAAATCCATCGCTCTGGGCTGCGACGAGGCTGCCTATCACCTCAAGGAAGCCATTCGGGCACACCTCGAAAAACGCGGGATCGCCGTGCAAGATTACGGCGTCCACGACACTAGCCCTTCCCTGTATCCCGACAAGGCCGCCGAGGTGGCCGAGGCCGTCGCCGCCGGCCGGCACGAACGCGCCATCCTGATGTGCGGCACAGGCATCGGCATGTGCATCACCGCCAACAAGGTGCCCGGTGTGCGCGCGGCCGTGTGCCACGACCAGTATTCAGCCGAACGCGCTCGCAAGAGCAACGACGCGCAAGTCATGGCGCTCGGCGCACGCGTCGTCGGCGAGGAACTGGCGAAGTCGCTTGTCGATACCTGGCTGGGTTCCAATTTCCAAGGTGGCAGTTCGACCGCGAAGGTCGAGCGCATGAAGGCTATCGAAAAACGCTACACCCACGCCGCCACGAAGTGATTTCCCCTTAGTCTCCCCCTTCCTCCCCTCAACACTTATGCAGCGCATCATCAATGATCCCCTCCGCGTCGTCGAAGACCAATTAGAAGGCTTCGTCAAGACGTACCCGCACATCATCGAGAAGACCGGCAACTCCCGCGTGCTCAAGGCCGTCGGCACCCCCAAGCAAGGGAAAGTCGGCGTCGTGACCGGCGGCGGCAGTGGACACGACCCGGCCTTCATCGGCTACGTGGGCAAGAACCTGTGCGACTCGGTGGCGGTGGGTGAAGTGTTCGCATCGCCCTCGGCGCAAATTTTCTTTGACGCCATCAAGGCCGCGGACGGTGGCGCGGGCGTGGCCGTTCTCTATGGCAACTACGCGGGCGACAACATGAACGTGAAGCTCGCCCGCCGCATGGCCGACAAGGCGGGTATCAAGGTGGAAACCGTCATCGCCAACGACGACGTGGCCTCTGCCCCCAAGACCGAGCTCGAAAAGCGCCGCGGCGTGGCGGGCGAAATCCTCATGTGGAAGGCCGCTGGCGCGAAGGCGGCGCAGGGCGCGTCGCTTGAAGAAGTGATCCGGGTCGCGCAGAAAGCCATCGACAGCACCCGCTCCATCGGCGTGGGTTTGACGAGTTGCACCATCCCGGCGGCGGGCAAGCCGAACTTCCACATTGAGCAGGGCAAGATGGAAGTCGGGATCGGCCACCACGGCGAGCCGGGCATTGAGGTGGATGACCTCAAGTCTGCCGATGAAATCGCCAAGTCAATGGTCGAGCGAATCCTTCCCGATCTGCCGTTCAACTCGGGCGACGAAGTGGTGGCGTTGGTGTCCGGCCTGGGTGCCACGCCGGTGATGGAGCTTCACATCACCTACTCCAAAGTTCACGACCTGCTCAAGGAGGCGGGCCTGAACGTCGTCCACGCTTACGTGGGCAACTACTTCACCTCGCTGGAGATGATGGGCGTCACCATCACGCTGATGAAGGTGGACGACGAGTTGAAGGAACTCATCAAAACCGACTGTGTATCCATGGGTTTGACCCAACCCCAACTCCCCTAACGAACATGGCTGATTCATTTCCCAACTCCGATGGCCGCAAGGTGCTCGTCGGCATCATCGACACCATCGAATCCAACGGCGCGATGCTCTCCGAGATCGACGGGGCGACCGGCGACGGCGACCATGGCATTAACATGAGCAAAGGAGCTAAGCGCACGCGCGAGGTGCTCGGTGACAAGCAGGTTACCACCGGTGAGGGCCTGGAGATGCTCGGCAACGTGCTGCTGACCGAGATTGGCGGCGCGATGGGGCCGCTTTACGGTTCGTTTTTCAATGAAATGGGCGGCGTGTGCCAGGGCAAGGACGTGACCGACAAAGCAACCTTCGGCAAGATGCTCGACGCCGCGGTGGATGTGATGAATGACCTTGGCGGCGCGAAGGTCGGCGACAAGACGATGATGGACGCGCTCCTGCCCGCGCAGGAGTCGTACAAGGCCGCGCTGTCGGAAGACGTGGACTTCACGACGGCCTTGCAGCGGATGGCGAGGGCCGCCGAGGAAGGCAAGGAATCCACGCGCAACCTCGTGGCGAAACTCGGCCGCGCGAGCCGCCTGGGCGAACGCTCCCGCGGCACGCTGGACGCCGGGGCCACATCGTGCTCCTTGATCCTGAAGTCTTTCGCAGACACGCTGGGCGGCGCGGCCTGAGAGTCTGTCGCGCCGCCAGGCGCATCCAAAACCGGCTGGTAGGGACGCCTCTCCGGGGCACCTCAAACTTTTCTGCCCCCGTGCTCGAACCGACCAAGCTCGACGACGACCACCGGCCGCGCACGGAAGAGCATGCGGTGCGGGAGGCCGACTACATCCCGCAAAAACCCGGTGCGTGCGGGCTTGGTGCGGACAGCGGCGGAGTGGCCTTGGGTCTGGACACCTTCTATCTGAGCAGAAAAGTTTGGGATGCCTCGGAGAGGCGTCCCTACCAGCCGGTTTTGGACCGGCCACCCACGGCGGCCTATTCAGAACAAGCTACCAATCAAAGCTTCGCAACCTCCGACTACTGCCTCCGCCGTTCCGCTGCCTCCGGGTTAGCACAGTTCCGTAACGGCTCGCCGACTAGGTAGCGACGCACTTCCTCTGCGGCGATCCTGGCGGCTTTCTCGGCCGTCTGCTTGCTTGCACCGACGATGTGCGGCGTGCGCAGCAGGCGCGAGTCGGCTGGCACGGGTTCCTCCGGGAACACGTCGAACCCGGCTCCCCACAGATGCCCGCTGTCCAGCGCGTCGCACACGGCGTCGTATTGTACCAGCGAACCCCGCGCGCAGTTGATGAGCACGAATCCTTCGGCATCATGGATAACTCTTTCGCGCCGATCATCCCCTTGTTCTCGGCGGTGGCGCGAGCGTGCAGCGATACGATCCGCGCGTGGGCGAGTAACTCGGGCAACTCGACCTTCTCAGCCGCCTCGCCCAACGCTTCGGCCGTCACGTACGGATCATAGACCAACACATGACAGCCAAAATCGTGCGGCCTCCGCGCGACCCGACTGCCGATAGCCCCGTAGCCGATTAACCCGGCGGTCGAGCCTTCGAGTTCCTGGCCGCTGTTGTCGTACTTGTAGTAGTTGCCCAGCCACTCACCGCGGTGCAGGGCGGCATCGGTTTCGGGGATGCGGCGCAGGACGGAGAGGATCAGGCTCAGCGTGTGTGTTCGGCCGTAGCGGTGGCGTTGCGGCCTGGGGCGTTACAGACGAGGACGCCGTGCGCGGTGGCAGCCTTGACCCTTGGCGTTGGTCGGCCCGCCGCGCGCGATCACCGCCAGCCGCAGGTCGGACGCGGCGGCGAGGACCTTCTCCATGAGCGCGCGTGGTTGGCGACGAGGATGCGGGTAGACATAGACTTCAGGAGGAAAGCGAGGCGTTGTATTGCAAGAGAGAGACGGTTAGACCGTCGATGCCGAGTTCGGTCAAGGCGCCGTTGCGCACGGCTGGAAACACCGTCTGGTACGTCGGCAGCGGGATACCCAAAAAGCCGCAGAGCACGAGGCGGATGAAGGTATTATGCACAACGACAAGCACGCGCCCGCCGACGTTGGCGGCGGCGATGTCTCGGAGCGCCGCTTGCCCCCGGCGCGCAGCGGCGTGCGGGTCCTCGCCGCCGGGCATCGGATGCGTCACCGGATCAGCCAGAAAACGGATGATTTCCTCGGGGAAAAGTTCGCGCGCCTCCGCGAGCGTCTTGCCCTCGATCTGGCCAAAGTCGAGTTCCCGCAGGCGTTCGTCGGTTTGCAGCGTCAATCCGGCGGCTTGTGCAGCGGGCGTGGCTGTTTCTCGCGCGCGGGTTAGGGGCGACGCCCATGCCGCCGTCAGACCGGCCGTCGGTGCCCAAGCAGCAAGGCGCTCGGATTGTTGGCGGCCCTTCGCGTCGAGGGCTACATCGGTAACGCCGGCGTAGCGGTTCTCCGCGTGCCAGACCGTCGCACCGTGACGCACGAGGAAGAGGTGCGTCTTTATCGTGCAGCCCTCCGGCGGGCGTGTTGCGCCACGGCTTCAGGCAACCAACCGCGTCGCGTGAGTTCGTCCACCAGCTTCAGATAAGGCTCGTGGAAGACGGCGGTGCAACCCGGGCGCGGGTCAACCACTTCGCGCACGCGCACCATCGCGCCAGCCGCCTCGGTGACAGACCGCCCAGCGGAGGCCGCCAACACGGCCATCCCAAGCGCAGCCTCGGCGTTTTCGGGCAGCGTGACCGGGCTGCCAAGCACATCGGCGCGCAACTGGCACCAATAGCGGCTCTCCGCCCCGCCGCCAGTGAGAACCTTCGGGCCGTCCACCGGCGCGCCGAGCATGTCCAGGTAGTCAAAGCACAGTCGCTCGATAAACGCCACCCCCTGTAATACTCTTGCGTAGCGATCCCCTTCATCTGCCGCTGCACAAAGGGTAAATCCCTCCGCCTGCGGCGCGATGAAGGGAAAACGCTCTCCCTGCGCGTGCAGAGGGTAGGTGGTGACACTCGAAGGTTCACGTCCGGCCTCCTGCGCGGCGAGCGCGTCGAGGTCCGCGCCAGGGAACTCCTTCGACACCGCCCCCGCCCCCGTGCTCGAAGCGCCGCCGGGCAGCCAGTTGCCATCGGGCGAACGGTGCGAGTACACCACGCCACTGGGGTCTTTGATGAGGTCCGGCGTCACGCCTTTGAGCACGAGGGTCGTGCCGAGGACGATGTTCCAACTGCCCACCCCCAGCGCGCCCGCACCCATCTGCGCCGCGCAACCGTCTGTCATGCCGGCCAACACCGGCGTGCCTGCGGGAATACCCGTTTCCTCCGCCGCATCCCGGCCGACGACGCCGAGCTTTGTCCCCGCCCGCACTACCGGCGGCAGGATGGCTTCCGGCATGCCCAATGCGGCGAACACCTCTTGCGGCCAGCGTTCGTGAACAAGGTCTACACCGGTCTTCAGCGTGTTGCTGGTGTCCGTGGCGACGGGCGCGCCGACCAGTCGTCGGTTGATGAAGTCGCTCTGATGCGCCAGTCGTGCGCCGGCGGGCAGATTGCGGTGATGCGAGGGCAGCCAGAGGAGCTTCGGCAGACCCCAGGGAGGCTACATCTTGTTGTAGCCCAGCGTGGCCCAGTGCGCCGCGCCGGCCTCGTTGGCTCGATGGGTTTCGGCGGTAGCGCGAGTGTCGTCGTACATCAATCCCGGCGTGAGTGCCCGGCCGTTGTCGTCCACCAAGAGCACCGTGCCGGAGGTCGCATCCACCGCGATCCCGCCGACAGACACACCGGCCGGTGCCGCACCTAGCGCCTGCCGGCACGCCGCAGCGATAGCTTGCCACCATTCTTCCGGGTTCTGCTCGTGGGTCGCGCCGTCGCGGCGGCTGGTCAGCCGGTGCGAACCGACACCGAGGATCGCGCCGTCGCCGGCCACGAGCATTGCGCGCACGCTCTGCGTGCCGAGGTCCAGCCCGAGCCAAGCGAGATCGTTGGAAGTTGTTGCCATGGAAATCAGTCCGCGCCACCGCCCATCCGCTGCCAGATCGGTTCACTGTGCCCACGCACGGTCAGGAAACGCTTGAACTCCTCCCGGTAGCGCGCGTGCCGCCCAGCGTCGGGCTCGAAGGTGTCACGGATTTCGAGGTAATCCTACGCCGACTGTGCCGATCCCGATGGCCGTCGAGGCCACGTCGTAGAGCGAGAGCACCACGTGCAGTCCACGTGGCAGACCCAGCGTCGCGGCGATTCCGGAGGTCAGTTCCCCCACCCGCTCGTCGTCGGTGACCACGTTGGGCAAGAGGCGTTCTGCCCACGGCAGGCCGTAGAGTTTGAGCAGTTCAGGCGAATACCGCCGCGCCCGCCCGTCCAAGAACGGGGCTGCCGCGTCGGATTCGTCGATGGCGAGCCGGCCGGTCAGATTGTAGAAAATCCAGCCGCCGCAGCACAACGACTTGTGCGAACGCTCCAGCCGCTCCGGGTCGTGCTCACGCAGCCACGCAAAAATCCCGTTGGGCAGCCCCGCAAAAGTCTGCGCCTCGTCACGCCGGAATGCCTCCGTGAGCGTCCCCGCCGCGCGCCAACGCTCGACCACCGCCGTCGCCCGTGCATCGTTCCACAGGATCGCCGGCCCAGTCGGCCGCCCGGCCCGGTCCACTCGCCACGCACCGTCGCCCCGGGCCGTCAGCGAGAGGAACTTCACCAGCCCCGCGAGTTTGGCCATCACGCGGCGGATCGTCAGCGCGACCGCGTTCCAGACGTCATCCATGTCCTATTCGGAAAAGCCAGGCCGTGGTCGCAGGACGCTGGTTTCCTGACGTTCGACAATCTGTTCACGTCCGCGGTCGTCAAACGCCACCGTTTTGATGATGGAGGTGCCGACATCGATGCAGAGACACGCCATGGTGCGGGCTTTCGGAGGGAGAGCCGCGGGGATCGCTCCTGCAAAAGTGTTCCGGGCTGAGCATTTGTTCAAGCACAGAACAAAGCCGCGTCCCTTCCGACCATCGAAGTGCAAGGGAATGAAACTCCCTCTTGCCGTTCTCACCGCAACCCTCTCCTTCGCCAGCCTCGCACCCGCCCAGCAGCCCGGCACTCCCACCAAGCTCGGCACACCGGCTGAGCTGACCAGGTACAACGTCACGATCCGTCGCCTCGACCCGAACAAGGGCCTCGATAGCGGCGAGAATTTTGTGCTGCCCGTAGACAGCATCGACGCGGACCACGCCATCGCCTCCACGCTCGCCAACGCGATCTCCTGGACGACCAAGGCACAAGGCGGCGCGGTGCTGCCGGTGGCGTTCTGCTGCGTCGCCATCGAGGAGCGCAAGGACGTGCGCTGAGTCAGCGGCGCGTTGCCGCGCTCAAGGAGCACCTTGCCGGAAGCGCGTTTCGCATCCACCAGCGAGACCTCACCCAAGTAGCCTTTGGCGACACTCTGCCCTTTGTGAACATCCTTGGGGATGATGGCTTTCGCCAACGACGGCCGCAGTCCATGTCAGGCACCCCGTTCAGGAATGGATCCTGAGTCAGGAACTCGCCCGGCACACCAGGCCGTTTGATGCGCCGCCGGGGTCGTGTATCCTTTGCCACAAACCGGCAAATTTACGCTTGCGGGTGTCATGCACCGGCGCGAAACTCTGCCGTCTTACGGCTACGCATGTTACTCTCCGTCCCAGGGCGGAACGGTGACACCAAGCGTCGTACAGACGTAGAAGACGTTTCTTGTTGTCCTGCGCAAACCGCTCCAGACAAACAAGAATAACAAAAAGCCGGCGTGGCGAAATTGGCAGACGCGCTAGACTCAAAATTGTGTCTGCGGCGGTTTTAGGACGTTGCTTCACGTCACGATGAGACTTGCTTATCGTTGCTAAACAGCGGTTTGCGTGAGAAAGTGCTTGGCTCGCCTTGCTTTTCATCCCGCTGCCCGGTGTAGCACAAATCGTAGCACACGGTGTACTGTTGCCTCCCAAGCGTTTCTCGTAGCTCGCCGACAAGTTCGGAAACGACGCACAAATCACGCAGGCGCATTACGCTCTGACTCATGATCACTGTCGCCAACGCACCGACGACGTTGATGCGCTAGCCTAGGAAATTTCGCTGCTGTTGCCGCGCCAGCCGCTGGTACGCTGGACGTTCCCCCGCTGCCGCCAGAGTTTCTACGGCGACGGATCGTCGGTGCGCGAGCACACCACAAAAAGACAGCCCGCCAAGATCATCAAGGCGACATCGCGCGTGGAATAGACCGTCACCCCCGCGAGGAAGTACCAGACCAAGATCCAATAGGCGTAGATCAGCCCGACGCACCTTAGCACCAGCATGAAAACTCTGAACCAAAACCAGAACCCGCGACGCGACTGGGCCGCCGGTTGGACTTGGGAAGCGGCGCTTTGGGCCGTAGCGGCAGCCAGCTGGTTTGGCTTCGGCGTCCTAGGGGTTTTTCGCACGGCTAGGTGCCAGTCCTTGATGACCCTCGCCATAGGCGTGAGTAGCGCCAGTGATCCGATGACTCCAGCAATCTCCCCGATGTTCATGGCAGCTATGGCGTTTCGTCTCGTGCAACTGCTTCGGCGGATACAGCGGACCACCTGAGTGCGACCCTACTCCGTTTTGCCCGCACTGGCGCCCGGTGGCTTAGGCAGCGACCCCATCTTCCCCTCCCCCTCGGGGAAGAGGTGCGCGGCGATATTTTGCAAGCACCAGATCGTCTGGATCAACACGCCGACAACTACCACGCCGATGAGCCACGGGTCCAACTTGAAGGCGTACGAGCGCAAGTAGGGAAAACCCAACCCGCCGAATCCCTGCAGAAGCACGAGCACGTACAAGCCGATGAGCTCCGTCCAAAACGTGAGCACCACCACGGTGGCAACCACATAGCGCAGCCACCAACGCTGCACGTCGTCGTCGTGCTTGTCCTTGGCCGCCGCTGGTTCGACTTTAGCCGTGGGCCGCGCGGAAACGCGGCGTAATCGGGCCAACGCGGCGAGCTGTCGTTCCGTTTCTTCCGCCCGCCTGGCGTGCACTCTCGCGGTTGCCTCGGCTTCTTGGGCGTGCTCTTCCGCAAGCCGAGCTCGCTCCTCTGCCCGTTGGACAGCCTCCTCGTTGTTGGGAGGGTCAGGCGGCTCGGGCGGGTGCCCGGTGGTGGGGGGCATCGGGGAGACTTCGGCGGACTAATAGGCGCTGGGCAGCCCGAGGTTGGCGGCACGGTAGCCGACCGCCTCACCGGAGACGCCAAAGCAAGCGGCAACGCGAGTTTTGTTCGCCGCGCGGGTACGCCAAACCTCTCGGAAGGTGTCTTCGGGCATTAGCAATTCCGCAGCGAATTTGTTTGCCTCGACTTCCTTGCGCTCGTCAGGGGCATCAAGGTTGCGGCGGTAATCCACCACGTTCTCGCCCTCGTGCAAAACGGCGTGGCCCAGTTCGTGGGCGAGCGTGAATCGCTGCCGCTGAGGTGGGTCGTTGCTGTTAATGTAGATGATCCGCTCGTCGTAACTAATCGCCCCAGCTGTGTTCGCATCTGCGTCCACGGCGAAAATAACTAGGCGCAGGCTGTCGGCAACACGCTCCAGGGGAACCGGAATTTGCCCCCAGATACCGGCTTTGACGGCCACTTGCTCGGCAAGCTGTTTCAAGGTGGGAAGGGCGCTCGTGCTCATAATGCTGACATCTCATCGTCGCCCCAGACGCGGCCGGTTGCAACTGGTTCGCCGGGGTGACCAGTCCTTATAAGAAGCAAGACCAGTTCCCTGGGTAAAGGAAATTGCGCGTGGCCGACGGGCGCCGCGCCGTTCTCGCCGATCGGCTCAACCGCACCCAAGCATTGTCGGTGGCGGTGGCAACGGTGCAGATGCCCTACAAAATAACGGGTACGTCTTTTTTGCTGCCGATGAAAATCCACAGAAAGACGAACTCCGGTGGTGCGTCTGGTGCTGCGTCCGGCCTCGGCTTTTTCGGGAGCAACTTGCCGTAAGCTGCATGATCTGCATCTAAGTATGCAACGTAGCGATCGAACGGTTGCGGGCGGAGCCGACTGAGATCGCCTCGGATTACAGATGCGTCTACAACAAGAAACCGCTGCTGGACATCCAGCAGCAGTTTTTCGTAGATGGCTTTGAACTTAGTAGCGTACTTGACCGTGACCACGGTCGGACCATATCTGGGTTAGCAGAAACGGTCAAGAGATTCGCCCCGTTCATATTCGGCGATTGCCTCGGCCTCAAGCTGGTCGAACTGACCACGCGATAGGGCAAGGCGCAGTTCATCTCCAAATGTGCCGGCGTCAAGGTTCTGCATAATTTCTCGCCGATCTTCTGCGCTGAGCGTCGGAATGGTTGCCTTGATGGATTCGAGAGAAGCGAGTGCGGGCATAGGACCTTTGATTCGTATGTGGTGTCTTGTTCTGGGGGAAGAAAATTAGGTAGGTAGGTTTGTAGAGCAGTCGCCGTGCACAGTTCGCCACACAGAGCTGGCGTACCAGATTTCGACGAACAGCACCACCGATGGTGGAGCTTGGCGGTCAGCTACACCATAGGTGGCCGCTGAGAAAATCACGCATGAAACGCGATTTGGCACTCGGTGACGGAGGGTATGCGGTGGCAAACATCGGTGGCAAGCAAATTCTATCACGTTGGGTCAGTTTCGCAACAACAACCACGGTGTGCCCGCGCATGTCTCTTCTCGGCGCTGATCTGTTGTGGCCCCGCATCCACATGCGCCACCGACTTGTTTCCCGCCAGCTTCCTTTTTGCGTGCGGCTACGCAAATCTCCCCAGCTTTGTCCGTTGCCGGGCTGGGAAGACCAGTCAGCCACTGCCGCGGCATGCCTTGCTTGATGGCGTCGAGCTTGGCCTGGACCTTGCGGCGGTTAGCGGGGATCATGGCAGGTAGTAGAGGTGGAGCACCACCTTGTCACCCACCTGCAAGCGCACACCCGCCTTCAAGCGCCCTCCTTTGGCTGGCGGGGGCGGCGCTGGTTGCGCGCACGGGCCAGGGTGGCGCGCACCTCCGCCAGGCGACTGGCCGAGGCCAGGAACTCAAGCTGCATGTTTAGGCAAATCGGTGGGCCCAATGCTGACTTGTTGCTTGATCGGACCATCGCTCGACTCCTTGGCGATTCGGTGAGAGACCCACTTTCCCACCAACGGTGCGAAGCTCTTCGAGCGCCGCAACCAACGAGAGCTTTCTCGATAGTCGCCTCTGTGTTTAGCTGCAACTCCTAGATAGAAGGCGCTGATGGCCGCATCAACCTCGCTTCCTGAAGTGGCCCAGACCTCCTGCAGCAGCGCTTCCCCTTCCGCCGAGCGTCCGAGTTCCACGAGCACGGATCCCCGTGTGCCTTTGAGGGTGATGGTCTCCGGCGCTGACGCCAACGCTTCTTGGGACCAAGTGTCTGCTTCCGGCAGAAAGGCGTGCAGCTCGCACTTGAGCACCTCGGTCGCCAGAGCATCAAGCTGGCCGCCGCGGTACTCGGGCGACACGGCGCGCAATGCTTCTTCGGCACACCGCCGTGCTGCTTCCAGTTCGTTGGCACGTGCGAGCGCGCTGAAGCGTTGCGCGATCACCTGCTGGCGCGCTGGTTCCGACACGATGCCCGCATCAAGCCACCGTCCGTAGCTCGTGGCTGCTTCTGCGTAGTCTCCCTGCTCAGCGAGGAAATATCCTTCTGTGACCGAGAGGAATGCTTCTGACGGATACTGGGCCAAGAGCTTGCGGACGCGCGTCCAAGCAAGCTCACGGTGGCCGTCTTCCCAGAGCATCTCGATGCGGCGGACGCAGGTCAGGATGATCACACCGCGCACCGTTTCTGGACGGTAGCGTGGGCTATGCAAAAGCTGGTAGCCGTCGTTGTGCGTGCGCACGGTACCAACGCGCGCCTTGCTCCTAGGGATCATGGACAGCAGCCAGAACAACGCCGAGAGGGCACACAAATACATGGCCACCATGTCGGTGACTCCGTTGGAATGGCTGAGCCAGGGCACGCCCAGGTGCCTTTGCTCTATCCA
The DNA here is from genome assembly GCA_964246175.1 of uncultured Chthoniobacterales bacterium. Taxonomy (GTDB): domain Bacteria; phylum Verrucomicrobiota; class Verrucomicrobiia; order Chthoniobacterales; family SZAS-18; genus CAHJWO01. The sequence goes on along the minus strand of CAXTQD010000013.1, from coordinate 20,719 downwards.
CCAGGCCAGCGCCAGGCAGCCCCCGGCCGTGGCAACGGGACCACCAGCCACGTAAAACCAATGCCGCCACCGCCAACCAGCCTCCCGATCGTCGGCCGTCATTACCAGGCCGCCACCGAGCCACAAGCGCCACTCCAGCCGTAAGCCGCCGAGATGGCCCTTGAACAGCAACGGACCGGTGCCAACCTGCAGCTTCTGTAGATCCATCCCGAACAGGGCGGCTAAACTAAGATGGCCAAGTTCGTGCAGCAGGACAAGGGCATGAAGACCCAGGTAGACCGCGGCCATTCCTTGTAGCGCGTGTCGAAGCCGGGTCGGTCCATCCCCCGGTACGAAGACGCCGCAGAACTCTGCCGCCAAGAACAAATAGATGAGCGTGTATCCCAACCCTGCGTTGACGGAGCCTCGGCGTTGCGGCCCGGTCTGACGCAAACGGAACGATCCGTCCTGGGTCGGCCCCGCCCCGGCTGAGCGCAGCAGCGCTGCGCCCGCCCAAAGCACCAGACTTCCTGCCACGCCGGCACCCGCGCACGCCAGCCAGCCGCGGTGCTCGCCCGGGCCAAGGTGTTCCCCTTTGAACCACAGCCACGCGAAAACCAGGGTCCAGCAGATCCCCACCACACCAACCAAAAGGCCGGCAGCAACCAGCAGAACGCCGGTCAGTTTTCTTAGCCAAAGGAGAAGACGTTGCATCGTTCGAGAAGAGCCTTCGCTGAACACAAGCAGTAGCCGCGCCAACAATGGACTTTCCCGGGTCAGAGCTGGACGACCTGGCAGTACTCTCCGAGTCGTCGCACGATGGGCACGCCACGCTCCTCGCTCAGCAGCGCCGCCAGCTCGCCCCCGCCCACGTTGGCCGTCCACAAGATCGGCCGCTCGTGCTTGGTGCGCTCTTCGACCACGTGATAAAACTCCGCTTCCACCCGGTCGGTCAGCCGCCCCTTGCCCACGTCGTCCAAGAACAACACCGGCACCCGGCACAGCCCGCCGATGAACTCGTCGAGTTGCGCCATCTTTTCACCGGAGAGCCGGCTGACCCGGTGCGAGAACTCGGTGGCGGTCAGGTACACGGCGCGGTGGCCTTCCTCGACGAAGAGGCGCTCAAGCAGCCGGAACATGGCCCACGTCTTACCCAGGCCCGACTCCTGGCCGCAGAAGGCCAGCCCCCGCGGGCCGTACCGCCATGCGGCGACGGCGGCAGCGAGTTCCGCCGGCAGCCGACCATCATCCGGTCGGCGGTAAACGGCTGGGCAAAGCCGCAGCCAATCCTCCGCGCGCCGCTGGCGCTGCTCCCGCGCCTCTTGCTCCTGGCGTTCCCGTTCCTCGGCGGCCCAGCGCGCTTGCACGAGCGGCTCGCAGGCTAGGCAGAACCGCGGCACCAGCCACGCGGTCAGCCTGCCCGGCGGGCGCTCGAAGCGGATCGTTGCACCACACTCGCGGCAAGGCGTTTCAGCAGACGGCCCGGGCAGGCCAGCCGCGGATGACGGGGATAGGTTGTTTGCCGTGACGGCGAGCGTGAGAGTGTTCATGGGTTCTCTGTGGTTGAGGGCCGGGCGGGCTGTCGGCCCACCACACGGCGAGCTTGGAGGGCCAGCGGGTGATGGGCTGGTCGTTTTTGGTGCGCCAGCCCACCGCGTTGAAGTGGTGCCAGAAGCGCGTGGCCTCTTGCGGCGAACAGCCGATGCGCTCGGCCTCGGCCAGGACCTGCGCCAAGTCCGGGCTCGTCTGCGGTGTCTGTTTGTTGCTTGGGTCTTGGTCTTTGTCTTTGTCTTCTTCTCCCCCTATGGTCCCCCGAACTGGGGGCGCCACTGGGGGCGTTACTGGTGGCGTCTCTGGGGGCGTTACTAGGGGATCTACTCCCCCAGTAGCAGCACCAACTGGGGGAACGGTTCCCCCTCTTTTGCCCCCGGTGGTCAGCAGGGCCGCGCGCTCGGCGGGCGAGAGGAACGTGTACGCGGTGGGCGAGTGGTCGGCCTTGCCGTTGGCAAAGTCGAGCACGCCGGCCTGCTTGAGCGCGTTCCTAGCGCGCTGGAGCGTCTTCTTGTCGATCTGGAGCGCGCCGCAGATCTGGCTGGAGGGGACACGGTAGGGACCTTTCCAGAAGCGGGCGTTGGCGACCTTTAGCAGGTAAAAGTGCAGCGCAATCCCGGTGGGCTGGAACGGGTGGGCCTCGTGGACCGACCAGAAGAAGTTGACGCGATCAAGGTACGTCATGGGCTGTGGGCAAGCGAAAGGCAGGAGCCCGCGCGGCCGGGATCGGACCGGCGCGCGGTGGTTGGTGGTTTTTAGTCCGCCCACTCGAAGGCGAACTTCTGTTCGGTGGGTACCACGGCGCCGGTGTTTACCCGCAAGATGACGCCCGGAGCATCCGCATGCTCGTTGCCGTACTGCTCGCATACGTAGGAGGCCAGGGTCTCGACCGGGATGCCCCACCGGGCGGCCAGGGCGTGGAACGCGTCCGAGAGCTTCACCGCAGGCACGGGTGTGCCGATGGTCTCGGGCAGGTCGACAGGGGTGAAGGGAGTAGACTTCATGCTCAACGCGCCTCCTTTCGCACGCGCCGCTTGGTGGCAAGGTCCAGTTCGACACAGGTAGGGCGGTCTGTCTCCGTGAGGAAGAAGACCATGGCGGCGCTCGCCACGTCGCGCGGGTCCGCTTGGCTAAGCACCGCTCCGAAGCGTCCGCCCCGCATGTACCGGCGAAGGAGGCGGCTGGCTTTGCCGTCCAACTGCACGATGAGACCGCTGGGGTTGCTCTTCATGGTTTAGTTGCCCTCCTCGGCCAAGGTGGCTTCCACTGAGCCGGCGCTGCCGCGCAGGGCGGCACGGTCCCACTCGGGCTGCGCGGCCAGATCGGCCAGTTCGCGCCACTCGTGCTCCTCGCGCCGGGCGCTCTCGGCGGCAGCACGAGCGAACCAGTTACCCGCGACAACGGCCACACGGGCCTGGTAGGCCGCAGGCGTCAGGCCGTCGCTGCCGTGCGGGCTCAGGGCTCCACGGACCCGCGTGGGCGGGAGCGGCGAGCGGCGCGGGGCGGCCGGGACGTGTTGGAAGCGGACGGTGGCGACGGGGGCTCTTCTTCTGTCGCCGCCGAGGCCGAAGAGGCCGGGGCCGCTGGCTTGGCCGCCGCGCACGACGGGGGTCGTGACGGGATGCTGGTGGACAACTCTTCTGACGTTCTGTAGTGTGCTCATCGAACTGATCTCCTGACTTCGTGGTTTTGGTTTTTGGTTCACCGCCCGGGTGGTGCTCGTAACACTGCCCGGGCTTCGTTCTGTCTGACGGGGACACACTACCTGCTTGTAGGAATACGTCAACGCATTTCTTCAAGAAGGACGCTTTTTCTTTGCCTGAGCCCAACGGTCCAAGGTTTGGCCGATGTTCTTTTCCTCCGCCTTGCGGTCCTGTTCCAAGACCTCCAGCGTGCCCGGATGGACACGTGAGGGAAAGGGTACGCGTTTGTCCGCCTCTTCCTTGGCAGGTCGGCCAGAGCCCGGCCGCGCCCCTCCCGTGTTGGGCCGCGCGCCGCCATGCTTTTTCGGTGTTTCGGATGGTTTCGACATAGGCTGACCAGCCTGCCGCTGCACGAGTTTTTCGTCAACAGCTATCACCAAGCGACCGGACGGTGAAGGTCGGGTATCGCTGGGCAAGACGACACCCCGCCCGAGGGGCACGTGGCTTGCTCAGGGGTGGGTATGCTCCGCGTCCTGCTCCTCTTTACCTTGATCCCGCTCGTTGCATGTCATCAGAGGCCCGCCACTGAATTCGACAGTTTGATTTACCTCATTGAGCACGGCCAGACCCCGCAAGAGATGCAGCGGTTGCGAGCCGGATTGAGAGAGTACCCGGAGCGATCTGATGAGGCCGTCCGACGCTTGGCAAACGTGATTGCCGATCCAAGTGTGAGCGTGGGGCAACGCCTTGATCTCGTCTCGATTTTAGAGGAGTACCCCGAGCAGGGTTTACCCGTCATGCAATCTATGCCTCAAAGTAGTGATGCAATGACGCGAGCCTTCGCGCAAACGGCAGTGCAGGAGATGGAACAAAAACTCGCCAAAAAACAAGCCGCAAAGGGTCACTAGGGCCGCCTGCCATGCCTCGACGCCCTGCTCTTCGGAAAGCGGGGTGAGGGGGCGTGGCTGATTTCGTAGGATTATGCTCGTAATCAGAAGGAAACGCACCACATCTTCCACTTATGAGTGGGAGACGCCGATGCATCTTGATGATTGATGATCACGAGAACACACGAACCGGCCTGAGCTCGCTACTTGGCAGACGGATAGACGCTGACATTTTGACCGCGAGCGGCGGGGCTGAAGGAATAAAGCAAATACGGAAAGCAAAACCGGACCTCATTTTGCTGGACCTCGAAATGCCTGTGGTCTCTGGCTACGATGTTCTTGAACAGTTGAGACGGGAAGAGATTAGAACACGAGTCATCGTTTTGTCTGGAAACAGTGAGATCGAAACGGTTGTGCGCTGTGTACGAGCTGGCGCTTGTGATTACTTGGCGAAACCCGCTGAAATAGATGTGATCCATCAACACATTGAGCGGGCTCTCGTGCTTGAGTCCGCCGCTAACTTGTTGGTGGCTGATGCACCGGGTAGTATCCAGCTCGTACTCAACCGGATTGATCAAGATCTGATGGGCGCTAAAATCGAGGCGGCAAAAATCGAGTTGGCGGCGCAAGCCACTCAGGACCAATGGGAACGTAAGTTCGCGTTCCGCGCGCGGATTGTGTACGTGGTCTTGGCAGCAGTGACAGTCTGGGCGATGCGCGGCTTAGATGTCATTGATCGCGGAGGGGGCTCCCTCGTTTTTCTCTTTTTCCTCGTGGTGTTCTTGTTACTTCCAATCGAGCGGGTTCGTGAACTATTCGTTTCCGCGGCGGGATCGAAAGGGGAGGTAAAAATCGACCCACCGCAGAACTCCTAGCTGACCGGCCGCAGGTCCGGCCCGAGCCCTTCGCCACTTGCTCAATCCTACAAATGGCACTTAAAGACCGGCTACTGGCACCATCCGTGCGCCGGGGCCATTGCGCTGCTCGAAGATAGCGACCAACTTCTTAGTTGTAACTTCCTTCAAAGCAATTTGGACAGCTTCGTTGAAGATTTGCGAGGAACTCGCCGTCATGGCAAGCGCCTCTTCGTTGTCCTTGAGATCATTCATCACTTTACCGATGGCTTGAACTTTAGATTCTTTGGTCATGGTGAGGAGCGTAAGTCTGGCCCACTACGCTTGCAAATGATCCCACGAACGGCTTAGTCCCCGCAACATCCTTACTGCCATGGATGCCTTTCACTTCATCCGTTCCATCACCAACTACTAAGAAGCTTACTGAGAAACGCACGACGGTTGGCCGGTGCTTGGCAGTGAACGCCGCGGTGACGACGGTGGGTGAGGCAGGGACACTCGACGCACCGGCGAGTCTGCTCCATCCTCTCGCCGTGGCAGACTGGCTACTGGCGGCAATCCTGATCCTGGGCGCCGTGTTGACCATCGCCTGGATGCCGGCAAGGCGGACTAGCTGATCGGCGTCAGACGCGGGCAGGAATGCCGAGCGCGGCGATCACTTGGCGATCCGTCAACTTTTCCCCACCGTCCCAAAACCGCCGAAAAAGCTCGTGGTGAAGAAGGTCGTCCACGAAGGCGCGACCGTGGAAGCTCTCCAAGATGCGACTGGCAATCTGGCGCTTCCTGGCGTCGAGTTCCTCCGGCGAGAGCAGGGCGGGCACCATGTCCACCATCAACGGTGCACCGCTGCGGGCATCGTCCTCCACCTCAAGCCCGCGGTTGAGGCTCTTCGGATGGGTAATCAACTGGTAGGTCTTCACTGCTTTTGACACACGATCACACTCAAACACCCAGGTGGATGAATTTGATTCGCTCCACGCGCCCGCCGAAACCCAGCTCCGTACAAGGCTTCCGCGAGGATATCAATCGGCCGAGCGGGGGGAGTCGGGCATTCAAGGTCTTGGAAGCTCCCCTCAACGCTAACATCTTGACCGGACATCCCGCCGGCGCGGACTTCTGCAGGAAAATCGTTGAAGTGGGAAAGGAGAGGAAAAAGCGGGTCACTTGGCGCGACTATTTTCCCCGTGAGCATGTTAGGCGGGATTGGCCGCGGAAAATCAGGAACTTGCCACCCACACGATCTCATGATCATCGTCAGCGACGAGGCGAACGAGTGAGCTTCCGCATCGTTCGGAGGATACCAGACATTCGCCTTGCCCGGCGGTCCTTGTCGCAGAAGCTGTTCGAACGGACCATCGAACAACCGGGATGAGCGCGGCACTTCGAGGTTGCGCAACTGTGTCTTCAACTGCTTAACCAGCGCATCCTTGGATTTACCCTCCATCAGGGCAACCCACCAAGCTGCAATCACGGAAACGCCGGCCGAAGCAGTCAGCATCGTGACCCCGCCGGCAAGTCCAGCCAAGGCGCTGAGTAAAACGCCAGTTGCGCCAACGAGAATGCTCCAATTAACTTTCTTGGCGACGCCTCTGACTGACTCCGCCCACGCAAAGACTAAAAGCTTTGCGCTGTTGAACAAGCCAGACGCACGATACTGAATAGCAGGCACAGAGGAACATAGCACACTTTCCCTCAGGCCAGCAGCGTGCGGAACACGGGCGGCACGTGGCGGCAGGCAAGATCAGCCTATCACGAAGAACCATACGGGCGCGGGTAAAGCAGCCAGTTTCTGATAGCGGCTGCTTTCCTTCTTAGTGACGCCGAGATCGGCGAGAGTGGGAGTGCTGTCTTTAGGCGGTTCCTGTTCGGTACTGCCTAACGGGGGACGGCCAGCGCCAGCGCGCCCCTCATTCTTCGGCGTGGCCGCCAGGATCTCGCCCGCCTTCCTCTCCGCCCGGAGCTTGATCTCCGTCGCGTGCCGGATGGCTTCCTGGCCAAGCTGGGCGCGCTTGGCGTACACGCGAGCGGTTTCCGCTATGTCCGCCGCGACAACGAACGACGCTCCTGGCAAGTGAACGCCGCGGCGGCACCGCTGGTCTACAGAGGCCATGCAGCGACCGCCCGCGCCCACGCCCGAGCTGCTGACGGAGTTTCTGCTTTGGCGGCAGGCGCTGGCCCGTCTGCACCCAGGCGGCCTGCAAGCGTGGTTTGAGGACGGCGCCGAGCGGTGGTTTCTGGCCCTGTTGGAGCCTAACTCGCAAAGTGCGGCCACACAGGCACTGGCAGCGCGGATCGCCGGGTGACGTTGCCAGTGCAGGGTGCCCGTTCGGCAGACAGCGCCGGCCCTAAGTCGATAGGTTCGCGCAGAAGATGGCCTCAGCGGTGCCACGGTGTTCATGGCGTGGATGCGCTGCCCGCTCCGAACACCTTCTCCAGCGACGGCATCCGCTCGGCCGCCCAGCGCGTTCTCAGCTCGCGTTCGGCCGCGGACATGGCGTGCCACTGCGCCCGGGTACCCGCGCCGTGTCCGTCCAGTTCGCGCTGGGCCTCATCGAAGAGTCCAAGCTCACGGTAGCCTTCGGCTGCCAGCAGGCAACGCTCGACCGCTTCCAGCAGCGTGTAGCCTTCGGGAAGCGGGAGTGGGTCCATCGGTGGGGCGGTCACGGGATCAAGGCGCGCGCTGCCGGCGCAAGGCCACGGCACCCGCCCCCACCACACCCAAGCCGAGAATGGCCCAGGTGGACGGTTCGGGCGCAACGCCGATGACCGTCAACGAGTCAGCGTTGGCTCCCGTGCCCCAGGTGTAGGTGTAGGTGCCCGGGGTGAAACCGAGGCTCGCCAAGGTCGCGCCAGTGTACGTGTCTGTGTCGCTCAGAGAAGCGCCGGAGACGTAGCCCTGAGGCACGATAATATACGCTCCCTGATCGACTCCCACGAAGCTGCCGTTGCCTGTACTTGCGAACGTCGTGCCGCCGGAGCCGAAGTTCGCGGTCCCGGACGCCCCGTAGTAGAGGGCGAAGTTCGTGACAGTCGTCGGACCGCCATAGAGACCTGCTTGGTCGGGTCCAAGAAAGGCCTTGTAGGTGCCGCTGTTAAAGCTCGTCAAGGCGCTGGTGTTGATCGTGCCGCTGCCATCGACCACCACGTTGCCACTGACCTGGGTAAGGGTGAAAGTGAAACTGGCGTGCGCGCGACCGGGCGCGGCAGACAGCAGGCACAAAACAGCCAAGCAGGAAAGAGCAAGTTTTTTCATGGGATCAAGTGTTCTGGAGTCAAGTGACGGCAAGTAGAGGGTAGGTGGCAGCAGCCGACCCGGTCCAAGCCGCTGTGCGGCCAGCGCGGGGTGGTCCGTTGCTCACTGGAGTTCTCCGCGATTTCTGCCTGGAAGTTTCGAGAAAAACCGCGCGTCGTGGAGAAAACTGAGGCGCGGCCATTAAATGAGCAGCGTGCGGAACACCACCAGCACGTGGTATCCAGCCTTAGCCGGCTAACCCGCGATGAAAAACCACGCGGGCGCGTGGCAGGTGGCCATGACCACCGCGTCCGCCCGGTCCGGGCTGCTAAACCCGCAGACCGCACATGGCTTGGCTTTCGTCCATTTGGTTCTCATCGAAGTTGGACCGCATCGGCTCGGGGCCCTTGATCGCCGGACACGGATCGCCGGGCCAGGGTAGAGAAGAACGCGTGATCCTCGGCGTAGAAGTCGTTCGCAAACCCGCTCAACAGCGGATCGTCCAGCAAGGCTTTGTCGACGTGGTTCTCGTGGCGCCAATGATCCGTTGACAATCCTTGGCCGATGAGGCGGCTTGCTGCTGCCAGCGGTTGATCCTCAAAATGCAGCACATGCTCGACCACGCGCTCGTCTCCTAACGCACAGAACCATTTCTGTAAGCTGAAGTGCACATAGCGGGGGTCTTCAAGCACTTGAGCCAAACCAAGGTCCGAGCGGATAAAACGTTGGAACAAAGAGATTTTCTCGTGGGTGCCAAGCCCATCGATGCCGACTCCTTGGTAGTGCTCGCGGAAATGATGGTGCAGCGCGGAGACAAACCGGCGTATGGGGTCTCGCACGATAACCAACGAGGTCAGCGTACGCAGCCGCTCGTACACGTCAGGAAAGAGGTCTCTTACCTCCCAAAGGCGGAGATGCGCGTAGTCCAACGGACGGCCGTCGCGCGGACTAGGCTGGATGTGCCAGAAAGTCGCCGGGTAATCATGAGCAAAGCGGACGGCATCACGGAAAACAGTGCCAGCGCACTTGGGGTTATGGACAAAGACGAACCGAAGACAATCGCTGACGATCATGGGGGCGCGCACAGAAGCTGACGCCGCCGGAGGAGACGAACCGAGAAGGCATCTGGGTTGGGAGGATGGACAAACGGCTATTACCTTCAACATGAAAGCCGATTGCGCAAGGCGGTCCATGCGGTCTCCGTTCGATACGCTCCTCAGATCGCCAGCCCCGGGTACCATCGGCACGCGGGAAACGACCAGCTTGTCCCTTCCCGGGCAACCCGCGGCTGTGGTACGCTCCTCTCCATGCACGAGAAGCCACGACGCCAACGCACGCATGTGAGCCTCGACTGGAAACCCGCCTTCCTCTCGGCTCTGGAACACAGCGCCTGTTCCTTGGACGCCTGCCGCGCCGTGCCGGTGGACCCGTCGACGGTCTACCGCGAGCGGCAGCGCAACGCCGAGTTCGCCGCGGCCTACGAGGCGGCCCGCCAGGTCGGCGCGCAGCTCCTGGAGCAGGAAGCCACCCGGCGCGCTCGCGACGGCACACGCAAGCTCGTGCTCTACAAGGGTGAACCCGTGCGGCTGGGCAAGGCAGAGGCCGAAGGGCTGGACGGCTGGATCGAGGCTACCGGCGCCGACGGGCAGGGCCTGGGCTGGGGCTACCTCTACGAGGTGACCTACAGCGACCGGCTGCTCGAGCTGCTGCTCAAGCGCCACTATCCCGAGCAGTACCGCGAGAAGCTCGCGCAGGTGAACGTGCAGGCGACCGCGACCGCCAATCCCCAGGTGCTCGGTGACGACGAACTGATGAGCATCCAAGCGGCGCACGAGCGGCTGCTGCGGGGCATGCGCCCGCCCGGGCAGAACTGACGGGCACCACGTCAGGGCAGTGCATCCTCGTCCGGTTCATCGGCCCGCCGTAGCCAGGCCATCGAGTAGAACCGGGGCCGAGCCTCGATCGCCGCACGGCGCGCCGGGCTCAAACCGCGCAGGAACCACTTGGCCCGCCAGTCCGCGGTGGACACCCTCGCCGCAGAGCAAAGGTCGTCTGGCGGGCCTCCTGGCGCGGCTGGCGGGTCATCAATGGCGAGCGTGCTCATGGCGGTGGGAGCAACCCGTGGCGCATCCCCGCGGCCACGAGCGTCTCCCTCATGGCGTCGAGCTTGACATGCAACTCGACCAGCCACGCCTGTAGTTGCTCCCTGCGCGCCTCGTCGGCGTCCGTCCACGTGCCGGCGGCTTTGCGTGCCTCCAACGCCCGGACGTGGCGGGTGATCGCAGCCAACTGCGGCGCGATTGCCCCGACGTATTGGACCACGGCCTCCCAACTGGCCTCCAGGTCCGCAGGCACGGGCAGTTCCGCCGCGAGGGCGGCCGCCTGCGCCCCTAACATGGTCAGGTAAGGCTGCCAAGCGGGATCGGTGAAGTCGGGTTCTGTGCTTTGCATCGGGTCACATCATGTTGGCTACGTTGTTCAAGCGGATCTGCATCTGGAAGATCGTGCTCTTGAGGGAGCCGATCTCCGCCGTGTTGCCATCTACTACGTCAGCCAGGTCACTCACGTTTTGGGTGAGGCCGTCGCTGATGCGCTGCAAGCCGTCGCGGTACGCTTTGCTGTGGTCGTCGAGCTTGCTCTTCACGTCGTCCAGCGCGGGCGAGAGTTTGCTCGTGGCATCAGCCAGCTTGCCGGCGGCCTCGCTCGCTTTGGCCGTGGCTTCATCAAGGTTGCTCGCGGCCGTGGCGGTGTTCCCCGCCCCACCGTCATCGAACCCGGGGCCGGAATCAAAATTCTTCGGGAGCGGCGTGTTCGGCGTCTGGTCGTGGAAGGTGGAGTTGTACGGGTCGCTCGGGTCGGCGAGGTCGTGGACTGGGCGCGTGGAAGGTGCGGGCGGTGGCGGCGTGCCGTCCCGCGTGGCTGTGTCTTGTGCGATGTACTGTTGTGCCCGCGCGCGGTCGGCGATCTCCTCCGGTGAGTGCTCGGGATGATCCGGCGTTAGCTTTGTCGCATCGAGATAGGCTTGATTCTGCGCGATGCGCTTGGTTTCCTCTGGATGAGCGGCCTCGTTGGCTGCTTTGCGCTTGGCCTCGTCGGCGGCGAGGTCGGCCGTCTTCTGCTTCTGTGTGTCAAGTAGCCGGTTGATGTTCTCCCGTGCGTCTTTTTCCTGCTGGGCGAGTTGCGTGAGCCGCTCCTGCTTGTCGCGCACGCTGACCGTGCCGTTTTCCACGTCTTTGCGCTTGGTGGCAATGTCGGCCAGCTTCGCCCTTTGGTCTTCCAGCCGCTGATTAATTTGACCGAGACCATCTTTCTCGGCGTCGATTTTGTCTACCAGCTTGCTCTGCTCCTTTGTCGCGGCGTCGTTCGCCTTGTCGAGGGCGTTGCGCGCGTCGATGAGCGAGGGGATGTAGCCGGCGAGCACGTCGGCCTTTTCCTTGCCGATGCGCAGGCCCGCCTGCTCAGCGTCATTCGCGCTGTGGATCGCTTCCACCTCGTCTTTGCGCAGACCCGTGTCTTGGGTGATGCGGCGGGTCACCTCGTCGAGCGCGGCGGCATAGTCGCGCGCCTGATCCACCTTGCTGCGGTCCTGCTCGCTCTGCTTGTCCAGTTCCGCGCTGGAGGCTTTGAGCGCCTGCGAGACCTGGCCTTCGGCGACGGCGCGGCCGATTGCTGCTCCGACCAGTGCGGTCTGCAAAAGCGATGCTTTTTCCAACTCGTCCCGCTGCCGGATGAGGTTGTCCAGCCCCTCCTGCGCGCGCCCGCGAGCGCCGGGATTGGTGATGTTTGCCATTTTGGCCTGCGCGTCGGCCACCTGCCCCTGCACGCGCGCCAACTCGGTGTTGACCTGCACTTGTTTCTGCGTCTCGGCCGTCGCCAGCTTCTGCGCTTCGGTCACTTTCTGCGCCGTACCCACCTGCTGGCCGAAGTTCTCCAGGAGCAAGAGCGCCGTTCGGTACTGTGCCTCTAACCCCTCGCGTGTCTCGCCGGTGGCGTGCGAGAGTGCCAGGGCGGCATCCACCAAGTGTTGTTGCGCGGCCAGGCGCGCCGCGTCCTGGTCGGCCGGGGTCTTCGCGTTGCGCACCTGCTCGATGAGGCTCTTGTTCGCCTTTTCGACCGCCGCCCCGAACGCGTTTTCCCGCGCGGTGGCCGCGTCGATGTTGGCGGCGACCTCGGTGATGACGGCCGCCAGCGCCGTGCCCGCCAAGAGCCCCACGTTGAGCGCCCCGGCCAGCCCCAGCCCGGCACCGGCCGCACCTGCCCCACCGGCCTTGCCCTGTGCTGCGGCGGCCTCCGCGTTGGCGAGCTTGGCGCGGGTGTTCGCCTCCGTGGCGACGGTGTCTTCTGCGGTGGCTGTTGCGTCTTCACGCGTGCGCAGCACCTTGGCTGCCAGCCCGAGCACGAGGTCCTTGATCTTGACGGCGGCGACCGCCGCGCCCCACGCCGCCGTGCCCTGGGCGAGCACGGAAAGCGCGCCGGCGTTTTGCACGGCGAAGTTGAGCAGGTCCGCGCCGGTGTGCACGAGGCCGGCCACTTCAAAGCCGATGGCACGCAGCCCATCCGCCACGTCGGGTTTCGAGAGCGAGTCGTCCAACTCGCGCAGACCATCCTTGAGCGCGTCAAACACCGGTGCCGTCACCTCACCCTTGAGCGCATCTGTGAGGTTCTCGAACCGCTGTTCGAGGCCGGCGAGCGAGTCACCTACCGCCACCGCCGCGTCTCGGTACGCACCCAGCTTGCCGGTGATGTACTCGGCGAGGGTGCCCGTCTGCTTGGCCTGGGCGATGTCCTCGTTGGTCAGACCCAACTCTTTGGCCAGCGGCACCCGGGTCGCCTGCCCGTTGAGGATGTCGATGATGTCGCGGACGGCTTGAAACCCTTGGACGCCCTTGGCTGCCGCCGCCTGCATGAGCAAGCCCGTCGTTTCCACCTGCGCGTTGAGGTCCTTGATGCCGCCTTCTGAAAGCGCGAGCATGGTCACCTGCAACGTGTGCGCGAGCCCCGTGGTGCTCACGTTGAGTTCCAGCGCCTTCGCCTTGACCACGTCGAGCAGCTCGCCGCTGGTCTTCAGCGCGTCGTTGAAGGAGTCGTACTTCTCGGGTTCGGATTGCTTGAGCGCGGCAGCCAAGCCGATGCCGAGGGTTTCTAATTCTTGGTTGTACCGGATTCCCTCTTGCACCGCTTCCTTGAGCGCGCCGCCGACTTCCAAGATGCCCTCCGCCAGCTTGGCGCCAACCTCTAGGGTGGCACCCGCTTTGAGCACCTTGATGAACTCGTCGGCCTCTCCGGTCAACTCGTGGAGCTTCCCGCTGACGGCTTCCGCGCCCGGGGCGCTGACGGGTGCCTCCACGGGCTTGTCGGCCGCTTGGCCAGCAGCGGCAACTTTGTTGAGGCCGGCCGCGGCAGCATCAGTGCCTTCAGGTGAAAAGCTGCTCTGGATCGGGATGTTAAATCCGGCGTCGTCTGGCATAGTTGGTTAGTTGGTTGAGGTGAGATCAGGCGGGGACGATGCTGGCGGCGTCTTTAGCGACGGCACGCTCGGTGCGGGCGATGGCGCGGGCGGCGCGGTCTACTTCCTTGATCTGGCCGGCCAGGAAGCGGTAGGCGAGGTCCGCCGCCGCGCGCACTGTGCCGGCGAAGAGCACGGGCGCGCCCTTGCGGGTCCAACTAGCGACGGTGCCAACGATGGCAGCTTCCGAGAGCTGGCCGCGCGCATGGTTGGCGGCGAGCACGTCGGCGAAGGTGCCCTCGACGAGGATGCAAAAGCTGCCTAGATAGCGCGCCCGCTTCAGTTCCAAGTCGAACCGCTTGCGCTCGCGTCCCACGGCAGCCAGGAAGTCGCCAACGGTCTTGCGCTCGACGACCGCAGCATCGGGCAGAGCGGCCAACGCCACGTCCCCGGTCGGCAGAGTGCCGCGCACCACGCGCACGTCGGCGGGCCAGTAGGCTTGCCACGGGTGCAGCAGACCGTCCGGGCCGTGCGGTTCACGGGTGTCCACGAGGATTGTCATTCAGTCCGCTTCCGCAAAGAAAGGCTCACGGGCTTGGATGCCATCGGCCAACTGGTAGAGGGCCGCAGTCAGCGCCGTGCTGTTGTAGTCGAGCGCCTGCGAGTGGATGCACTCCGCCACCAGCGCGGGATGTTCGGCGGCGTAGCCCTTGCCAAATCGGCGATCAATCATTTCGACGGCTTGGGAGAGATAGGTGCTGATGGTGTCGCCGGCTTGGAAGACGGCTTGGGTGTTGTCGATGGTGGGACGTTCCATGTTGCCTGTTTTTGGGTTGGTGGTTTTTGGCCGGTTCGGTAGGTCGGTATCCCTAAAGGGATTCCGACCTTTCCGACCTGTTCCTGGTCCAGAAGGTCGAAAACTACTTTCCGACCTTTCCGACCTTGTAGTATTTGCGGGTGAGTTTTGACTGTGCGACTTGCCCATTCTTGAAGAGGATGTTCTTCAGATCGGTGAAGGTGGCTTTTCCCATGCCGGCGTGTTCCTTGGCTGCTGCCAGCCATTCGCCGTAGGTCATTTCGTCGTCGCTGAGAACGTCGAGCAACTGCTCGGCATCGTGCACCTTTGGCCGGCCCTGCACCTGCTTGAGCTTCGTTGGGTCAAGGCTGCCGTCGCGCTGCATGAGCGGGAACTGCCAGCGCACCACGAACGACTCGACGGGAGGATGATTACGCAGCGTGCTCTCGACGGTGAACGCTCCGTCTTCCTCGTGTCGGGTAAGCACCAGGATGGTGTCTGGATCGCGGGCGAAAACGCCGCTGCCGCCGATGCGGTCGATGCTCTCCTTCGCCGCTTGGTTGCCTTTGGAAAAATGCGCGCCGAAGACCACCGCCGCGCTGGACTTCACGGCCAATCGCTCCAACTCATTGAGCAGCGAGCCGATGTCGCCCGCCTTGTTTTCATCGCGAGCGCCGAGTGCCTTGTAGATCGGATCGATGATGATGAGCGTGTAGTGCTGACCGACCCGTTCAAGGATTTCACCGATCAGCAGCGACAGGTCGGCCGCGCAGCCGCGCAGGTTCCACACGTCGAGCAGACCCGCCGTCACGCCGATGCCCCTGGCCTGACTGATCTCGGCCAGACGGTTGCGGAAAAAGCCGCGCTGGATCTCCAGATTGATGTAGAGCACCCGGCCTGGAATGGTGATGAAGCCCAACCAATCGGCCCCGGTCGCCACACTGAGGGCCATGTCGGTGAGCATCCAGGTCTTGAACGACTTGGAGCCACCACCCACCACCATCTTGGCCCCCTGGTGCAGCAAGCCTCCGATCACCTCCGCCGGCACGTCGAAAGTGTCGGCCAAGAGGTCCGCCGCGTCCTCAATGGCCGGCAGCTTCTCACGGGCGGGCAAAGTTCCCGCGCCGCTCGCCGGAGCATCCACGCTGTGGGGGTGGAACACGCGACCGTTCGTTTTGCCGTCGAGCCTCGTCTTCATCGCGGCAGCACCTCCATGAGTTCCGCTCGCTCCTGCTCGAAGTCATCGGCGTCGATCATGGCCAGGTCGTTCAGATCCTCCACTGCCCCGCCGTCGCCCCGCCGCAGGCCCTCGAAGGCGAACGCATCCACCTCGCAGCCGACGCGCTCCAGTTGCCGAGTCCAGCGGACCGCCGCCTCGCGTCCGGCCGCGTCCAAGTGCGGGAACAGCCGCACCCGCTTGTTCGCCAGGAGCAGCAGCGCGTCCTCCGGGATCACGTTGGCGGCTCCCAGCATGGCGATGGCCGCGGTGTCCGCCTCGCGGTCTTCGGCGACGATGAAGTAGTGTGCGGCCAGAAGGTCCGGCCCGCCTTCGACGAGCGCCACGCAGGGGAAGCCGTCCGCCTCGGCGGCCCCGATGGGCCACGCCGCACGGCTGCCGGGCAAGGTCCACGCCTTCTTGCCGCCGATGTGCTCCCACGAGCGACCGTCCACCCGTCGCGCCTGCGCGTGGGCGCGCCGCTGGGCGGTGACGATCCAGGCGGGCCGGGTCCTACCTGTACCGGTCCAGAACAGACCCCGCGCACTCGCCAGCTCCAACCCGGCCGCCGACAGCGCGCGTCGGGCTGCCACCGCCTGCAACGCCGCGCCCGCGGCCGCCCGCAGGTCGGACGGCAGCAGCAACGCCTTGACGGGCTCTTCGCGTCTGACGGGCATCTTTGCACGGGGCGCGAGGTTTGTTGGCCGCGTTGCCGCCGCGTCGAGAGCCTCCAGGTGAATGCCGCCGCGCTGGGCGAGGAAGTGCGCCGCTGGAAGGAAGCCGACACCCTGGCGTGCCATGCAGTAGGCGAACACGTCGCCGCCCGCGCCGCAGCCGAAGCACTTGTACCGCTGACGGGACGGCGTGACGGTGAACGACGGCGACCGCTCCTGGTGGAAGGGGCACAAGCCGGTCAGCACGGCGCCGGTCTTCCTGAGCGGCAGGTCCGCGCCGATGACTTCCTCGATGAGGTTCGCATCGGCCACCTGCCGGATGATCTCCGGCGGCAGCAAGCGGGACACGCTCATGGGCGCGCCCCCTTTTCGGCCGTGGCGATCAGCTGACGCAGACGTTTGCTGAGAACCTCGATCTGATGGGCGAGCGCACCGCAGTTCTTCAGATTGAGTTGCAAGAATTCTATCTCACCACGCACGGCGTTGTTTTCTGCCTCGTTGGCGGCGTCGAGCAGCAACGACACATTGCGGCCGATCTTGACCAAGGAGTGTTGCGAGACGGACCGAATGCGTCGGCGATGCGCGGTGGCCGCAGGTACGTTAGAAGGATTCATGGAAGGTCTGCCGCCTTCCCTGCTTGCGTCCCGGTTTTTACTGCGATACTCTGCTCGCTGTCTAAGGGCGAGAGAAAGTTCCGCAGGAGCCGTCGGCCGCAAGGTTGGCGGCTCTTTGCTTAGGCCGCCGCGAGTTCCCGACGAGCAGGGGTTTTCGCTTCCTTGTGGAAGTCGCCGGCGATGGCCCGCGCCTCGAAGCGCGCGATTTCCTCGCGGGTGATGTACAGACGGCCGAAGATGTTGACCGTTTTGATGATGCCGAGCTTGCGGTAGCGCCAGCCGCTGTGACGGGTCAGGCCGCGCCCTTTAATGTAGTCGTCAAGCGGGAAGAGGTTTGATGGATCGGTCGGGCTTTGCGTTGGAAGCGATGGGTTGTGCATCGCCTATCTAAATAGCGCCCCTTTTTAGGCTGTCGCCCGGCCAATAACTTCCAAAGTAGTTAAGTAGCGCCTTCGCCTTGGTGCGTTTGCAAGAACCCTTGGGCATCGGGACGTGCCCACACGTCGGGATCTCCATCGGACAGATACCAGCGCGGCCAGAGATGCGCGTAGCGACTGACGAGGTTCCGAGCGTTGCGCCAGCGCTCGCTGTCACCAGGCTCCCCGCGCAAGCAGGCGTCCAGTTCCTCCAAGGTCTGCCACGAGGGCGGTTTGTGCCGGCGCCCTTCGTTGCCTTTTACGGCAGCAATCCCTCGTTGTTTGATCTCTGCTTGAAGGTGCTGATTCAGCAGGGTTAACACGTCCGCCACAGGCGTTTGGATAGGATCGAACTCAAACGCGAAGCGAATCCAACCCACCGCGGGAGGTTCGTTTACCTGATCGGTTGGTACGGGGAAGATTGCCCGGATCGGCGGCGGATGAACCCCACCGTTCGTCTTCAAACGCTCTGTCACCTCGTCCCGCTCTACCCATGACAGTTCCCCGAACGGCTTTTGCAGCGGATAAAGCGGTGCGCCTGGATCGGCTTCAACCTTCGCGGCGTAGCTCCAGGAAATCCGTGCCAGCACTTCGTAGGAAAAAGCCTCAATCTCCTGACTCTGATCCGGTAACGCCGCTAGCCATCGAGCCCGTGCGGGTTCAGCCGGTTCACTCACGCTCCCTCCCCCGCCTTGTTGAAAAAGGACAGTTTGCGCGCGGCCGCCTTCTTGTGCGTGTCGGCCAGGTGCCCGTAGACCTTGCCCACGAGGATGCCGCCGTCCGAATGGCCAAGCCACGAGGCCACGGTCATGAAGTCGATGCCAGCCATGACGCACTCACTGGCAAAGAAGTGCCGCAGGTCGTGGAACCCCACCTTGGGCAATCCTGCCTGTTTACGGACCAGCAGGAGCGACTCACGCAGCGTCTGCGCACCCGCATCCCGCGTCCCGCGCTGCGGCGATGGAAATAGCCATGAGTTGTCCGGCTGCCTGCCGGTGTGCATCTCGGCTAAGAGCGTCTTTAGCTCGCCGGAAAAGTCCACCCGCCGCTCCCGGTGATTCTTGGCGACGCCGCCGCTGCCGATGGTGACCGTTTCGCGGACAAAATCCACATCGCTCCAGCGTACGGCCAGCGCCTCTTTCTCACGCGCGCCGGTCAGGGCAAGAAAGCGCAGGTACAACCGGAAGAGCGTGCTGTTCTTGGTGGTTTTCTCGTCCGCCGCGGCTAACAGCGCGCCGAACTCCTCTTTGCTGAGCAGGACCTTCTTTGGGCTCGGCTTCTGGCGCAACTGGCGCGTTTCGGGCAGCCGTTCGAGCAGTTCACGCTCTACGGCAAGCTTGAGCACGTTGCGCAGCGCAATGGTGTCCAAGTTCGCCGTGCGTGCCGTGCGCCCGAGCTTGAGCCTGCCCTCCCGGTAGCTGTGGATGTGCGCTGGCGTGATCTTGTCAATCCGCACCCCGCCCAAGTGCTCGACCCAGCGGCCGATAGCCCACCGCTCCAAGTCCTGGGTGCCCTGCTTCTTTTCCGTGTAGGCGGCACTGGTGAAATACTCGCGGGCAAAGTCACCAAAGCGCGGCCGGTGGCCCGTGCGAGGCAGCTTGCCGTCGCGCCGCTCCGTGCGCCGACGCTCCAGCTCTGCTTTGGCCTCGTCGAGGTTGGACGCTTCCAGCGGGATGCGCCGCGGAGCAGTCCGTCCGTTGCCGAGGTCCACCCGGAGCTGTGCATAGTAGCGACTGCCGCGCTGCCAAAGACCAACGATTTTACGCTTGCGGGTGTCGAATACCGGCGCGAAACTCTGCGCGTCCTTGCGGCTGCCCGCGTTGCTTGGCGTTGTTTCCCGTCCCACGGCGGAACAGTAGCACAAAGCGTAGCACAGACGCAAAAGACATTTCTCGCTCCTCAGCGTAAGTCACTCTGAGTAAGCGGGAAACACAAAAAGCCGGCGTGGCGAAATTGGCAGACGCGCTAGACTCAAAATCTTGTTCCCGCAAGGGAGTGTCGGTTCGACCCCGACCGCCGGTATCTCCCTCTTACTGTTGAGGATAAGGCTCTTCGCCTACCCTCATTTTTTAGAGTTCTAAAAAGCGTACGCGCAAAAAAGTGGCGAACGCGTCTCGTTTGTTGGCGTTGAGGCACTTGCACAGATTTACCTCGTAGGTCGGCCCTTTTTGCAGGTTGTCGGGAACAAGATTTTGCCCCTTTCCCGGCCTTCGCCGGAACGCTGCTCCGACCTGGGGGGGGCTACCGCGTCGGAGCCGGGCACAGGATTGACTCCGTGCGAAGCACCAACGTCGCCCTGTACTATCCCGCTTGCTCGCAAGTTGCGACCAAACTGAAGACTCGGGTTGCTCGGTCTGGAATGGCCGCAGGGACCGTAAGGGGTATAGACTGATCGAAGTCAATTACACCCAAAAGCACGCGCGTCGCGTTTCCTGGGAAGAGCATTATGGCCCCGTTCCGGAGGGAATGTTTGTCTGCCATCGTTGCGACAATCCCCCTTGCATCAATCCTAAGCACCTTTTTCTAGGAACCAACCAAGAGAACGTTGAGGATATGATCCGCAAGGGTCGTCACCTAGTTCCCCGGGTTCGGAGAAGCATATGCAAGCTCACGGTTAAGGACGTACGTGGCCAAGCGTCCGAGCTCAAGGAGCGCGCCCGCGTTGCTGGAGGGTGTGCAAGAAGCCAGGAGGCTCATCGCCGACCGCGCCTACGATGCCAACCCACGGCGCGCCTTGCTGGCCGCCGCAGGCAGGGAAGCGGTCGTCCCGGCCAAGCGCAACCGCAAGGTGCCCACCGCCCACGACGCCACCCGCTGTGCGCGAACCTTTCATCGTGGGAGACGCTGATTAGAACGGCACGGTCCTACGCGAGGTGAACACCCTATTTCTGTCAGGGTAGATTCCTTCGGGGTACAACGGTACCGTTTCTGCTCCTGTACGGGGTCTGTGCCCCCCACCTGCCATGGAAACTCTCTTCCCTGACGGCGAAGCCGAACGGCTCGCCGCCCTCTTCGCCAGCGACATCCTCGACACGCCGCCCGAGGCCGCGTTTGACCGCATCGTGCAACTGGCCGCGCAGTCGCTGGACGTGCCGGCGGCGGTGTCGTTCGTGGATGGTGACCGGCAGTGGTGCAAGGCCATCGTCGGCCTGCCGTTTTGCGAGCTGCCGCGTCAGCACTCCTTCTGCGCGCACACGCTCCTGGCGGAGGACGTTTTCGTGGTGCCGGACGCCACGCAGGATCCGCGCTTCGCGGCCAACCCGCTCGTGACCGGCGAGGCGCAGGTGCGCTTCTACGCCGGGGCCGTGCTGCGCGCGCCGGGCGGGCAGGCGCTCGGGGCGTTGGGCGTGGTAGACACCCGGCCCCGCGAGCTGGACGCACGGGGGCGCACGATCCTGCGCGACCTTGCCG
>CAXTQD010000012.1:32524-33148 GCA_964246175.1 uncultured Chthoniobacterales bacterium | reverse complement strand
GGGTGGGGGCAATGTCCTCACGGTAGATCTGGCGGTCGCGCGCGTGCAGGTCGCCGCTCCCGCGCTCGTCGGCGTCGAGGAAGAACTCATAGTCGATCAGGTCGGCCAGTTGCCAGGATGGACGCTTTTCGGCCATGAGTTCGCGCGTAGCTTTGTCATCGACACCTCCTTTTGCAAGGGGGATGCTCTACGTTCGTGGACGGACCCAGCGATTCTCTCGCCGAGATCAAGGCGTCCGGCCGCCGGTGGGGGCTGGAGGAATTTGTAGGGGTGGTCAACGGCCTGGTGGAGCGTTATCTGCCGGTCAGCCGTTCCCTCAACGTCAAGCTGCGCGACGCCTTCAACCCGCGGTTGGTGCGCTATTACTCCACCTTCGGCCTCATCTCGCCGCCGGAGCGCCAGGGCAAGGAAGCGCGCTACACCTATCGGCACTTGCTCCAGGCGCTCGTGGTCCGACGGATGTTGTTCGAGGGGTTCACGGCCCCGGCGCTGCTCAAGGTGCTCGCGGGCAGAAGCGAGGCGGACTACGAGGCGGTGCTGGCGGGGGGTGCGCTGGTAGGAGCGGGAACGGCCGTGGCACCCGCGGCTCCCCCCCCCCCCGGGCCCCCCCCCCCCGTTGTGGGG
>CAXTQD010000012.1:26172-32514 GCA_964246175.1 uncultured Chthoniobacterales bacterium | reverse complement strand
GGGCGCGCGGGAAGACGCGCGGGGGACTCCGGGGGGGGGGGGGGGGGGGGGGGGGGGGTAGGCGGGGTACGGGCGGGGCCACCGGGGGCCCCCCCGCCGCGGGTGCCGCCGCCCCCGTTGCTCTGGCGGCGGGTGGAAGTCGCCCCGGGGTTGGAGGTCCACCTGCGCGCGGACTTCGTGCTGCCCGACACGCGGGAGCGGCAGGAGGCGTTGTTGCTCGTCGTGCGGGAGGCACTGGTCGCCGCCGCTCAACCTTCCGCGGGCAACGGGGCCGCGTAACGGTTCGGCCCGCCGTGCTGCCGCCAGCCGCGGTACACCAGGAGGAGCGGCACCAGCGCCGCGCTGGTCCCGGCGCTCCACAGGAACGCCACCTCGTACCGGCTGCCGAGCCGGTCCATCCACGCGCCGAGCAGGTAATTGCCCACCACCAGCCCGCCGTATGCGAACACGTTGGTCCCACCCGAGAACTGCGCGTAGTCCTCCGCCAGCAGCAGCTCGACGTAAACAACAACGAGCTAGGCGTGCCAGCGTGCGCGCGCACGATCGCCCCGCCGGGCAAGTGGGTGGCGGGTGAGACGGTGCGTTGCGTGGCGCAGGGGCGTTCCGCGCCGCGCCGCCCGGAGGAGGCCAGAGCGACGGTTGTGAACTAAGGCACCGCCCGGAGGGTCAGCGGCACCTCGGTGGGAGGAACGTCGGCCTCCATCTCTCGCGAAGGTTCAACCGTGATGGACTCCGCTTCCGGTTCGTCGAGGCCTAGATGCCGCCGCCAGAACGCCGCCGAGGTAAACACCGCATCGTATTCCCGGAACGCCGCGGCACGCTGCGGCCACTCGCGGCGCAACGTCGCCAATGCCGCCTTCGTGCGCGCGAACAGACTGAAGTACACCTCCGGCCGCTTGCGGAAAACGTAGATGCCCGGCACGAGCGCGTGCTTGATGCCGACCTCGTCGAAGTACGTCACGTCCGTGCCGCTCCAATCCCCGATGCGTAAGACCTTCCGCGGCAGTCCGCCGGTCGTGTGTGCGGGCTTGCGCCAGCGCAGGGTCAGGTGGCCGTTGTGGAGGAAGCGCCGCCAGAGCCGGTCGAGCTTGGACTTTGGCTCGTAGTGGCGGTTGAAGTTGGTCGGCTCAACCTCCCGGCGGTGTTCGGCCGCGTATTCCTTGCCGGCGGCGAGCGCTTCGCGGAAGCGCGTTTCGCTGTCTACCCCAAGCAGCCACTCTGGACCACGTAGGAAGTGCTCCACCCCGCGCACGCGCATCGCGGCCTGGTCGTACTCCAGCTTGTCGAGGTAGTGCGCGATCTCCTCTGCCACGGCGTCCACGAGCGCGTCGCCCGCAACCTCCGGCCGCCCCAAGGCGCGGATCAGGAGGTCGTTGTACATGTTGTAGTAGTACAGCCACGCGGAGAGCTTCGCGTAGAAGGGCAGGTGCCAGACGGCGATGCCGGGCACCGCGAGCGTGGGGACCCCGTTCTTGAGCATCCGGTAGCCGAACTCCTTGTCGTCGCCGCGGATGAAACACGGCAGCGGCAGACCGTTGGCTTCCACGGCCTCACGCGAGATCGCCATGAACCACCACGCGTTGTAGTGCGACTCCGGGATGTGGCCGAGCTTATCGAGCGCGCCGGGCGGGCCGAGTTCGAGCTCGGAGATGCACGCCGAGACGTTGAGCAGCTTGGGATGGCCGATCTTGGAGCCGAGTTCGTGCAGGTGCGTGGGCCGGAAGAGGTCGAGCATCCCACCGCCGATGCACTGGTCCACCTTGACGTGGCGCAGCCAACTCATCGCCCGCAGGATCATGTCGGGCTCCATCTCAATGTCGTCGTCCAGCAAGAGGAAGTGCGTGGGCCGGGCGCGCCCCTCGGC
The DNA here is from genome assembly GCA_964246175.1 of uncultured Chthoniobacterales bacterium. Taxonomy (GTDB): domain Bacteria; phylum Verrucomicrobiota; class Verrucomicrobiia; order Chthoniobacterales; family SZAS-18; genus CAHJWO01. The sequence goes on along the minus strand of CAXTQD010000012.1, from coordinate 30,650 downwards.
GGCGAGCCCTTCCATCAGCCCGCGCGCGGCGCCGCCCGCCCCGCCGACGTTGCCCTGCGCGACGATGCGTACGTTCGGGTACGGGAACAGGTCCGGCGGCAGGTCGGAGGCGTTGTCCGTGACGGTGATGAAGTATTCTTCGTGGTCCAGCCGCGGGTACTCCACGATCCGGCGCACGGTGCGTTCGATGAACTCGCGCTTCTTGTAGGTGCAGGCCAAGATGTCGAGCTGCACGGTGCGGCGCGGCTTGGCGGTCGTCCACCAGCGACCACCGGTGAGTTGGCCCTGCTTGGACAGACACGTCACATGGAAGGCTAGCCGCGAACCGAGCGGACTGTCTGCCGCCAGCTCAAGCTCCAGGGAGAACGGCGCGTCGCCCGTCCGGCTGTCGTGCGTGACGCTGGCGACGAGTTGCCCCGCGCGGCCCTGCGCGAACCGCAGCACCTCGACGTAGAAGCGGCCGACCAGGTCGAGGTGCAACTGGATCGACGATAGTCCCGTGCGTTCCAAAACCATGGTCTCGAAGAACGCGTTGAAGTATCCGTCGAAGGACACCACGTCGTCCTTGGAAAAGGTCATGTGCCCGGCCGGGGTCAGACGGGGGCCGACGTTGTCGCCCCGCGAGACCTTGCGATGGTAGAGTGCCTCCCGCCCCGGGTCCTTGGTGAAGAGCACGTGCTGGAAGACCGACCCGGCGCTAGACGCGCCGTCGCGCAGCAACGCTTCTCCCCTGGCCTGGGTGCTCTCCGCCAAGCGGCGCAAGGCCGTCTGCCGGAAAGGGGCTTCCGAAAAAACGTCCCGATAAAACGCCGTCTCGCGCTCCAACCGCTTGGCGAGTGAGCGCCGGACTTCGTCGGCCACCTCCGATGCGCCGGGAGCCGGGGAGAAGTACGTGCCGACTGACTGACCAGCGTCGGGCGTTTCCACGTCCGCATCCACTCCCAAGAATGCGAGCAGCGTCCGCCACGCCACTGGGCGGCGCTCCGGGTCGTGCAAGTCCTCCGCCCGCACGAGGTGGACCTGTGGCAGCGGGAAATAGGCGAGGTAGCGCCCGAGCGCCGCCGCGTACTCCGACAGCGCACCGTAAGCCCAGTGGTACGCCCAACCGCTGGACAAACGCCGTTTTTCCTGTTCCAACGCCTTGCCGAGGCCGAGGTGTTCGCGGCCGGCCTGCAAGAAGGCGGCGTGGTGCGCCATCGTGCGCTCGACAGGGTCGCGCAGGACGGCCACGAGCTTCGCGTGCGGCAGCGCCCAGGCGATGCGTCGCGCCGCCTCGGGATAGAACAGGTAGGCCGGACTGGCCTCACCGAAGCGGACCGCACCGGGCTTGTCGGCTGCCAGGAAACAGCGTTCGTAGTCGCGCCGGACCGTCACCCGGGCCATGTCCGCCGGCTCGAACGTGCCGTCGGACCGCAGCCGCGGCCGGGCGAGGAGCGCCGCGTCGTGCACCCCCTCGGTGCCAAGGTTCTTGGAGACGAAGTAGTTGGTCTCCCGGATCGGGGAAGCGTGGATCTGCGGGTGCTGACCGAGCCGGTCCAGCAGAGCCTCCGCCCCGCTGTGCGCGGCGCCGAGCAGGAGGAAGTCGGGCATCCGCCCGGCCGTGTGCGAGAATAGCATGGTCAAAGGGAAGAGGGGCCGTTCAATCCGCCGCGACCTCCGCGAGGTCGGGCAGGACTTCTGCGACGGGCGCCGGGGTGGGCCGGCCGTGAACGGCGCGCTCGACCTCGTCCACGCTGCCCGAGAGCCGGCTGACGCCGCCGTCGATCCAGACGGCGCGTGTGCAGAGCCGACGCAGGGAGAGGAGGTCGTGGGTGATGAGCACCACCGTGCGGCCGGCGTTCATGCGGGTGCGGATGGCGTCGGTGCTCTTGTCGCGGAAGTTCACGTCGCCGACGGCGAACACCTCGTCGATGAGCAGCACGTCCGGGTCGGCCTGCATCGCCACCGCGAAGCCCAAGCGCGAGAGCATCCCGCTCGAATAGATGAACACCGGCTGGTCAAAGAACTCACCCAGTTCCGCGAAGTCGCAGATGCGGTCCAGCCGCTTCTCGATGGTCGCGCGGTGCATCCCGAGGAGCATCCCGCTCAAGATCGCGTTCTGCCGGCCGGTGAGATTGCTCTCGAAGCCGACGCCCAGCGAGAGCAGCGACACGCTGAAGCGCGGGTCGCGGTAGACGCGGCCCCGGTCCACCCCGACGATGCCCGCCAGGGTGCGCATGAGCGTGCTCTTGCCCGCGCCGTTGGAACCGAGGATCCCGAGGGTCTCGCCCTGGTAGATTTCCAGCGAAACATCTTTTAGAGCCCAAAATTGCTTCGCGCCCGCCAGCTTGCGCCGCAATCGGTAGAAGACGCCGACGTGTTCGGCGCGGATGATGCATGGGCCGGGTCCGTCGGCCGGCATGGGAAGGTGGACGCTCATGGGAAAGGTTTTCTCAGACCGCGATCTTCGCCAGCTTCAGGTCGAAGCGACGCATGAGGATCGCGCCCAGGACGAGCAGCACGGCGGCGATGAGGGCGACCCGGCCCAGCGACCACCAATCCGGCCACTGCCGTTCCAGGAGCACGGTGCGGTAGGCCGTGAGGAGGGTGGCCAGGGGATTGTAATGTACGAACGGCGCGTAGCGGGTCGGCACCTGGTTGGGCCGGAAGAAGATGCCCGAGGCCATGCCCACGAAGCCAAGGACCGCGCCGATCACCGCCGTGCCGTCGCGGAAGTACGGAATCCACACGGCCAGCGGCAGGCCCACCGCCAGGTTGAAGGCGAACTGGATGAGCACGACCGCCGGCAACGCCAAGTACGCTTCGCTCGGCGCGTAGCCGAGCAGCCACAGCACGACGGTCATCACGCTGAAGGTGCAGAGGAACTTCCAAGTGCCGTTCAGGATGCTCACCAGCGGGAAAACCGCCTTGGGCAAATACACCTGCTGCATGATACCCGACTTGAGGATGATGGAGTTGGCCGCCAGCATCGCGGAGTTGTGGAACCACTGCCACGCGAACGTTCCCACGAGCAGGAACGGGAAAAACTCCGCCCGGCCGGCGGGCCGCTGGTTGGCGGGCGCGCTGGAGAGCAGGAAGCCGAAGACGACGTACATCGTCACCGCCGCCATGGTCGGCTCCAGCAGCCACCAGATGACGCCGAGGTAGGTACGCGAAATTTCGGCCTTGAGGCCGGCGTAGGTCTGGTAGCGGACCACGTGCGCGTAGCGGTAGAGGTCCTGCCGGAATCCCTGGCGACGTACCCCGCCGCTAAAGAGTTGCAACTGATCTGCCCGCACAGGCGGGGGAGGCGAGGTGGAAATCATCGTGGAAAATGGTCCGGCCGTGCCGCCGGGACAGAGTATCCTATTCGTCGGCATGGTGACCGGCGGATTCTTTTTGTCCCGCCAAATCTTACCACAAAACCTTGAACCCGCTGAACAGGCCACGTAGTAGCCGGTCGGGGACGATGCGCCCACAGCGCTTTAATCCCGTCGCCCCTTGGACAGTTGCAAGAGGACTGGGTCGATGCCGGCGTCGATGTTGCGCAGCGGCAGGTTGGTCAGGTTGTTGAGGCTGGAGTTAGGTTGGGGCTGGGTCTGCTCCATCGCCCAGTGCGTGGCCCCGAAGATCGCGTTATCGAAGAGGTCGTTATCCGTCGAACCAGGTCCAAGAAAAATCCCGGCGTAGTGCGTACCGCGCACCATGTTGCCGAAGATGATGTTGCCGCGGCAGGGCGTGAAATCGAGGTCGGACACCTTCACGTCGGCCTGGGCAGCGCCGAACTCGACGCCGAAGAAATGGTAGCGCGCGTTCTCGCCCTCGTTGTTGTCCACGATCGTGTTCAGGCCGATGATGTTGAAGAACGCAGTGCGCACCATCTTCACGCCGCCGCCGTAGTTGCGTTCGATCTCGTTCGAGTAGACGACGTTGTAGAGCGAGTTGTCCAACGACACGCCCGGGGTTTTGGCGGCGGAGCTTCCGTCCGACAGTCGGCCGACGCCGTCCACGAAGTCCATTCGCAACTCGGCGTCCGTCTTGCCCCAGCGTTTGCCGTTGGCGCGCACGAGGTTCATGGCGAGAACATTGGCGGCCGAGCCGTTATCCAGGCAGACGCCCTCCTTGGCGTTACCCTCCACCGTGTTAGCGAAGACCACGTTCTCCACGCCGCCGTCGGAGTAAATGCCGGAGGAGGCGTTGAGCGCGACGCGGTTGAAGGCGAGGACGTTGCGCCGGGGGGCGTGCAAGCGCGTGGGCATGGGTTGTTCGCGCACGCCGTAGCGGGCGGGGTTGAGGATGGCGCGGGGATCGTCGGCGACGGGGCCGTTGCGGTCGGAGAGGACCATGCCGGCATGCCAGTTGGAGGAGCCGAGATTGCCGACGATCTCGTTGTCGAGCAGCGCCGCACCGACGGTGTCGCCGTGGACGAGCACCGCCGCACCGCCCAGCCGTGTGAGCCGGGCGTGCGCGAGGACGACGCCGGGGGCGTCGGTCAGCAC
>CAXTQD010000012.1:0-26162 GCA_964246175.1 uncultured Chthoniobacterales bacterium | reverse complement strand
GTGCAACACCACGCCGCCGCCGCGGAGCCCGTCGCAACGGCCCCCGACAAGCGTCACGTCGAGGCTGCCGTCCACAAGGAGGCCCCAGTCACCGCCGACGAACGCGCCGCCGTGCACGGTCGCCTCCGGAGCATTCTCCACCCGCAGCAAGAAGCGCGGGGTGTCCTTGGATGCGTGTAATTGCGCGCCTTCGAGGTCGAGCCAGAGCTTGGCGCGGCGCACGAGGATGGGTTCGTCGACGGTGATTTCGTCCGACGTGACCTTCACGCCCGGCACGGCCTGGTCGCGCAAGAGGGTGTTGAGTTCGGAGGCGCGCGTACCGGTGAAGACGCGCAGCCCCGCCGGTGCGGCGGCGCCGATCCGCGCCCGGGCGGCCTGGAGGGTGTTGTCGGCGGCGCGCCAGGCTTCGTACGCCGAGCGGGCGTCGAGGCCGAGCGTCTTGGCACGTTGGCCAACCTGTAAACCGGCGAGCTGCTTGGCGAGCGGGCCGTCGGGCTGGTCTCGCAGCGGCGGCAGCTTGAAATCTGCGCTGAGATCGCGGGCGTCCGTGCCCAAGTTCGGCGCGCGGCCAATTTCCTGGGAGTGCGCCGACCGGACCCAGCAGGCAAGGAGCAGGCAGCAGAGGATGGGGATGCGAATCGTCATGGAAGGCGCGTTACCAGCAGGCCACGTTGGTGATTTCTCCTTGCCAGCGGTCCAAGGGCGGACATAATAACGCTGATAGCGGTATCCGTGAAGGACGCAGGTGCCGCGACGAGAACAAGGAAGAGTGGCTGAGCCCGGTTTAAGGCACTCGACTCGAAATCGAACGTGGGGTTAAACTCACCGTGGGTTCGAATCCCACCTCTTCCGCTCCTTTCACTCGCAACTTCTTGGGCCGGGCGGCGTCCAGGCCGGCTGGGACTTGGGCCAGGAACCGCGCGGCTCCGGGCTGCCTTGGATCAGGATGGACCTCTTGTACTGGCTGCGGAGTACCCCTGGCTCGTCGGGCAGGCTCTGCATGGAGACAAGCATCGGCTCCAAGCAGCCCAGCTCAAACCACTTGGTATAACCCATCAGCCCGGCAGCCTGGATCACGCCGCCAGCTTCTCCCTTCCGGGCCAAGTCAGCCGAAAACACGCTTGAGGTCGGTCTCCAACCATTGCGCTTCCTGGCGGCGCTCGACCCGCACCAGCGCCGAGGCCGAGCGAGTTGGATCAAAGCGTTCTTGCCAAGTGCGTGCGTGCTGATGATAGCGTGACGCCAGAGATGCTGAATGGTCGTATGTACATGGTCGCCCGAACTTCCTTGAAGGCCGAGCCTGCTCCGCGTTCCTCCTCGGGGCTAAGCGGCATGGTCTCCAACGGGAACGGAGCTTGGCTCACAGAAGTAAACATCGAAAAATAAGTTTCAGGATGCTTGATGCCTCGGGCCAGCTCGTAGTGCAGACAAGCCTCCCCATCTTCTTCAAGAATCTTGGAGAAGTTCCATTCTTCGTCGGGAAGGTCGGTGATCGGTTTGTGCTTTGGTCCGAACATATCAGCGGGTCACGGAAAACTCGAAACGTCCGGCATGGTGCCCATCGCTACATGCAAGGTCGCTGTTTCGATATGGGTGTAATGGTTGCTAATTGCTGGAAACTCATGCCCGACGATTTCCCGTGCGATCACATCGGACATGCCAGCGTTCTTGAGCATGCTTGTAGTGTTGTGCCGCAGGCAGTGGAAGCACAACTCTGATCCTTGACGCTTCCCGGAACGGCCTTTGCCGGTTGCTTTTTTGGATCTCGGTGGCACCAGCCCAGCCTTCACCATGAAATCATAGAACTGGTTGCTCAGCGTGCCCACCCGCCCCTCAGACTTGGCGGCAGCTTCAGCGGCGGCCGGGAACAATTGGATAGCACCTTTGCCCTTCGTCCACGGGTTGACCAAGCGTAGAAGCGGTTGTGCAAGGGGCAAGATGATATTGCGACCCGTCTTCTTGGAGATGAACCGGAGTTCCTGCCCGGCAAGGTGCTTGAATCACCTAGCCGCTGGCCAGTGTACAGCCCGAAAAGGATCATGTCGCACCATTCGTGATTCGCAACACCGAGAAGTTTTTGGATCCCTTCCATCGTGAAGGGCCGCCGGGACTTCTTCGCTTCCGCTCCATGCTGTGCTTCTCGTGAAGATTCTCGACTTGGATCGCCGGGTTCGCCTGCATCAAACCCACGCGGGTCGATCTTGGCGCGGGGGCCGAGGTGCTCCAGGAAGCGTCGCGCTACGCGGCGATGAGCATTAGCGGTGGCATCGGACGCCTCTGCCTCCTTGCGCTTGAGCCAGTCTTCAAGGAAATCTTCGACCGAACTGACGACCAGGGACGTGCCGTAGACTTCCTTGAACAGGTCAGTCCTGACCCGCCGGGTCTGCGTTTCCGTCTTCCGCGCGGGGGCGGCGGCTTCGTACTCGTCGGCGATACGCCGGGCATCCTTGCGAACGTGCGTGCCGGTCGAACGCTGACGACGGCGACCTTTGCCCGGACGGGCGTCATTCGCATACAAATCAAGGGGCAGCAGACCTTCGCAAAAGTCTGTCATAACGCGGCAGGATGCGCGCGGCCATCTGTTGGCGGGTAAATCGTTCGCTGACGTGCAGCCGTCCCGCAGCGCCCAAACGTCGGCGTAAAGCCGCACTGGACGCCAGTTCACCGATCGCGCTGGCTAGTTCGATCACGTTGCCTGGCGAATGCACGAGAGCATCGATCCCGGGGCGGATCAGTTCGCGCGCGCCACCGGCCGCACTGACGACGGTGGCACGCTCGCAAGCCATCGCTTGCACAATGACCAGTCCAAACGGCTCAGGCTCCGTGCTGGCATGCACCACGATGTCCAAAGCGCGCATGGCATCGGCAGCCTCTCCCACGAAGCCGGTAAATCCGACCCGGCGGCAGATGCCCAGCGTTTCGGCCAGCTGGCGGAGTTCAGCCAGGGTGCGCTGGCTCCCGGTAGTCGCGTACACGGGACCGCCGATCACGTAGAAACGGATATTTTCGTCGGTCCTGGCGGCCGTGCGCAGAAAAACCTCGTGGCCTTTCCAAAAGGCAAAGGTGGCCACTAAGCCGACGCGAACGGTCCCAGCAGCGGCGGCGGGCAAGCCGGCCGCCTGATCAAGATCGAACACCGGCCCGTCAGGTTTGAACACGTCGAGATCAACGGCGTTATAAACGGTTTCTACCTCCGGTCCGGCAGGCAGAACGGCGCGAACATCGTTGGCCACGCTTTCAGAATTTGCCACGACGAGCGTGCAACGAGGCGCCAGCCAGCGCAGAAGCGTCTTCATCACTGGCCGGTTGCCCAGGTACTCGTGCAGATGCCAGATTTGAGGGACACGCTTTGGTTTGGCCAATGCGCCGAACAGGTGCATTTTCATTCCGTTGGAATGAACCAGGTTGGGTTGGAGCCGCCGGAGCCGCCGCCAGAGTCTCCATGCGTAAACGGTAGCCTCCTTTGCCACTGGCAGCCAAGAAACCAAGCGCCCTAGCTTGCGGAACAGATGCTGGTCTCTGGTTTGAGCACGCGAGGTTGTACCGTGCGGTCGGTTTTCTCCGAACGCACGCACGGTGTTTGGAAAAGGCAGCAACTCACAGCAGACTCCCATGGCACTCGCTTTTGCAAGCAGAGGGCCATCCTCACCTGCGATGAGGTAGAGCGCCCAGGCCGGGCGGTCTACCCGGAGCAGAGCGAGGATGTCCAACAGGACGGCTTCCGCGCCTCCTTGCTGTGCAGCCGGACTCAGAAACACAATTTTCAAAGTTGATGAGGCTGCCGGAGGTAACACCCAAGAGATTAGATGGGGAGTTTAGATTGTCTTTGTCACCAAGAAAATTTCTGTTCCTGCAACCAGGCAAGTTTTTTCGAACGCTCAGGGGAGGTAATCTCTGGCGGGCTCTAGGGATTTTTCTTAGAGAAAAGCAGTTGTCGCCTGATTGTCGCGTTTCCAAGCTTGGGTTAGTACCTGTGGCGAGATGAGATTTTCCCGATTTATCGTTCCAGCAAAGATTCTTGGTTTGGCGGCATGGTTTTCATTGGTCCTCGTGGGCAGTGCAACCCTGCGTGCAGCCCCCCTTTCTCCGGTCGCAACCACCGGCTACAACCAGGATATCATCGTCGAAAAAGGCGCTGTTTCCCAAGCTGGGTCCCATTACAGCGCCTACGTCACGGCAACGATGGACAACATCGGCACTCCATCGGGTACGACTTATTACGAACGCGGGTTGGACACCTCCGCGCCGACCAGCGGCTTGCCAAGCAACAACACGCCATTTACCAGCGCCGATCTACCCAACGTGGTTTTCCAGTTGCAGCCCTACGTCCAGAACAACGCCCTGTTGGTTTCCAATGGCCAGACCGGTACGCTGACGCTGGCCGCACCCCTGGCGCTCAGCAACATTGCGTTTCTGGTTGCCACGGGGGCGAGTGGCAGCAGTGGAACCGATGCGATCACGCTGCACTTCAGTGACGGCACCCCCAACTACACCGCGCTAAACCTGAACTCGCCGAGTTGGTTCAGCAACTCCAGCGCCGCGTTCATCAGCATGGGCAGGGTGGACGTGCCAACCGGCAACTTTGACACCGCGGATCCGACAAATCCCCGGCTGTACGACCAGAGCTTCGACCTGGCCGCCATCGGGCTCTCTGGGCACGCCATTTCCAGCATCGACTTCACATTTTCCGGGAACGGCTACTCCGCCTTGTTCGCGTTGAGCGGCAGCGTCGTGCCGGAGCCGAGCAGCGAGCATCTCGCCCTAATCTGCATGGCGGCCGCGTTGTCCGTCGCGGGTCTGCGGACCTGGAAGAGACGTTTCGCGCGGGGATGAGCGCGAACCCGCGGCATGGGTGATGGCGTTCACCCTTCTGTTCATCACGTCAGAAGACCGAACCACCCCGCGCTGATCAGCAGCAAGCTGAGCGTCTTCGCCATCCATGTAGCCGCGTAGGAGATCAGTGCGGCGCTCGTGCTGAGACCGAGCTTCTCCTTGATGTTAGCGCGGTGCGCATCGACGGTCTTCGTGCTTACCGCCAGATGCTCCGCGATTGCCTGGGTGGAAAGGCCCCGACCAATCAGTTGAAAGATTTCCAGTTCACGGTCGGTCAACTGATTCACGCCGGAGCGGTCGTTGAACGGTCCGCCGCGGTACACCTGCTGAAGCAACTGCGCGGAGAGCTTCTCGCTCAAGGAAAGTTTTCCACTCAGCACCGTCCGGATGGCCCGGACCATTTCCGCGCCGCCTTCCTGTTTGGCGAGGTAGCCTCGTCCACCGGCGCGCAGTACCCGCTCGGCAAAAATGGACTCTTCATGCGTGGACACCGCCAGCACTAACACCAGCGGACTGACCGCCTGCAGATCTTTGATCAAATCCACCCCGTCGCGTCCGGGCAGAGAAATGTCGGCGAGCACGAGATCAGGCTGGAGCCGCTCCACCATCTCAAGCGCTTGTGCAGCCGTGGTGGCTTCGCCACAAACGACGAGGTCCGACTCGCGGTTGATGGTATGACTAAGACCCTCGCGCATCATCGGATGATCATCCACGATGAGAATGCGTTTCTTGTTTGGCTGTGATGACACGACGTTTGGTTATTTGCAGTTTCCCCGTCCAAGATGACACAGCCGTGATGGCACCTCGCAGGTTAAACGGGTTCCGCTGCCGGGCTGAGATTGGATGCTTAAACGACCCTGAAACAGACTGGCGCGATAGCGCATGCTGCGCAGTCCCATGCCTTCGCCAGCTTGCTGCTCAACGAAAAAGCCGATCCCGTTGTCGACCACGCCCAGTTCGCAGCGGCCGTGCAGATGCCATTCGATCACGATTTCCGTCGCTCTCGAATGCCTGACCGCATTGCTCACGGCTTCTTGGGCAATACGGTGGAGCTGGATGGCAGCCTCCGGGGCGATGATGAGGTCCGTGTGTTCAGCGCGGAGTTGGCAACGAACCCGAAACAAGGCCGTGGTGTTGCGGGCCAGAACGTGCAAGGCCTCGGCCAGGCCCGTCGCGTCGAACGTCGCCGGACACAAGCCGCGCGCGATCATCCGGGCCCCATCGTTCGCCTCCCGGGTCATGCTGGAAATGCGGGCGGCCAATCCGGCAAGCGCGGGCGCCGCACCGGCCAACTCCTGGCACAAGTCTTCGCTGAGAAACTGGATGGCGGTGAGTCGCTGGCCCAGATCGTCGTGCAGGTCTTGGCCGATCCGCCGCTGCTCACGCTCGGAAGCCGCGAGGATTTCCTGCTCGAGGCGCTTGCGTTCGGTGATGTCGAGGCCGGCGCTGACAAGATACTCGGCACGGCCGCTGGCGTTACGCAGCACGGTATCTGACCAAGAGATCAGCCGGGGACTGTCTTCATGAGTCAGCCAATGATTTTCCCTTGGTATGCCCTCAGTCGCCGCTCCATCCACGAGCCTCGTCAGGTGGCGTGACAACTCGTCATGTTCGTCCTTGGGGACGAACTCGCTCAAATGGCGTCCGAGCACCTTTTCCGCCAAGTGACCCGTGATTTTCTCGCAGGCCGGGCTGAAGCGCACCAGTTTGCCGGCCCGGTCGGTGACGGTAATCAGGGCCGCTGAGGTGTTCAAAATGGTGGCGGTAAACCGGTCCTCCTTCTGCCGGGATTCTTCCAAACGGATGCGGGTGATCGTTGCCGCCAGCACGTTGGCGAGCGATTGCAGGAACTGAAATTCGCTCTCGGTGAAAGTAAACGGTCCGACGGTGTCCACGCCGATGGCCCCGAAGGGGCTTTCATCCGCGGCAATGACTGCCACCATGCTACTCCTGACCTCGAAAGTGTGGGTAGCATCCGGTAAATGCAGGACCAACCGATTGTGGGCGTTGTTCACGAAGACCGACCGCCAAAAATGCAGCGCCCGGCTCACGAGATCGGCAGAGGTGACCGACGCACGTGCGACCCCGACAAAACCGGCAGGCCACCCGGTTCCAGCCCGCAGGAGAAACGTGTCGTGGTCAGGCAGCATCTCGAAGACCTTTGTGAAAGTGACATCCAGACTTCTGGCCAACACTTCGGCGGCGAGCTGGCAAGCGGAGTCGATGTCCGTCACGTCACGGATCCGCAGGCTGAAATCGGCAAAGATCGCCTGCTCCCGCAACACTCGGGCGTGACATTGATCAATCTGCTTGCGGTCGGTGATATCGAGAAGGATTCCGCCCAGGCGGTGAGGCTCGCAATCCGAGAACGGATGTCCGAGCAACTGTAACCAGCGAACGGCACCGCTGGGACAAACCAGACTGACCTCGACGTTCAGGCAATTGGTGTCCTCCGTTTCTGCCGCCGTGCGGAACCTGGCGCGGATGTGCGCGCGGTCAGCGGGAGAAAACGCGAGCGGGATGCCCATCTCGTCGAGGGGAAGATCCGCCCCGGCGTTCAGCCCGCAGAAAACGCGGAGTTCCGATGTCCAGTAGGTAAGCCCGGTCTGGATGTCGTATTCGAAGGAAGCGAAAGCAGGTGTGCAGAGATTTGGTTGGTCCAGATCGATCAACGACGGTTGCTCCAAACCTTGAGTAGAGTTCATAGAGGTCTGTTCATAAACAAACGAACCTAGGTGTCCCGTGTTGCAATTTATGTGACGAGACAATCTACGGCGAAGAGGTCGGATGTTCTGAAGTGGATGGTTTCCAGCATGCCCATTCGCATCCGCTCTTGCTGTCGAACGTGGGACACCCGGCCTTCAGAGGAGGTGGGAATTTCGGTGAGCCGGTGCTGGATAGCCACCCTTTGATGGGTGTTCCAGGAAGACCTTGCCGTCGTCGGTACCCATGACCTCTTTTGTTGCCGTTTGCTTTTCGCCCTTATCCCATCGCTCACAGCCTTCTCCATGATGATATATCAGCCAATTTTGGCTAATCGATTCGCGGCAACGATCCACCGCGTGCTGCCGATCCTTTCGGAAATGAGATCGTCCGGCGCGGAGGTCCGCGTTTGTATAAATGTGAAAAGCCTCCGGTGCCCGTGCGCCGTCAAGGCACCAGGTATGGTTTGGACACTGCTGGCAGCGAACCAGCCGCTGCACAGTACGTAATGTCCGTCAGCAGCTTTGTAGCGCCGGCCAGTACACCCTGTTGGTCGCTGACTTGGTTTCATCTGCAAGGAAATGTTGTGACATCACAGCGGAGACGAAAAGAATGGTGCTGCTCTCGGGTTTGGGCGAAACCGAAGTAAGGCACCGAATGCTATCATGCTCCTATACAGCGACTAGTAAAAATGTTCATAAAAGTTTCTAGGGGTTTTCCCTAGGAGCACCGTCCCGTTCCTTACTCTCAATTGGGTAGCTTACCAATTGCGCACCATTGGGTCTCTCTGTATCGGTTGATCTGACGACACGCCGTTTTGTACCTTTGATAAGTGTGGCTGGGCGAGGGCTACCCTACGTGACAAACCCTGACCAGCCGCGGGATTCTATGTGTAACGGGACTCTGAATTTTGCCGCTACTCGCTCGAGTAGTTACGGCGGGCTTCCCCCCGTCGGGCGGCGTTGCGCAGCGGCGGACCCAGGTCGGGACAAATCTGCGTTTTTGTTCCCACGCTCTCCCGACGGAGCGCGGCACCAAGGAGGAGAAGCGCCGACGCGCTGAAAACACCATGATAAACCAACCTCTGAGTTCGGTAAGACCCCCTTCTCGCGCACGTGTTCTCGTGGTCGATGCACAGCCAATGCTCAGACACGGCCTGGCGACCCTCATCAACGCGGACCTGCGGTTGAGCGTGTGCGCGGAAGCGGACGAACCTCGCAAAGCCATGGCGGCTCTCTGCGCCACCCAACCCGATCTCGTCATCACGGATGTCACTCTGACGGGTAAAGGCGGCATCGAATTAATCAAAGACATCGTCGCCCTGTACCCCGAGCTTCCCGTGCTCGTTTTCTCGACGCATCCCGAAGTAGAATACGTCGAAAGGGCTCTTTTCGCCGGTGCGCGGGGCTATGCGCTAAAAAGCTACACCGCACCCAAATTGTTGGAGGCGATCTACAAGGTGCTCGCCGGTAAACTTTATGTCGCTGAGGAGATCTCCGCTCACCTGCTCGAACATCGCTACAACAACAACGTCCGCGCGCAACGGGACCCGTTCATCGGCAAGCTGTCGGACCGCGAACTCCAGATTTTGGATCTGATCGGTTCGGCCAAATCCAGCCGTGAAATCGCCGACGCCTTGATCATCAGCATCAAAACGGTGGAATCTCACCGTGCCAACATCAAACAAAAGCTCTGTCTCCAGACCGCTCAAGAGCTGACCCGCGCGGCCGTGTGCTGGGTCGAAAATCGGCGCACAGGTGGCGATGTGACCGAAGTGGAGAAGCCGGTGAAATCCCAGTATCAGCCACACGACAAGACAGCGATCCGCCACGGGTTGTCGATGTCGCCCTTCATCCAAGCCTAGCACCGCACACGCTGCTGGGAGCGCGAGGGCATTCTGTGCATGGCGAGGGGGCCGCAAAGCGCGCCGGGCCTTTCGACGAATGGCTCCTTTTTGTGTCGTGAAGTGTCCGAAGGACAAGAGGCGGCGCGTAGTTGGATCTTTGAGTCTAGGAGCAGCCCTTTCCTACGGCGCTGGGGTATTTGCCTACCGCAGCTTGCTGGTCAGCCTGATTGCGGACGACTTGGCCGATCCGCTAATTTGCACCCCATCGGAGGCAAGGTCACTCGACCCAGCACGAGCGGGATGAGATCACACGCTCCGATGAACCTAAACTTGTATGCTGACACACCGCATCTCTGGCCTGCACATGCTGCATACCTGCTGCCAGGCTTGTCTGCTGGTCGGGCTTTTCTGGAGTTGGTACTTGTTGTTCTTCTGGGTGGCGGGCAGCGCCTCCTCGGGCGCGCTGGAATACGCCACGTTCGTGCCGCCCTTGTTGGCCGGGCTCTTCATCCATGCCGGTCGGTCGAACCGCCGCGCGGTGAACGTGCTTGGCTTCACGTTCGCCCAGACCGCGCGCTTCAGTTTCAACCAGATCGTTTTTGCGGTGGGCGGATTGTTGATTTTCGTGGTGGCGACCAAGGACCAGGGAATTTCCCGCGCCTTTCTGTTTTCTTTCGTGCCGCTGCTCGGCGCGGTTTTACTGGTGTCCAACCGTTGCTTGACCCGCCTGCTGGCAGCCAAGGTCTTCCGGGGCACGCGTGTCCAGAGCGTCCTGCTGGTCGGTTCCTCGGCCGAAGCCTGCCAGATGACCGGCTGGTTGCGGCGCAAGGCTCATCTCGGCATCCGCACGGTAGGTCTGGTGAGTGACGAGGCGGACGGGCAGCCCATCCCCGGGTTGCCGTGGCTGGGACGGCTCGGCGACCTGGAAAAGATCATCCAGCAGACGGGAGCGACGCAGCTCGTGCTGGTCGAGACCCCGCTGACTCCGGCGAAGCTGGCACCGCTCGCGGAGATTTGCGAGCGGCTCGGGGTGCGTTTCACCGCTGTGCAGGATTTTCGCAATTTGCTCACCCAGCCGATCACCTTGCGTGAGCACGACGGCTTGTATTTCGCCCGGATTCATCCCGAACCCTTGGAATGTCCGCTGAACTGGTCGCTGAAGCGTTGTTTCGACATCGCCGTGTCCCTGCCGGTGGTTTTCCTGGTGCTACCCGTAGCGACGTTGCTGGTCTGGCTGTTGCAACGCTGGCAATCTCCCGGGCCGCTCTTCTATCGGCAGCAGCGCCACGGCATCCACAACCAGGTTTTCAGCATCTGGAAGTTCCGCACCATGCACCACTCCACGGGGTCATCCGACGACGCGCGGCAGGCGACGAGCAGCGATGCCCGCATCTTTCCCGCCGGTTGCTGGCTGCGCCAGCACAGCGTGGACGAACTGCCGCAGTTCCTCAACGTGCTCTGGGGAGAGATGAGCCTGGTCGGGCCGCGTCCGCACTTCGTGCAGCACACGACGCAGTTCAGCCATGGGGTGCGGCGGTATCATCTGCGCAGCTTCGTCAAGCCGGGCATCACCGGCTTGGCCCAGGTGCAGTCCCTACGCGGGGAAATCCGCAACGCCCGAGACGTGCTCCGCCGCGTGGAGTGGGACATCCACTACCTCGAAAACTGGTCGCTGCTCGTCGATCTCAAGATCGTCCTGCGAACCGCCTGGCAGGTAGTCGTGCCGCCCAAGACCGCCTACTGAAGACGCCATGTCCTTTCCCGATCCCGATCAACCAAGCTGGTACTGCGTACGCACGCAGCCGCGCCAGGAGCACGTCGCCGCTGGACACCTCCGGCGCCTCGATGACGTGGAGATTTTCTGCCCGCGCATCCGGCTCAAGAAGTGCCAGCGCAACGGCGCGGCCGTCGCCGTGACGGAAGCCGTGTTCCCCGGCTACCTCTTCGCCCGCTTCCCCTTGGCCCGGCGGCACCGCGATGTCCGCTACGCCCATGGGATCAGCTACATCGTGCGCTTCGGACTGCGGTATCCGGCCGTGGACGAGCACTGGATCGCGGAGTTGCGCGAGCAGTTCGGTGAAGGGGCGAGGGACGTGATCTCGTCGTTGACGGTCGGCGCGGAGGTCCGGGTGACGCAGGGACCTTTCCAGGGACTGACGGCGACGATCACGCGGCTGCGCTCGGGGACGGAGCGCGTCAACGTGCTGCTGGAATTTTTGGGTCGTGACATCGAAGCGGAACTGCCGGCGGATTTTGTCTACGCCGCGGCAGACCACCCGCTGACGACGCACGCCTGACGGTGCCCCGCTCCCCCCGGGGGCACCTTCAGGAAAGGCGTCTACCGATACAAATCAGCCGACTCCGACTGGGAAAACCCGGTGCGGGGTGATGGCGGTAGCTTGCAAAACTTTGGACCCGCGCCTCCGGGCATCCGGACCGATAAGCGCGGGTGCGACGCACCATGGATCTGGACCTGACCACCTCTCTACCGGCGCAAGGCGTGCCGGAGCCCGCGCCCCAGCCCGAGCCCGACCCTTTGCTGGTCATTCAGCCCGGGTCGGGTTGGACGGCAATCAACCTGCGGGAACTCTGGCAATTCCGTGACCTGCTTTTCACGCTGGCCGGGCGCGACCTGCGGCTGCGCTACAAGCAGACGGCGCTCGGCGTCGTGTGGGTCATTTTACAGCCGCTGCTGGCCGCAGGGATTTTTTCCTTCGTGTTCGGCCGCGTGGCCCGCCTGCCCAGCGATGGGTTGTCCTACTTTGTTTTCTCGTACGCCGGCCTGCTCGGATGGAATCTGTTTAGCGGGACGTTGACCAAGGTGAGCGGCTCGCTGGTCGGCAACGCTCACCTGATTTCCAAGGTATTCTTTCCCCGCCTGATTTTGCCGCTCTCGGCCGTGCCGTCGACGCTCGTGGATTTCGGAGTCGCCGCGGCGATGATGATCGCGCTGCTGTTCACCCATGGCATTCCGGTGGGCTGGGGCCTGCTGCTGCTGCCGGTGTGGATCGGGACCCTCCTGACGCTGGCGACCGGGATCGGGCTGTGGTCGGCCTCGCTCATGGTCAGCTACCGGGACATCGGTTACGTGCTGCCGGTCGCCCTGCAACTGCTGCTGTACGCCAGCCCCGTCGCCTACCCCGCGTCCGCAGTGCCGGCGTCCTTGCAGACCCTGTATCAGTGCAATCCGCTGGTGCCGGTGCTAGAAGCCTTCCGCTGGTCGCTGCTGGGCCGCGGGGAGTTGAACAGCTGGGCGCTGGCGTGGGCCGCGGCGCTCACGGGCAGTGTGTTCCTCGTCGGGGTGTTTTCCTTCAAGCGCATGGAGAGGACGTTCGCGGATGTTATTTGATTCGTCCCACGCAGGAACCCCGGTGGCTGGCATCCTCGACCGCGAGGAGTCGCCGCTCGTCAGCGTCGTCATCCCGACGTACAACGGCGCGCACTTCCTGGCCGAGACGGTCGAGAGCGTGCTGGCACAGACTTACCCGAACTTGGAAGTGCTGGTGGTGGACGATGGGTCCACCGACGCGACTCCGGCCATCGCGGCGAGCTACGGACCCCGCGTGCGGTATGTCCGTCAAGCGAACGCCGGGACCGCCGCCGCGCGCAACCGGGGGGTGGCCGAAGCCTACGGGGAATATGTCGCGCTCCTCGACCACGACGACCTCTGGCTGCCGCACAAGTTGGAGCGTCAGTTGCCAGCCTTTGCCGCTGACCCATCGGTTGGCGTGGCCTTCGCAGGGATCGAGTTTTTCCGGACGGAAACCGGCGAGGTCACCGCGCAGTATTTCCCCGGCACGGAACTCGGCCCGCACGATCTCCTGGCGCACCGCGTCCTGCCGATCCAGACCGTGGTTTTTCGCCGGAGCGCGCTCGACGCCGTCGGCCCTTTTGACGTTCGGCTGCGTGGGACCGACGACTGGGACATGGGCATCCGCTTGTCGGCGCGGTTTCGGATCGTCGGGGTCCCTGAGACTCTCGCCAGGGTCCGTCTGCATCCCGACCAGCAGGGTGGGAACGCGCTGGCCATGTACCAGCAAGCCCGGCTGGTTCTGCGCAAGCACCACACGCTGCATCCCCGCTGCCGGGCCTGCCGGGAAGCCTGGGCCGCGAGCCGGCGGATTTTGCGCGCCGACCTTGCCGCTGTCCGCAAAGGGCAGGCCCGCAGCGCGTGGGGAGAGGGGCGCTACGCGGCGGCCCTGGCGTGCGTGGTCGCGGCGGGCTGGCACGAACCCGCGATGATCTCCCGCTGGCTGCGACGGGCGGCGGCCCATCCGTCCCGCCGCACGGCCGGCCGGCCGGCCGCTTTTGCCACGCGAAACCTCCCGTGACGATCCCGAAACAACTGCTCAAACGCGGGGTGCAAACGCTTCTGAACCCGCGCCTAGCGGCCCGGCCCGCCGTGCGGGAGTTCTTCTTTCTGGTCGCGCGGGAGTTCACCCCTTCCCTGGTCGCGGACATCGGGCCGATCCGCTACCACGTCAGCACGGCAGATCGCACCGTCGGCCGGGAAGTTTTCCTGACCGGAGGGTACGACGACTCGGCGCTTGCCCGGGTGTTGCGTATCCTCCGCGGGTTCGGCGGCGAGGCGCTCGGGGCGAAGACCTTTGTGGACATCGGTGCGAACATCGGCACCAGCACGCTGCCCGCTGTCCTTCGCCACGGATTCGCGCGTGCGGTCGCCATCGAACCGGACGAGACCAACCACACCCTGTTGGCCGAGAGCGTGGTCGCCAACGGACTCGGACCACGCGTGCAGACCGTCCGAACCGCGCTCTCCAACGAGGAAAAAGAGGTGTTCCTGGAACGCTGCCCCGTCAACCACGGCGACCACCGCGTGCGGAGCGGAAACTCGACGGCGGCCGTCGTGGAGGCAGGGTCCAGCACGCGCGAAGCGGTCCTGGTTCCCGCGACGACTTTCGATGCGCTGGTGCACCGGGGCTTGATCCCGTTGGAGGAGGTCGGGCTGGTCTGGATCGACACGGAAGGCCACGAGGGACACGTCTTCCGCGGGGCGCGCTCGCTGGTGGCGAGCGACGTTCCCGTGGTCGTGAAGTTCCGGCCCCAGGCTCTGGAACGCTCGCATGGTCTGGAATGGTTCGAGCATCTGGTGCAGACGCACTACTCCTGGATGGTGGACACGCGCGCCACCACCAATCCCGACAAGCCCGTGCTCCTGCCAATCACGCAGCTCGGCGCCCTGCGCGGCGTCTACCGCGATGGAGCCAAGACCGATCTGCTCCTGCTCAAAAGCCGGCATTGAGCCGACTCTTTTCTTCTATGTCCGCCCGTCGTCATCTCGCGGTTTCCGTCCGCGGTCTCGCCAAGGCCTACACCATCGTGCAGCGGGTGGACCGGTTCAGCCGGCCGGTCACGTTGACCGAGACCATCCTCCAGCGCGCCCGCCGCCCATTCCAACGCCCGCACCGGGAAACCTACTGGGCGCTCAAGGACATTTCCTTCGACATCCACCAGGGCGAGGTCGTCGGCATCATCGGCCGCAACGGCGCGGGTAAGAGCACCTTGCTCAAGGTCCTCAGCCGCATCACGGAACCCACCTGCGGCAAGGTGAAACTCTACGGCCGCCTCGGCGCGCTCCTGGAGGTCGGCACCGGCTTTCACCCGGAGCTGACCGGGCGAGAGAACATCTTCCTCAACGGCCAGATCCTCGGTCTGCGCCGCCGGGAAATCGAGAAACACTTCGACGCCATCGTGGACTTCGCCGACGTGGCGGCCTTCATCGACACGCCCGTCAAACGCTACAGCTCGGGCATGTACGTGCGGTTGGCCTTCGCGGTCGCCGCGCACCTCAGCTCGGACATTCTGGTGCTCGACGAGGTGTTGGCGGTCGGGGACGCGAAGTTCCAGGAGAAGTGCCTGGGCAAGATGAAGGACGTGGCAGGGGCGGGGCGCACCGTGCTCTTCGTCTCGCACAACATGGCGTCCGTGGCTGACCTGTGCGATTCGGGCATCCTGCTGGAAAAAGGCGCCATCCGGCAGATCGGCAACCTGCGCGATGTCATCGCCGCGTACGTCGGCAACCACGCCGAGAACGAGATCGAGTTCGACCACGGCGCGCAGCGCGCCGTGGCGGTCCGGCAGATCGACCATGACCTGGAAATTACCGCGCGCTACGAGGCGAGGCAGCCGCTGCCGCTGCCGTGTCTCGGGTTCGCGGTTTCCGACCTGCTGGGAGCGCCGATCTTCGGGGCGAACCCCCGGTTCTGCGACATCGACGAGGCGGACGTGGCGCGGCAGAGCGGCACCGTGCGCGTGCGGGTGCGCCAGCCGAAGCTGCTCGACGGCACCTACCGGCTCACGGTGTGGTTCGGCGACGGGGTGGGGCAGGACGAGTGCTACCGCGATTGCCTCAACTTCCGGGTCGAGGGCGCGGCGGGTTCCCGCCAACCCCCGGCCGCCGTGACGGGTCCGGTGTTCCCGGAGTGCCGATGGGAGTTCACCGACTAGCTCCATGAGCTTCGTCTGCATCAACTACTCCGAGGAGACGTACACGCCGACCCAGAGCGGGGCCATCGCCACCCACATCTGGGAATGCTGCCGCGCCGCGCGCAGGCGCGGGCTGACGCCGGTCGTGCTCTCGCGCCGTTGCGCCGCCGAGCCGTACCGCGATGAAACGACGATCTTCGTGGACTACCCGGCGCTGCCGACGAACCCCGTGTTGAAGAAAGTGTTCCGTGCCCAGCGAAAATTGACGGGCTGGCGGCACGTCCGCCAGGGAGCCTACGCCGCGCGCTTGGCGCGGGCGTTGCGCGGACGCTGGGAGGACCGGCCTTGGATGCTGCACAACGACCCCGAGCTGGCGATCTATCTGCGGCGTAAGTTCCCGAAGGCATTCCTGCTGCACCACTTCCACAACCCGATGGAGATGAGCCCGTACGCCCGCGCGGCGTTCGCCCGCTCGGTGGACGTGGTCACGGGGGTCAGCGACTTCGTCAGCGAGTGGGCGCGGTCCTACTTCCATCTGCGGGAGGTCACGACGGTCTACAACGGCGTGGACAGCCAGCGTTTCCAGCCGGTGAACCGGGAGGACGAAGACCTGCCCGTCGTCGGCTTCCTGGGACGCACCGGCGTGGAGAAAGCGCCGGACCTGTTGTTGCGCGCTGCCCTGCAGGTCGCGGAAAAGACGCGCCGGTTCCGCGTGCAGATGCTGGGGTCCAACCACTGGGACGGTTTCGAGATGAACGATTACCAGCGTACCCTGCGCGATCTTTCCGAACGGCTGGAGGCACTCGGCGTCGAGGTCCGCTGGTCCGGGCACGTGGGCCGCGAGCAGGTGCCGGCGGAACTGGGCAAAGCCTCCATCCACGTCGTCCCTTCGCGTTGGGACGAACCCTGCGCGCTCACGCTCTTCGAGGGCATGGCGGCCGGCCTGGCCCTGGTGGCCTCCGCGACGGGCGGGACGCCGGAAGTCGTCGGCGACGCCGGGCTGCTCTTCGAGCGCGACTCCGTCGCGGGACTCGCCGGCCACCTGGAACGGCTGATCGCCGACCGGGCGCTGCGCCGGGAACTGGCGGCGCGGGCGCGGGCGCGGGCGGAATCCTTCACCTGGGAAAAGACCTTCGACGGATTCTCGGCGGCACTGCCGGCGCGGGTCTGAACTCCTTACCCGCTCACGGCGATGCACTACTGCTTTCTGAACATGGCCATCGAGTTCTACTCGCCCGTCTCCGGCGGGGCCATTTCCACGATCATCAGCCACGTCGCGCGGGAACTTCTCGACCGCGGCCACCGGGTGACGGTGCTCACGCGCGTCAACGCGGACCCGGTTCACCCGGTAGGCGAGGTGGTGCCGCTCGCCTTCGACGGACGCGCTGTCCGCGGCCGCCTGCGCCGCGCCGTGGCGATCCTCCACCAGAAGTGGCAAGGCTGGGAATTGACGGAGTACGGCGCATACCGCCGGGCGTTCACCGCGGCCTTGCGCGCGCTGCCGCAAGCGCCGGACGTGGTGGTCGCGTTCAACGACTTCGTGGCACCCCGCTACGTCAAGCAGGTGTGTCCGGGCGCGCGCACGATGGTCTGGTTGCAAAACGAGTGCCACCCGCGCAGCAAACCCGACAAGCTGACTCCCTGGACGGACCGCTTCATCACCTGCAGCGACTACATCCGGGACTGGACGATGCGCCACTGGCACCTCGCAGGCGAACGGGTCACCACGATCCTCAACGGGGTGAACACCGCTGCCTTCACGCCGGCTCCCTGGTTCCCGCGCCACCCGTGGCCGGAACTGCGCGTGCTCTACATCGGACGCCTGGACCCGAGCAAGGGCGTGGACCTGGCGGTGGAAGCCGTGCGCCGGCTGCGGGCTGAGGGGCGCAACGTGCGGTTCGCCTTCGCCGGGCCGGTGTGGTGGCACGGCGTCGACACCGAGGCCGACCCCTACTACCGCCAGCTCAAGGCAGCCACCGAAGCCATCGGCGGGGAATACCTCGGACGGCTGGACCGGGAGCAGGTGCCAGGCGTCTTGAGGTGCTACGACGTGGTCTGCGTGCTGTCGCGCTCCGAGGACCCTTGCCCGCTCGTGCTGAGCGAAGCCATGGCCTGCGGCTGTGCCGTGATCGGCTCCCGGCGGGGCGGCATCCCGCAAGCCTGCGGGAAGGGAGCCACCCTGGTCGAACCGGGCAGCGTCAACCAAGTCGCGGCCGTCCTGCGGGAATTTGTCGATGACCCGGACGCGCTCCTCGACGCCCGTCGGCGCGCCTTCACGCGCGGATGCACCCTGTCCTGGGCCGAACAGGCGCTGACCGTCGAGCGCCTCGCCGCGCCTTGATTCGTCCCTTCCGCTTTCGCTTTCTGTGAACGTGGTCTTCATCAACTCTACCGGCGACACCTTCACGCCGACGCGCAGCGGTGCCATCAGCACCTGGATCTGGGAGGTGTGCCGGGCGGCGAGCGCGGAAGGCGTTCGTCCGCTGGTCATCACCCGGCCCAGCGTCGCCGCCTCGCACCCGTGGCCGGAGACGGTGTTCGTAGACTACCCGCCGGTGCGGCCCTTCCGGGGAGCGGGCCGCCTGTTCGAGTTGCAAAAACGGGCGACGGGCTGGGGACACCTCCGCCAGGGCATCTACGCTGCCGGCGTGGCCCGGGCGATCCGGGATGCCGGGGTCGCGGACCTGCCGCTGGTGCTCAACAACGACCTCGAACTGGCCGTCTACCTGCGCCGCTGCTTCCCGGACGCCTTCATCCTGCACCACGCGCAAAACAACAACCCGTGCGACTGGCGGGTGCGCCGGGCGTTCGGGCGCGCGGTGAACGTCGCCACGGCGGTGACGAACTTCTGCGCCGGCTGGAACGCGCGCTACTTCCGCACGCCGATGCGCACGCTGCCCAGCGGCGTGGACGCCGGGCGGTTCTGCCCCGCCGAGCCGCCGCCCGCGGGTGATCCCGTCATCAACTTCGTCGGCCGCACCGATCCGCCGAAGGGTCCCGACCTCCTGCTCGAAGCCGCCCTGCGGCTGGCGGAGCGCACCCGGGCCTTTTCCCTGCAAATCCTCGGCCGCAACCACTACGACCGCTTCCAGCCCGACGCCTTCCAGAGTCATCTGGAATGGATGGTGCAACGATTGGAACGCGCCGGGGTGTGCGTGCGCCGGCCGGGTTGGGTCGAGCGCGCGGCGCTGCCGGACGAGTTGCGCCGGGCGCACATCCACTGCGTGCCGGCCCGCTGGGATGAACCCTTCGGTTTGACCACGCTGGAAGGCATGGCGTGCGGTCTGGCGACGGTGGCCTCGGCCACGGGGGGAACCCCGGAGGTCGCCGGCGACGGAGCCATGCTCTTCGCACGCGGAGCGGTGGACGAGTTGACGACGATCCTGGGCGACCTCGTCCTCGATCCTGCCCGCCGCCAGGAACTCGGCCGCCAGGCCCGGCAGCGTGCCCTGCAAATGACCTGGAAGAACACCTGGGACTGCTTGCAGACCCTGCTCTCGCCAACGGCGGCCCGGCGAGCAGCCCCGGTGGTGACCTGCCAGGAGGTCCCCGCGTGAGCAACGTGCAACTCCTGCCATCACCACGCGCCGCCGGTTCTCCACGGGTCGGGAAAGAGGCGCGGGGCGTGCATTACCTGTCCCAGAACCGGCCCAACGGCTCCACGATGGGCATGGGACACTACGAACGCCTGCTGCTCGACGGTCTCCGGACGTTGGACGAAGCGGACGGCTGGGAGTTCCGCGTGACCTTCGACGGCCGGGCCAAAGGCCATCGGACCACGGGAGCTTCCTACCTCGGTTTTTCCTCGAGTCGCCTGCACCGGCTGCCGTTGGTCCTTAGTCGCGCCATGACGGGTCTGCTTCTGGGCGGGGAGCGGCCGGATCTATGCCATCTGCTCGCGCTGTCGCTCCCGGCCCCAAAGGGCACACCCTATGTCGTAACGGTCCACGACCTGCCGCCGCTGCGCTTCCCGGACGAAGGTTCGTTGCCGTCGTGGGCTGGACGCTCCGCACGCGAGGCGCGGGCGATCATCACCCCGTCCGAGTTCGGCAAGCGCGAGATCGTGGAACTCCTGGGAGTGTCCGAAGACAAGGTCCACGTCGTTGCCAACGGGTGCCCGCACGATGCCTTCCATCCGGGCGTGCCGCCCGCCGACCGCGACACCCTCGCCCGGCTGGGGATCGCGGGAGAGTTCCTGCTGTACGTCGGAGGATTCACGAGGCGCAAAAACGTGCCCGCTCTGCTGCAAGCCTGGCGCCAAGTCGCGCCTTCTTACCCGGATCTGTCGCTGGTGCTCGCCGGCCCCGCGAACCGGCTCCGGGCATTGGTGGAGCAACACCCGGCACCGCGGGTCAAGGTGGTGGGTTACCTCGACCACGCGGCGCTGCCGGGCGTGATGAAGGCCGCCACAGCGCTGGTCGTGCCCTCGATCTACGAGGGCTTCGGTCTGCCGCCCCTGGAAGCCATGGCTCTCGGCGTGCCCGTCGTCGCGGTCCGCGGCAGCGCCATCACGGAGGTCGTCGGGGAAGCCGGCGTCTTGGCTGACCAGGGCGCGGCGGATTGCCTGGCCGCCGCCATCCACCGGCTTCTGAGCGACGGTGAACTGGCCGACCGCCTGCGTGCGCTCGGCCTCCAACGCGCCAAACGGTTTTCCTGGCCGGACCATGCGCGCCAAGTGCTCGGGTTGTACCGGCAGATCCTCGCATGACCGCGCCAGACGCCAAGCTTGGTCCCGGCCGTCCCCTTGCCGGGGACAAAAACCTGCCCGTTGCGAACGTGCGGTCGGACGCCGACGAACGCTACGTTTTCCTCGACGGCCTGCGCGGCTTGGCGGCGCTGGCGGTCGTATGCCATCACCTGTTGGATGGGACGGTGCTGGGACCCGTCCTCGCCGGGGTGTTCCCCGGTCCGTTCACGTTCTTTTGCCACCACGGGGCGCGTGGTGTGCAGGTGTTCTTCGTCATCAGCGGGTTTGTCATCGCGCACGCGTTGCGCCGGGTGGAGCCGACCCTCGGGGCGGCCGGCAATTTCATCCTGCGCCGGCAACTGCGGCTGGACCCGCCCTATTGGACCGCGTTGGCCGTGGCGCTGATCGGCACGGCGCTGGAGTCGCACATGCCAGGATTAGCGCCCCGGCATCTGCCCGGCGTCGGGAACGTGCTGCTGAACATGTGCTACCTGCAAAACGTCGCCGGCATTCCCCAGATGCTCGGCATGGCCTGGACCCTCTGCATCGAGGTCCAGTTCTACCTCGTGTTCATCTTGCTGGTGACGCTCTGCCGAGCGGTGACGAGCAAAGCCGTGTCCCCCTTGTTGGTCTCTCTGGTCGGCGGGCTGGGATTGCTCTCCCTGGTCGAGCGCATAGGGGATGTCGCCGCCCCGCCCTGGCTGCTGCCGTTCTGGTTCTACTTTGCAGCGGGCATCTTCTGCTATTGGCATTTGCGGGGACAATTGGGAGCGGTGGAGTTCTGGGCGTTCGTCGGGGCGCTCGCCGTGGTGGCCTGCTGCGACCGGGACGGACGCACCGCCGTGGGTTTGGCCACGGTTTTGATCTTTTACGCGGCGGGCCGCGCCGGCCGACTGACGACCTGGCTAGGTCAGTCCGGGTTCAGCTACCTGGGCCGGATTTCCTACAGCCTGTACCTGATCCATCTGCCGGTGCTGCTGGTCGTCATGCGGGCCGGCTACAAGTTGACGGGAGAGAACCAGCTGGCTGCCGTAGGCTGGTTTGTGCTCGCCTTGTTGGCCTCCCTCGTCGCCGCGCACCTGCTCTGGAAATACGTGGAGATGCCCAGCTCGCGCTTGGCGAAGCGGGTCAAGCATGGTCTGCGCGCGGGCCAGGCACCAGGCGAAATCCCCACGCCGCCGTCGGCCGCGCGAAACCAAGAACCTCCATCCATGATTACCAGCAGGGCATCCACATGAATACCGTCTTGATCAACGCTGACCGCGCGTCCGCGGTCTCGGTGTCGCGGCCCGAGGACGATCCTCCGCGCCACGCACCACCGGTGTGCCCCATTTGTGGGTGTGAAGATTTCACCCCGCTTTTTCAGGTGCCGTTCCCTGCGCACAGCCAGCGGCCCGGCCGGGGCTTCAAGCTCGACGTGGTTCTGGACGTGCCCGCGTGGCGCATCGTGCGCTGCCACGGCTGCGAGGTCGGCTACCCCAACCCACGCCCGGCGGCGGAAACCGTCCGCGACTACTACGCGCGGCAGGCGGAGCCGAACGACTGGGAGAGGGAGAACTACGTCGAGATCCCCCAGAAGGCGCGTCAATCCTGGACGCGGTTCGCGCAGCGGCTCACCGTGCTGCGCGGCGGCAAGCCGGGCCGATTGCTCGAAATCGGCTGCGCGGCTGGGTGGCTCCTGCACGGGGCGCGCGGCCTGGGCTGGGAGGTCGAGGGCATCGAGGCCTCGCCGAAGTTCCAGCGTTACGCGAGCGCGACACTGGGCCTGCCGGTTCATCTTGGCACGCTGGAGAGCGTGCCGCTCGCGCCGGGCAGCTTCGACGTGGTGGTGATGACGGACGTGATCGAGCATCTCGTCGATCCGGTCGCTGATCTGCACCGCATCCGCCGGTTGCTGGCGCCGGGCGGCCGGTTGGTGCTGGCGACCTGCGATTTGGGGAGTTGGTGCGCACGGTTCTGGGGGCTCAACTGGCGGCAGATCGTGGTCAGCCACACTTTTTATTGGACCAGGCGCGCCATGCGTCATGCGCTCGGCCGGGCGGGTTTCGTGGTCGAGCAATTTTCCGAGCCACGGTACTGGCACCCGCAGCCAAGCGAAGAACGCCGCCTACGCTTCCGCGAAACGGCCAAACTGCTCGCGCGCTTCCTCCTTTTAAAAACGTACGTCCCGCTGGCGCGTCGTTTCGCGTGGCTGCGCGGGCTGGTGCAAGCCATCTCGCGGGGTCGTCTCGACCACGAGGATATGCTCTACCGCATCGGCGACCAACCCGTGCTGGGAGATGTGATGCTGGTGGTGGCCCGGCCGGTCGCCTGAAAACGCGGCTTGATTCTCTGATATGATCTCGACCCTGGTAGATACTCCCCTTCCAACCCTGGAAGCGTATGCACCCGCACGGCCCGTGCGGCCACGGACCCCGCTTGCGGCGGTCGCCTTCAAGGCCTACTTGGAACTGGCCCCGGGCCACAAAGGCCGCGAGCGCGTGCTCCAGCACCTGGCCGGCGCGCTGTCGTACCGCGGCCGGCCGTTCGTCTGGCGCATGAAGAACGGCCTGAAGGTGGCGGTCTCGAGCGACGACGTGTGGGCGGGCTGTGGAGTGGGCTGGACGTGCCTGGAACTCGGCGTGTGGGAGCCGCACGTCGAGGCGTGGATCGGCCGGCTGCTGCGCCCCGGCGATGTGGCCATCGATGTCGGGGCCAACCTCGGGTACTTCAGCGCCGTGATGAGCCGGCGGGTCGGTGCGACGGGCAAGGTGTTCGCATTCGAGCCGGTGCCGAAGACCCTGCTGCAACTCCACCTGACCAAGCTCGCCAACCGTTCGGAAAACCTGACGATCTACCCCGTGGCGGTCGGTGAGGCTGATTCCACGGTGGACATCCGCTTCGAGCCCGGCGTGGCCGGGAACGCCTCCGCGTTCCAGCGTTTCCACGCCGGCAGCACGGAGGTGGCGCGCGTCCCTCTGAGATCATTGGATTCTTTGAGTGCGTCCGGAGTGTTGCCGGACGCGCGGTTGATCAAGATCGACGTGGAGGGCAACGAGTTGAACGTGCTGACGGGTGCCACCGCCTACCTCCGCCGCGCCCGGCCAAGCATCATCTTCGAGTACAACGCGGAAACCGCGCGCAGCGCCGGCTGGACGTTGGCAGACGTGCAGGCGGCGCTCACGGATTGCGGCCCCTACGAGTGCTCGATCATCAACGGCAACAGCACGCTGCTGCCGGTGGACCTCGGCACGTTGAGAACGTCGGACGACGGCTACATCGACATCCTGGCCGTTCCTCACCGCGCGCCGTAAACCCCGCCCCCAAACACGCTCCCTCCAAACGTGAAACTTCTGCTGGTCACGCCCTACCTGCCCTGGCCGCTCGACGCCGGCGGAAAATACGCCCAGTTCACCATGATCGACCACCTGCGCCGGTCGCACACGATGACGCTGTTGTGCCAAACCAACGGCAGCGACATGGACGCCGCGGCCGAGCTGCGGTCCAAGTGGCCCGACGTGCGGCTGCGGCTGGTTCCACCCGCGCCGACCTCCCGTCCGCAACGGGCGACCGCGACCTTGTTCGACCGGGTGTGGCGGTTGAAAGAATGGTTCAGCCAGAGATTTCCCGGCGTGCTTCGTCTTTTGCAAAAGGCTGCGTACGCGGTCGGATGGAGCGGGCCAAGCTCGCCGACGGGAGACCTGGTGGACATCCCGCCCACCGATCCGGCGATGGCCGCGGCGATCCGCGAGGAAACGGAACAGGTGAAATACGACCTGATGCAACTGGACTTCGTGCCGTGCCTGAACCTGATCAAGGCGCTGCCCGCAAACATCCCGCGCATTTTCGTCCATCATCAGATCCACTTCGTTTTTCACGAACGGCTGCTCGGCCGGAAGCCAGCGGCTTCCACCCGGCTGCAGCGGAGGCTGCGCGAACTCAAAAGCCAGGAACTTACCTTGCTGCGGCAATTCGACGCGGTGGCCACGCTCAGCGAGGTAGACGCGCGGTTGCTTCGTTCGGAACTCGCGCTGACGCCGGTCTACTGCTCACCCTTCGGCATCAAAGAAGCGGCCCGACCGGCGGAGAAGGCCGAGGACGCGTTCGACGGCACGATCCTCTACGTCGGTTCCGAGCACCACCGTCCGAACCTCGACGCGGTGAACTGGTTTTTGGACGAAGTCTGGGGCGAAGTGGTGGCGGCCGATCCGCGCCTGCGCTTCCGCCTGGTCGGTCAATGGGAGGAGGCGACCCAAGCAAGATTCACCCGACACGGGCGGGTCGACTGCCTGGGGTATGTGCCGGATTTAGAGTCGCTCCTGCACACCTCCATCCTCGTGGTGCCGCTGCGGATTGGCAGCGGGGTACGCACCAAAATTCTCCAGGCGATGATGGAGGGTGCGCCCGTGGTCTCCACCACGGTCGGCGGCGAAGGCATCCCGGCGCAGGACGGCCGGGAGATCCTCCTCCGGGACGATCCGAAAGGCTTCGCGCGGGCGGTGCTCATGCTGGCGGGAGACGGGGTGCTGCGCCGCCAGTTCGCTTCGCACGCCCGGCGTCTGGTGGCGGAGAGGTATTCCCTGCAAGCCGCCGGCAAGATCCGGGAATGGGTGTGCTGCCAGGTGGTGGCCGATTGGCTCACCTTGCACTCGCACGACCACGCCCGCTCGGCCAAGGACACCGCCCGCTTGGAGAAAGAGACCGACGGTCATTTTTCGACCGTGCATCCGGGAGCCCCCGCCCACCGCGAGCCATGAAAATCGCGCTTTTCGCCAGCTCATTCTATCCGCACGTCGGCGGCGTGGAGGAACTCGTCCGGCAACTCGCGCGCGAGTACCGCAGCCGGGGCTTCTCGCCGATCATCGTCACGAACCGCTGGCCGCGTTCGCTGCCGGAGTACGAACGGCACGAGGACGTGCCGCTCTACCGCCTGCCGATGCGCACCCCGGGGCCGGGCGCGAAGGCCCGGCTAAGCTACCTGTGCACGTCCCGCGGCATCCGGCGCAGGCTGCTGGACATCCTGCGCCAACACGGCACCGAATTGCTCCACGTCCAATGCGTGAGTTCCAACGCGCTCTACGCCCTCGCAGCCAAGCAGGCGCTCGGACTGCCGCTGGTGCTGACCACCCAGGGCGAACGCACCATGGACGCGGCGCAGATCTACCAACGCTGGCCGTTCATGTCCCGCCTGCTGCGCAAATCGCTGGCGGCGGCCGACCACGTCACCGCCTGCTCGGCGGCCACGCTGGAGGACCTGGAACGATTTGCCGGTCGTCCGCTCGACCCCCGCCGCGCGGAGGTGATCTACAACGGCATCGCGCCCGGCGACTTCGCCGATGTGCCGGGAGCTGCCCGCCCGAAGCCCTACTTGCTGGCCATCGGCCGCTTCGTGCCGCAAAAAGGGTTCGACGTGCTGCTGCATGCCTATGCTCAGGCTGGATTAACGGAGCACGAACTGGTGCTCGCGGGCGAGGGACCGGAACGGGAGAAGTTGCAGGCGTTCGCCGACCGGCTGGGTATACAAGAGAGGGTTTATTTCACAGGCCGGGTGGATCGTCCGCGGGCGGCGGCGCTCTTCAAGGGCTGCGCGTTCTTCGTGCTTCCCTCGCGGCAGGAGCCGCTGGGCATCGTCAACCTCGAAGCGATGATTGCCGGCAAGGCGGTGGT
>CAXTQD010000011.1:702-33749 GCA_964246175.1 uncultured Chthoniobacterales bacterium | reverse complement strand
TAACCGGGGTGGCGGCCGGATTGGTGTCGGGCGGCGGAGGCGCGCCGTTGGTCAGGATCATCGGCCGGCCGGCGAACGGGTCGGGCGTCGGCTTGCGCGCGAGGTCGTCCACCGAGTGCCGCCCGGTCTGGTTGACCGCCCAGACCACTAACGCGCCGCTGCCGAGCACGAGGGCGCAAATCACGATCAGCGGCAGAAAATTGATCTGCTGCTTGCGACGCTTGAAGAACAGCGTCTGGTCGGGGTCAGGCTCACCGGGCGTCGGCACCATGCCGGTATTCTAGCGGTTGGCTGCCCGCGCGCAAAGCTCCAAATCAGAACTCGAAGTCCAGCGGGTCCGAGAATTTGTCGAGCGCTCGGCGTTCGTTCTCGGGCATCCGCTCGACGCGCTTCTGGATGAGCGCCGGGTCGGGCAGGAGCACCTCGGCGGCGTCCTCGCACTGAGCAGCGACGCGGCGGAACACGTTGTCCAAGTCGAAATGCGAGTCCGTCCCGACGTGCCCGCGCGCCTCGGCCCACGTCAGACGGCGCTTGAACTGGTTTTCCAATCCCGCCACCTCGCGCAGGGTCAGCGGCGAGAGCGGCGGCAGGGTGATCGTCGGCACGCCGCGGTCGCGCAGGCGCTGAGCGACGGGCGAGGCGTCGAACTTCTCGCTGGAGAAGCGCGCGTCGTTGCGCACCAGCACGTAGCGGGCACGGTCGCGCAACGCTGTGACGACCTCGCGCAACGAGCCTTCCGCCGTCGGGTCCGGGCTGCCGAAGAGCAGCACGACGATGCCGACGCCGCGTGCGTCGAGGGCGTCGAGGGTCTGGCGGGTTTCGAGGTGATCGAGGACGGTCCGCGTCGAGCCAGCGGGGAAGTCCACGAGCGTCACAGGGGTGTTGCGCCCGGCGTTGCGGAAGATGGTATCGAGCGAACCGGCCGAGGTCAGGGGCTGGCGATCCACGCGCATGAAGTACTCGGAAAAATTCGTGTGCTCGGGGTCCGCGTCCACGCCGCTCCACTTGATGCCGGCAAACTCCAGCCATGAGGCGATCACCTGCGTGGAGGTGGATTTCCCGATGCGCCCGGTGCTCTGCATGGCGCAGATCATCGTGGCTTGACGCGCGGCGGAGTCGCGCGGTTCGGGGGCGGCAACGGAGTCGGCGGACGAGGGTTTTTTGCTCATGGAAGGGGCGGGCGTCGCGGCGGGCAAAGTATGCACGGAAACTGCTCTTTTTTCAACCCCCGCACGGACTTATCTGCGGTCCACCTCGTACTCCCGAAGGATCATAGACAATTCCATGCCGCCCGGCACCTTGCCCCCATGCAAACGTTCTCTCCGCGTTGCTTCCGCTGCTTCGTCACGGGCTTCTTTCTCTGCCTGGGTCTGGGCACGCTGCACGTCCACGCGACGTTGACGGGCACTTTCACGGTCAACAGCCAGTGGGACAGCGGTTTCAGCGCGACGGTGGTCGTCAATAACAGCGGCCCCGCCGACGTGGCCGGTTGGACCGGCAGCCTGGCCACGCCCGACACCTTGGCGGCTTGGTGGGGCGTGAGCGTCACCGGTCAAAGCACCTATACGCTCCAACCCGCGTCGTACAACTTCACGATCCCGGCGGGCGGGCAAATTTCCTTCGGCTTCAACGGGAACTCCGGCACACCGGCCACGCCGACACTGACGATCAACGGCCAGAGCGTGCCCATCAACGGCACGCCGTCGCCGAACCCCGCGCCCACGCCGCCACCAAATCCCACGCCGGCCGCCGGTCTGCCGGGCACGCCGACGATCTCGATCCTCCAGAACTTCGACGCCGGCGGCTACGACGTGAACTGGGCCGTTTACTCCGGGGCTGCCGCGGCGACGTACACCTTGCTCGAAGACGGTGCGATCTACGCCACCGACAGCGCGCCGGCCGCGTCCAACGGCCAGCAGAGCGGCGCGGTTCACGTCGGCGACCGACCGTACGCGGCGCACCTTTACCAGATCAAGTTGACGAACGCGGCGGGTTCCTCGCTGAGCGCCAGTCGGCCGTTCCTGTCCGACGGGGCGAGCCCGATCCTGGTCGGGGCATTGTCGAGCGGGGGCGCGTCGCCAGACGCCGTCATGCAAGCGCGGCAGCTGACCGTCCCGCTGAAAACGGCCGTCTCATTCCCACTGGCGATGATCGACGGCACCGCCGGCGCGTACACCATCTCCACGAACAACCCCGGAGTCGTCGCCTTCTCGCTCAACGGTGCCACCCTCACCATCACTGGCCTTATGCCCGCCCGCGCCTCCCTGCGGATCACCAACACCGCCGCGAATTCCTCGCGCTGGCTGGGTATCCGCGTGCGCAAGGCGGACGGTTCACTGCCCGGATTGCCCGACTACCTCGCGGTTGGCTCCGTCAGCCAGGACACCGATACGGACCTGGCGATGTGGCGCAACTTCGGCTCCGGCGCGCTGAACACCCGCGTGGATGCCCGCTACATCTACCTCAACGACGGCCCTTACAACGACACCTTCACCTCCTGGGGTGGCAACCCGAACAACTGGTACGGCGAAACCACTCCGCACGGCGCACGCTGCTATGGTTACGTGCGCGAGAGCCTCAAGCTGGGGATGATCCCGTTCTTCGTGTGGTACAACATCGACGGCACCGGTGACAGCTTCACCACCGACACCGGCAACGCGCAGAACGCCGACTTCATGCGGGGGTACTTCACGGACCTGAAGCGCATGTGCGACCTCGTCAAAGGGGAAGCGCCGGACGAGACGGTCGGCATCGTCATCGAGCCGGATTTCCTCGGCTACCTGGCCCAGAACGGGGTCGATCCGACGACGTTCCCGGCGCGGGTCGACGCGGCGTACACGGCCGGTGTGCTCATCCACGGGAGCGACCCAGAGTTCCCCAACACGGTGACGGGCTACGTGCAGGCGGTTAATTACCTGTTCAGCAAAAACCTGCCGCGGGCGGCGTTCGGCTGGGAGTTTGCCTTGTGGGGGCATCCGGCTCAGGGCTGGACGACGCCCTCCGGCACGCTTGGGCTGATGCATCTCACCGACGAACCCGTGCCCGGCGACAACTCGGGTGCGAACGCCACCCGCCTCGGTATCGCCAAAGGGCGCGCGGCGATCTACAACGAGGGGGCGGCGACGACGAACTATTATCTCAAATGCGGCGTAGCGAGCTACGGGGCGTCGTTTGTGTCCGTGGACAAGTACGGCCTCGACGCCGGCGCGGAGAACGGGGCGGCGGCAAACCCGGCGGCCTCGACGTGGTTCTGGAATCAGACGCTGTGGAACAACTACCTGAAGTTCGTGGGCGCGATGCGCGACACCGCCAAGCTGCCGGTCGTGCTGTGGCAGCTGCCGGTCGGCCACATCAACCACTCGGCACTCGCCAACCCGGCGGGCGGCACGTTCCCCGATTTGGCGAACACGTACCAGCACTACGAGGACAGCGCGCCGGCGTTCTTCTATGGCGACTCGTTCGCGCCGGGGGCGGGGAGCCGCTACAACTATTTTTCGGGCGCCACGAACGGCAGCGACCCGGACCCGCTGGCGAACCTCTCGGCTAACGGCACGACGATCCAGTGGGGCAGCGCGATGAGCCGGGCGGCGAGCGCGGGGGTACGCGTGGCGCTCTTCGGTGCGGGTGTCGGCAACAGCACCGCCGGCACGGGTAATCCACCAACGGACGCCGGCTGGTGGATTACGGCGACACAGAACTATGATCTGAATGGCCCGGTCGCGTTGACACCCGCGCCGATACCGACGCCGCGACCCCGGCCGGTTCCGATCACGATGCCGGCTCCTGTGGTGCAACCGGACTGAACAGGCCGCTCTGCGGCCGGAGGCTTGCCACGCGCGTCGTCCGCTGTCACAAGATGGGCGCGCAACGCATGAAACTCCACGTCGAAAACCTCCGCAAGACCTTCGCGGGCAACCACCGCGTTCTCGACGGGATTGCGCTGCGCTTCGACGCCGTGCAGACGCTCGTGCTCGTGGGACCGTCGGGCGGTGGAAAGTCCACGTTGCTGCGGGTCCTCGCTGGCCTGGAGTACCCCGACCCTGATACGGGCTGTCGCGTGGAGATCGACGGCGAGCCGGTCGATTACGGCCGGGAGGATGCGCTCCGGCGGCACCGGCGCACGGTCGGCACGGTGTTCCAGGCGTACAACCTGTTTCCCCACCTGTCGGCGTTGGCGAACGTCACGCTGCCTTTGGAAAAGGTCCACGGGTTGTCGGCCGCGGACGCGAGCGACGCGGCCATGGCGGCGTTGCGCCGGTTCCGGTTGGAGGCGCATGCGGCCAAGCGCCCGGCGGAACTCTCCGGCGGCCAGCGTCAGCGCGTCGCCATCGCGCGGGCGGTCGCCGTCAAACCGCGGCTGCTTTTCTTCGACGAACCCACCAGCGCGCTCGACCCCGAGATGACCGGCGGCGTCCTGGAAATGATCGAACTTCTGCGCGACGAAGGCCGCGACTTCGTACTGGTCACGCACGAGATGGGCTTCGCGCGGCGCGTGGCCGACCAGGTGGCTCTGCTCGCGGATGGCCGCATCGTGGAGTCGGGTCCGGCGGCCGAGGTATTCGATGCACCGTGCGCGGAGGCGAGCCGGCAGTTTTTCGCCAAGGTGCTACGGTATTGAGCGACCATCTTTCCTCCTATGAAAAAACGCACCTTCAACGGCACCGGCCGCCAAGTTTCCGAAGTCGGTCTGGGCTGCTGGCAACTCGGTGGCTCGGACTGGGGCGACCTCGATGACCGCACGGCCTTCCGCATCCTCGACGCCGCGGCGGAGGCGGGCACGAACTTCTTCGACACGGCTGACGTGTACGGCAACGGGCGCAGCGAGGAACTCATCGGAAAATTCCTCCAGGACCGGCACGGCAGTAGTTTGTTTGTAGCGACCAAGCTCGGGCGCACCGGCGCACTCTTTCCCGACAAGTACACGTCCAAGGGACTGCGCGACGCGACGGAAGCGTCCCTCAAACGTCTCGGCGTGCCCTCGCTCGACCTGACACAACTCCACTGCGTGCCGACAGACGTGCTGCGACGCGGGGAGGTGTTCGGCTGGCTGCGTGAGCTTCAGCAGGAGGGCAAGATCAAGGCTTGGGGCGCGAGTGTCGAAACTGCCGAAGAGGCGCTGCTGTGTCTGGAGCAGGAAGGTCTGGCCTCTTTGCAGATTATCTTCAACGTTTTCCGGCAGAAGCCCGCCGACCTCGTGCTGCCGCGCGCCAAAGAAAAGAACGTCGCCATCATCGTGCGCCTGCCGCTCGCCAGCGGGCTGCTAAGCGGCAAGATGTGCAAGACGACGAAATTCGCCGAGAACGACCACCGCACGTACAACCGCGACGGCCAGAAGTTCAACGTCGGCGAGACGTTCGCGGGGCTGCCGTTCGAGACCGGCATTGAATTGGTCGACGAGTTGCGCCAGTTCGACCCGGAAAATCAGCCGATGGCCGAGTGGACGCAGCGCTGGATTCTCGACCACGAGGCCGTGACGGTCATCATCCCCGGGGCCAGTCGCGTGGAGCAGGCGAGCAGCAACGCCGACGTGTCGGCCGCAGCGCCGTTGTCGGCCGAGATGCACGCCAAGCTCCAATCCTTCTACCAAGAGAAGGTCGCGTCGCACATCCGCGGGCCGTATTAAGATGCCCTTCGCGCTTCTGGCCGACGACGCGACCGGACGGAAGTTCGCGCTGTTCGGCGCGTTGCACCTGGCGATCCTGTTCGTCACGGTCGGGCTGCCCTTCGCGCTGAGCCGGTTGACGCGCCGCGAACAACGCCCGCGGCTCGCGCGCGGGTTGGCGCTGGCGCTCGCGGCGATCCTGTTTTTTGACCATGTGTTCGTGCTGATCTGGGCGGCACACGTCGGCAAGATCGCACACTGGGCCAACGCGTTGCCGATGCACCTGTGCGACTGGGCGTCGTTCGCCGTCATCATAGCGCTGGTGGGCCGGCGGCAATTGCCGTACGAGTTGGCCTACCTGTGGGGACTGAGCGGGACGTTCCAAGCCGTCTTGACGCCGGACACCACGGAGAGTCCGCTCAACCCGCTGTTCATCTCGTTCTTCGTGGGGCACTGCGGGATCATCGTTTCCGTATTGTTCCTGACGTGGGGCCTCGGGATGCGTCCGCAACCGGGCGCGGTGTGGCGCGTATGGCTGTGCAGTCAGGTGTACCTCGTGTGCGCCGGGTCGGTGAACTGGATGTTTCGCGCGAACAAAACTAAATTCGTCTACCTCGCTTCCAAGCCGCCGCACGGTTCACTGCTGGACTACTTCGGACCGTGGCCGTGGTATGTCCTGACGCTGGAGTTGATGACGGTAATTTTCTACACCGTTTTCTACGCGCCTTTCTGGTTCGTCAATCGGCGGGCGAGCAGGTCCGGATCGGTGGTCGGCAACTGACACGCACCGCCCTCGCACAGGTAGGCGGTGGCCTTGCCGTCCTGCATGACGGCGCCTTCGAGGTAGGGGTGGGCTTCGGCCAACGCGTGCAAGCCCTCGTCGCCGTCGGCGAAGAGGACGACTTTGTTCGGCACGAAGTGGCGGTGGACGGCCGCGAGCATCGCGCGGGTGTCGGCGCGGTCGCGCGGGCCGACGACCAGGACCTGCCGTGGCGGATCGGCGAGGAAGTCGGCCGCGGCGAGCATGAGCGGCATTGCCTGGGCGGTACGCATTGGGCTTTCCGCCGTGCCGAAGGCGGCGACGGTTTTTTCCGCCTGCGCACGGTAGGCATCACGGCCGGTGAGGTCAGCCAACCGGGCAAGGTTGAAGGCAGCGACGCTGCTGGCCGCCGGTTCGGCGTTGTCGTTGTCCTCCTTCAGGCGCAGGAGCACGCTGGGGTCGCGCGCGCTCGTGCTGAAGTATCCGCCGGCTGCCGGGTCGCCGAACCTTTCGTCCTGCGTGCGTTGTAGCCGCTCGGCCCATTGAAGATGCGCAGGGTCAGCGTCAGCCTCGTACAGGTCGAGCAATCCCTGGATCAAAAACGCGTAGTCGTCGGCGAAGCCCTCCACGGTGCCGCTGCCCTGCCGGTAGGAACGCAGCAGCACGCCGTCCTTGTCGCGGTGGAGATTCTGTTGGATGAAGGCCGCGGCGCGGCGCGCTTTTTGCAGGTCGTCAGCGTTCCCCAAGATTTGGTACGCCCGGGCGAACGCCGAGATCATGAGGCCGTTCCAGGCGGTGAGGATCTTGTCGTCGAGGTGCGGCCGGGGGCGCTTGGTGCGCACGTCAAAGAGCTTGCGGCGGGAAGCATCTAACGCGGCGTCCGGCTGCCTGCCGGGTTGGGCGAAGAGGATGTTCTTGCCGGTGAACTCGCCCTGCGGGTCGCTGCCTTCGGGGGCGTTGCCGTCGGCGCGCACGTCGTAGTACGTGCAGAACGCCGGGGAGTTCTGTGAAGCCAGCACGTCGTCCGTCTCTTGTTTTGTCCAAACGTAGAACGCACGATCGGCGTGTTCGGGCTGGCCGGCAGCGAGGAGGCTGTCTGCGTCCTCGGCGCAGTAGAACCCGCCCTCCGGCGCACCGAGGTCGCGGGAGACGTAATCAAGAACGTCGCGGGCGACGGCGGCCTGGGGCGCGTCACCAGTGATCTGGAAGGCTTCCAGGTACGAGACGGCGAGTTGTGCCTGATCGTAGAGCATCTTCTCGAAGTGCGGGACGTGCCAGAAACGGTCCACCGAGTAGCGGTGGAACCCGCCCCCGAGGTGGTCGTGAATGCCACCGGCAGCCATGTGGTCCAAGGTGGCGAGGAGCATCTCGCGCGCCTGCTTACTCTCGACCGAGTTCTTGCCGGCGAGCCGTGCGTAGGCCCGCGCCAGGAGGGTGAGAGTGACGGGGCGGGGGAACTTCGGCGCGTCCCGGAATCCGCCGTACTCCGTGTCGAAGCTTGCCGCGTACGGCTTCAACGCCTCGCGCATCACGTCGTCTGGCGGGGTACGCTCCGCGTCCGTTGACACGACGGGAGCCTCCACCTCGGCGTGGGCGCGCAGGGCTCCGAGGATGCGGTCGCCCTGCGCCAGGATTTTCTCGCGCTGGTTCTTCCAGGCGTCGGCCACCGTCCGGCACACCGAGATAAATCCGCGCCGGCCGTAGCGGTCATCGGGCGGGAAGTACGTGCCGCCGACGATGGGCTTGAGGTCGGGCTGGAGCCACACGCTCATCGGCCAGCCGCCGCTGCCGGTCGTCGCCTGCACGAACGTCATGTAGACGCGGTCCACGTCGGGGCGTTCCTCGCGGTCCACCTTGATGTTGACGAAAAGCTCGTTCATCACGGCTGCGGCCTTCGGGTCCTCGAAGGTTTCGTGCGCCATGACGTGGCACCAGTGGCAGGTCGAGTAACCGATGGAGAGAAAGATTGGTTTGTCCTCTTTCCGAGCCCGTGCGAACGCCTCTTCACCCCACGGATACCAATCGACAGGGTTGTGCGCGTGTTGGAGCAGGTAAGGGGATTTCTCGTGCGCGAGGCGGTTGGTGGGTTCCATGACGGTTACTGAATCTCCCTCGACCGCTGATCAACGTGTGCCTACACTGGCGGCCGCGCCATGAAAACGCCCGCCGAAGCTCCCGACGCCGACTACCAGGTGCGGCTCGACATCTTCGAGGGTCCGATGGACCTCTTGCTCTACCTCGTGCGCAAGGAGGAGGTCGAACTCTACGACGTTTCCTTGGAACGCCTCATCGGCCAATACCTCGCTTACCTCGGCGCGGTGGCGCAGCCAGACCTCGACCGCGCGGGCGACTTCATCGCCATGGCCGCGCACCTCATTTACCTGAAAAGCCGTCGCCTCCTGCCGCCCGAGCAGCGTCCCGAGGGCACCGACGAAAGCGCCGAGGAGGATGACCCGCACTGGGATCTGATCCGTCAGCTGATCGAGTACAAGAAGTTCAAGGACGTGGCCGGCTACCTCCAAGCCGTCGAGATCAACCGCCTGGACCTCTTCGCCCGCCCGCCGTCTGGCCCGCCGGGGCGTACGGAGGCCGAGGACGCGCTGACAGGGGCGATGGCGCTGGGGGACATGGGGGTGTTCGACCTGTTGGGAGCCTTCCAGCGGATGCTGCGTAGGCAGGAACTCCGCCGTGACCGGACCGAGGATGGGCACACGGTGATCTTCGAGGAAAACTACACGGTGGCCGACAAGATCGAGCGGCTGCGCGGACTCGTGGCAGGGGCACGGGGAGAGCCGCTGGCGTTCTCGGCCTTGTTCGGGTCGGCGGCTTCGCGGGTGGAGATGGTCGTGACGTTCCTCGCACTTCTCGAACTCGTGCGCCTCAGGCAACTCCAAGTCCGACAGGCGAGTGCGTTTGAGGAAATCCTGATCTATGGGAAGGAAGAAGGATGACGTTGTCGCAGGTGCTCGAAGCTCTTTTGTTTGCTTCTCCTAAGCCGCTCACCGTCGCCGAGATGCGCGCGGCCTTGAAATCGGCTGCCGAGTTCACGGAAGAACCGGCCGCGGCGCTGCTAGCCCGCTCACGCGAGCAGGAGATTCTTGGGGCGCTCGCCGCGCTCGGGGCACGCTACCGGCAGGACGAACGTGCCTTCGAGTTGACCGAAACCGCCGCCGGCTGGCAACTGAACAGCGCCGCGGCCTGCGCACCGTGGGTGCGCCAGCTCTTCCCCGAGAGCCGTCCGGCGCGGCTAAGCGCGCCCGCCCTGGAAACGCTCGCCATCATCGCCTACCGCCAGCCCTTGCCGCGCGCGGAAGTGGAGGCCGTGCGCGGCGTGGACGCCGGTGGCGTGGTCCAGACGCTTCTCGACCGCGGGTTGGTCCGCATCGCCGGCCGCGCCGAACTCCCTGGCCGCCCGTTGCTCTATGCCACGACGCAGCTTTTCCTGGAACATTTCCGTCTCAAGGATGTGAACGAACTGCCCGCCTTCGACGAACTGCGCCAGACCCTCCTCGCCCGGGAGGAGAAGCCTCACACGGAGGCCACGGAGAGGACGGAAGTCGCAAATCCTTCTCCCTGATCTTTCTTCTCCGTGAACTCTGCGGCCTCTGTGTGAGGTTACCTCCAGCAATTATGGACCTCCAAGACCTGCGCACCCGCATCGACGCGGTGGACACGGAATTAATCCGCCTGCTCAACGAACGCGCGGATCTCGTCCATGGTGTCGGCGAGTTTAAGAAGGCGCGCGGCCTCGAAATCTACGCCCCCGAGCGCGAGGAGGCCCTGCTCACTGCCCTCGCCGCCAAGAACGTCGCGCTCGGCGGCCGGCTACCTGCGGACGGACTCCGGGCAATCTGGCGCGAGATCATGTCGGCGTCGCTGGCGTTGGAGAAGGACCTCGCCATCGCGTACTTCGGACCCGAGGCGACCTGGACGCACCAGGCGGCGCGGGAGAAGTTCGGCGCGAGCGTGCGCTATCTGAGCCAGCCGAGCATTGCCGACGTGTTCGACGCCGTGGCGCGCGGCCGGGCGGACTACGGCGTCGTGCCGGTCGAGAACTCCACGGAAGGCGCGGTCACGCACACGCTGGACGTGTTCATCGAGAGCGATCTGCGCATCTGCGCGCAGGTGGCGCTGCCGGTCGAGCATCATCTGATGGCTCGCGTTCCGCGCGAAGGAATCCGGCGCGTCTACAGCCACCCGGGCGTTTTCGGCCAATGCCGCCGCTGGTTGCGCTCGCATCTGCCCAACGCCGAACTGATCGAGGTCGCCAGCACGGCCGACGCGGGTGAGATGGCGGCGAAATCCAGTGATGCCGCGGCGCTGGCGGGCCGGATGGTGGCCGAACTTCACGACCTGCCGATCCTCGCCGACGCCGTGCAGGACCAAGCCGACAACGCCACGCGCTTTTTGGTCATCGGTCAAAGCGACTGCCCGCCAACCGGCCGCGACCGCACGTCGCTGCTCTTCGGCGTGTCGGATCAACCGGGCGCGCTCTTCGCCGCGCTGGGGCCGTTGCAAAGCGCTGGGGTGAGCCTGAGCAAGATCGAGAGCCGCCCATCCAAGCGCAAGGCGTGGGAGTACGTGTTCTTCGCCGACGTGGAGGGCCACCGGCAGGACGAGGCGCTCGTGCGCGCGCTGGCGGCGCTGGCGGAACGGTGCAGCTTCTGCAAGGTGCTGGGCAGCTATCCCAACGTGCCGAATGCACGATGAAACCAAAGTGTACCATCCGAACGAACGGTGCCAGGGTGGGGGTCACGGAAAAAGGTACGGGCGAACTGACGCTCATTTTGCTGCACTACTGGGGTGGCTCGGCGCGCACCTGGGAGCGTGTGATTGCCCGACTCGGCGAGTCGGCTCACAGCATTGCCGTTGACCAGCTTGCAGAACGTCACGATCCCGGTTCGGATCGTGGTCGGGGGCCTCGATCAAGTCGAGCACGAGTCCGCTCTGCGCGAGGTCTTTGGTCGTCGCTTGCCGCAGACAACCTTCCGGGTGTTAGAAGGAGTCGGGCACCTCTCCCCGTTGGAAGCCCGGATGCGCTGGCCGCGGCTTGCAAGGAGTTTGTTGATAGCCTCTGATCGCTCGCGAAGTCAGAAACTTCGTTCGATCTCCCATTTCTCTACGAGTTCAGTAGGCACTTCCAACAGGAAGCGGGACGGACGCTGGAACATATCCCCGTAGCCGGCGTTCAGGCGCATGTACGGGTAGGTCAAATAAAGCTCATCGCAGGCCCGGGTGACGGCCACGTAGAAGAGTCGACGTTCCTCCTCGATGGCCGCCGGGCTTTCCAGTGAGCGGTTGCCGGGAAAAGAGCCTTCCGTCAGGTTGATGACGAAGACGATCCGCCACTCCAAACCCTTCGCCTGGTGCACGCTGGAGAGCGTGACGCGCTCGGTGTCGCGCGATTCGCTGCCGCTGTTGATGGCCTGTTCGGTTTCCAGTGCGGTGACGAGCGCCAGCTGCGAGAGAAACTCCGCCGGGTCGGCGTACTGCCGGGCGTAGTTGGCGAGGACGTTGAGTTCCTCTCGCCGGGCCTCGTAGTTGGGGAACTTCGTCTTTGCGTAGTCGTCGTAAACCGCTTCGACCACGCTCTCGATGGCGCTGGAAGGCGCGATGAGTTTCCCTCCGGGAGCGATTTCTTCGAGCGTGTGGACGAACTGTCGCCACATCTTCTCGCTCTTGGCTCCGACTTTGGCGTCGGCAAACGCGTCCGCGAACGAATCGACGGAGTCGCGGCCGGCGATGGACTTTTCAAAGTGCGCCCACAGCTTGTCTGCCGCTGCCCCTCCGATGCCGGGCAACAAGCGCACCACGCGCTTGAAGGCCACCTCGTCGGCGTGGTTGGAGGCGAACTTGAGGAATGCCGCCACGTCCTTGATGTGCGCCTGCTCGAAGAAACGTAGCCCGCTCGTAATCGCGAAGGGAACTCCGTGGCGGGTCAGTTCGATCTGGAGTTCGAGCGCGTGAAAGTGCGCGCGATAGAGAACGGCAATCTCGTTAAGTTCGACGCCCTCGTCGCGGAGTTCCAAGATGCGTTGGGTGACGAACTGGCCCTGCTGGTTGCTGTCGTTGAGTTCGATGAGCGCGGGCTTGACCTGGCGCGTCTCGCGCGCGGAGGTCAGGTTCTTGGGAAACTGCTGCTCGTTGGCCTCGATGGAAGCGTTGGCGACGGAGAGGATCTCGGGGACGGAGCGGTAGTTCGTCTCGATCTTGTACGTGCGGGCGCTGGGATAGCGGCGAGGGAACTGGATGATATTTTGCACGTCCGCGCCGCGCCAGGAATAGATACTCTGCGCGTCGTCGCCGACGACCATGATGTTCTGGTGCTTCTCGGCCAAGCGATCCACGAACTCGGCCTGGATGTGGTTGGTGTCCTGGTATTCGTCCACCAGCACGAACTGGAACTGCTTCTGGTAGATGCTGGCGACCTCCTCATGATCGTTGAGGAGCTTGAGCGCCTTTTCCAAGAGGTCGTCGAAGTCCATCACGTTTGTGGCCTTCTTCTTGGCCTCGTAGCGGGCGTGGACGTTGGTGAGTTGCTCGACTTGGTCGAGGAAGTAAGGATACTTTGTATCGACGATGTGGCTGATGGCGCGGTTGGTGTTGACCGCCATGGAGAAGATGTCGGAACACACCTCGGCCTTAGGAAAGCGTTTTTCCTTCGGGTCAATGCTGGCGGCGGCGATGACGGTCTTCATCAGGTCCTCCTGGTCCTCGCGGTCCATGATGGAGAAGCCCCGCCGCCAACCCAACGCCTCGGCGTGGCGGCGGAGGATTTTATTACCGATAGAATGGAACGTCCCGCCCCAAAGGCCCTCGGTGCTGTTGGGCAAGAGGCTGGAGACACGCTCCAGCATTTCGCGGGCGGCCTTGTTGGTAAAAGTCAGCAGCAGGATGTTCTGCGGCTCGACGCCGTTCTCGAGCAGGTAAGCGACGCGGTAGGTCAGCGTGCGCGTCTTGCCGGAGCCCGCCCCGGCGATGACGAGCATCGGCCCCGGCCCGGCGGTGACGGCGGCGCACTGCTGCTCGTTGAGTTCGCCAGGGTAGTCAATCTGGCGGCCGGCGTGGTTGGTGACGGCGGGTTTGTTGAGCTTGTAGGTGCGGGCCATCAGTCGAGGATTTGGATGCGGGCAGGCAACTCGGGGCAGAGGAGGGAAGCGGGCAGGGGACCGTCGGCGTTGAAGAACTTCATGGTGCCATCGCGCCCGCAGGTCCAGACTTCCTGCGCGCCCGCTCCGAGGTAGAGAGCTTTCTTTTCTTCGATCTCGCGCTTGCTGTTGCTCGGTGAGAGCACTTCCACGCAGATTTCCGGGGCTTCGGGGTAGCTGATTTTGCCACGGTGGCGGCGACGGCGGCCGCGAGAAACCCAAACGATGTCAGGCTCCTTTGTTCCGTCGCTGGTTTGTACGCCCAACCCCGGCAGCGGTCGCCCGTCGGGTAGCAGGCGATGTAGCAATAGCTGAACTTCTAGTCCGTACTCGTAGTGGTCGGAACGTGGAGGCGGACTCATGATGATCTGATTGCGGGCGTTGGTCTCCACCTTCCAGTAGAGGTCGTCGGGCAAAATAGGGTGTGTGTCGGCCAGTTGCTCGAAGGTCAGTCCCGGCGCTTGCAGCGGCGTCATCACGAGGTGACCCTCCTCGTCCAATGCGATGGAATACGGCAGGGCTAAAAGCTGCTGCCAGACGCGCTCGTGCATGTCGATCTCCACGTCGTTGATCACCATGCGGCTACCTTGCCCGTTCGGCGGGCTTTTCACAAGGCGGCGTTGCGCACGCGCACGACCAGCGGCGCGAAGGGGCCGATATGCGTTTCGAGCACGTCGCCGTCCTTGATGGGACCGACCCCGGCGGGTGTGCCGGTGAGGATCAAGTCACCGGGCAGCAGCGTCGTGCCGCGGCTGCAAAACGCTACGAT
The DNA here is from genome assembly GCA_964246175.1 of uncultured Chthoniobacterales bacterium. Lineage (GTDB taxonomy): Bacteria > Verrucomicrobiota > Verrucomicrobiia > Chthoniobacterales > SZAS-18 > CAHJWO01. The sequence goes on along the minus strand of CAXTQD010000011.1, from coordinate 19,470 downwards.
CTCGCGCACGTCGAAGATCATCTCCGAAGTGCGCCCGCGCTGCCGCAACTCGCCGTTCTGGCGGCAGGTGATCTCCAGGTCGTCCGCGCCGACGCCGCTGTAAACGAACGGCCCTACCGGCGTGAACGTATCGAAGCCCTTCGCCCGCGCGAACTGCTTCTCCGCGTCCTGGATGTCGCGGTCGCTGATGTCTTGGCATGTTGTGTAGCCGAAGACGTGCGCTTCGGCCTCTTCGGGCGACACGTTCTTGCATGCCCGCCCGATGACGATGCCCAGTTCCGCCTCGAAATCGACGCGGTGTTCCGGGAACGGCAACTCCACGGAGCCCTCGTGCGCCAGGAGCGAACTCGGCGCCATCAGCCACGTCAGCGGGCTCTTCGGCGCTTCCGCCCCGCGCTCGGCGGCGTGCGCGTGGTAGTTGCGACCAACGGCGAGGACCTTCGACGGCACGACCGGCACGGCGACCGTCAACTCCGCCAGCGGCACCGGATGCATGCTGGTGCGTTCGTGGCCGAGCCAGTACGGCCGCGCCAGGTGCTGCACGACCGGGCCGCCGCCGTCGCCGGGGTCGAGCACCTCGCCGTAGAAGAGGGGTTCGTCTGCCGCCGTGCGAAAAGCTCCGTAGGTTTTCATAGGATTGGGTCCACGATGGCTGAACGCCACGAGGCCCGCCATCCCGATTTGGACGCGCGGGTGCATCTGCGGTTGCAATCATCGGCGGAACCCCTTAGAACACCCCCATGCCGAACCCGAAAACGCTCTTTTCTGCTCTCGCTCTCGGTCTGCTGTGGACGGCCCCGTTCGCGTCGGCCCAGGACATCCTCGTCGGCGAGTACGCTTCGCTGACGGGCAGCGAGGCGACCTTCGGCATCAACTCGGACAACGGCGTCCAACTCGCCGCCGACGAACTCAACAAGGCGGGTGGCGTGCTCGGGCACAAGTTCAAGGTCATCGTCGAGGACGATCAGTCCAAGCCTGGCCAGCCATCCACGGCCGTCAACAAGCTCATCCAGAGCGACAAGGTGGTCGCCGTGATCGGTGAAATCGCCAGCAGCCGCTCGCTCGAAGCCGGCCCCATCTGCCAGTCGGCGAAGATCCCGATGATCTCGCCCGGCTCGACCAACCCGACCGTCACCCAGACGGGCGACTACATCTTCCGGGTGTGCTTCATTGACCCGTTCCAGGGCACGGTGATGGCAAAATTCGCCCTCGACACGCTCCACGCCAAGAAGGTGGCGATCCTCTCGGACGTAACGAGTGATTATTCCAAGGGTCTCGCACAGTACTTCACGGAATACTTCAAGGCCCACGGCGGTGAGATCGTGGCGGAGCGTTCGTACAGCGGCGGGGGCAAGGACAAAGATTTCCGCGCGCAGTTGACCGCCATCAAGGCCGCCGGCCCTGACGCGATCTTCGTGCCCGGCTACTATACGGAAGCAGGCCTGATCGGCAAGCAAGCGAAGATCCTCGGCCTGAAGGTCCCGCTGCTCGGCGGCGACGGTTGGGACAGTCCGAAGCTTGCCGAGATCGCGGGTACCTCGCTCGACGGCTGCTATTTCTCGACGCACTTCTCGCCTGCCGACTCGAACCCGAAGGTGCAGGCCTTCGTGAAGGCGTATTCGGGCAAGTACAACACGATGCCCGACGGCATGGCCCCGCTCGGCTATGACGCCATGATGATCCTCGCTGACGCCATCAAGAAGGCCGGCACCACGGATGGCGACAAGGTTCGCGAGGCACTCACCACCGTGAAGGACTACGACGCCGTGACAGGCAAAATCTCCATCGACGATAAGCGTAACGCCACCAAGTCAGCCGTCGTGCTGGAAGTGCACGGCAAGGAGAACAAGTTCGTGACCTCGGTCGCGCCCTAGCCGTTGTCCCGTCCCCCGGCGCGCATGGACTGGACGTACTTTACCCAACAGCTCATCAACGGGGTATCGCTCGGGGCGTTCTATGCGCTGATCGCCTTGGGGTACACGATGGTGTACGGGGTGTTGCGCTTCATTAATTTTGCGCATGGCGACGTGTTCATGATCGGCGCGTTCGCCGGCTATTGGCTGACTCCGCGGATCATGCCCAAGTTTGGCGGCGGGACGGTGACGGACGGCGTCTACGCCGCGGCCGAGAACGGTGGCCTCCGAGGATGGGTAGGCGTGTGCGTTGTGCTGCTTTTGGCGATGGCCGCGTGCGCTCTCCTGGGCATCATCATCGAAAAGCTCGCTTACCGTCCGCTGCGCTCCCGGCCGAAGCTGACTGTACTCATCACGGCCATCGGCGTGTCGCTTCTGCTGGAATACGGCGGCCAGTATCTTTTCGGCGCTGACCCGAAGTCCTTCCCCGAACTCCTCACCGACAGCGCGCTCGAAAACACGGGTAATCTGACAATCACCCGTAGTCAGGTCATTGCCATCGCGACGACGATCGTGTTGCTCGTGGGGCTAAGTTTCATCGTCAAGCGCACCCGGCTCGGGCTGGCGATGCGCGCGCTTTCCAACAACCCGACCGCCGCGACCCTTATGGGCGTGAACCTAGACACGGTCATCACGTTTACCTTCGGCCTCGGCTCGGCGCTGGCGGGGGCGGCGGGCATCCTGTGGTCGATCTCCAACCCTTCGATTGATCCGCTGATGGGCGTGCAGCCGGGTGTGAAGGCATTCGTGGCCGCGGTGCTCGGCGGCATCGGCAACATTCCCGGCGCGGCCATCGGTGGGCTGCTCATCGGCATCGTCGAGGCGTTCGTGAAGGGTTCGCGCTTCTCGAACTACACGGACGCCATCGCGTTTGCCGTGCTCATCGTGATCCTGTTGGTCCGTCCCGCCGGCCTCCTCGGCAAATCGCAGATCGAGAAGGTCTGACGCGCCATGTCTGCCTACCTGCGTTCCAAGAAGCTCTGGCTGCTCGCGGCGGTCGCCGTGAGTCTCGTGCTCTCGCAGTTCTCGGGGTCGATCAACGGATACTACCTCCAGGTCGTCATCTTCATCGGCATCAACATCATCCTGGCGGTCAGCCTCAACCTCATCAACGGCTACACGGGGCAGTTCTCGCTCGGCCATGCCGGGTTCATGGCGATTGGTGCGTACGTCTCAGCCTATCTGTCCAAAGAACACAGCGCGGGCGTGCTGCGGCTTTTCGGCGGAGGGGAACTCGGCATCGTGGTGCTCTTCGTCTTGGTGCTGATTGCCGGTGGGCTGGCGGCGGCGGTGGCGGGGTTGCTCGTCGGGGTGCCGTCGCTGCGACTGAGGGGAGATTACCTCGCCATCGTGACGCTTGGTTTCGGCGAGATCATCCGCGTCATCATCCAGAACACCGACGCCGTGAACGGCGCGAGCGGCTACAGCGGCATCCCAGGCTACACGACGTTCTTTTGGGCGTTCGCGCTCGCGGCGGTGACGATCTACATCGTCGTCAGCCTGATTGATTCCACGTACGGGCGCGGATTTTTGACCGTGCGCGACGACGAGGTGGCCGCTGAGGCGATGGGCATCGACACGACCCGGCGCAAGGTCGTCGCGTTCGTGACCGGAGCGTTTTTCGCCGGCCTCGCGGGCGGGCTCTTCGCGCACGAAACGACGTACATCAACCCGAGCGGTTTCGACTTCCAAAAGTCCATCGAGATCGTCGTCATGGTGATCCTCGGCGGCATGGGCAGCACGGTCGGAGTGGCGTTCGCGGCGGTGCTCCTGACCACGCTCGCGGAGTACCTGCGTTTCGCGGCAAAGTATCCGTTTTTGCCCGACTGGCTGAAGCGGATCGCCGACAACCGGACCATCATCTACGCGCTGGTCCTCATCGCGCTCATGCTGCTGCGCCCACAGGGGCTGTTTGGCGGCATCCGGGCGTTCGGCGGCGGGGCCACACGCAAGATTCCCGTGAAGGCCTGATCCATGGATTCCGTGCTCCTTGACCTTCAACGCTGCACGGTGCGCTTCGGCGGCCTGACGGCCGTGGGCGACCTGGACCTGCAAATCGGCGCGCACGACCTCGTCGGGCTGATCGGTCCCAACGGCGCGGGCAAAACCACTGTTTTCAACATCATCACCGGCGTCTACAAGCCGACGAGCGGCTCCATCACCTTCGCCGGAGAAAAGATCGCTGGCCTGCGCCCGCACAAGATCGCGTACCGCGGCATCGCGCGCACGTTCCAGAACATCCGGCTTTTTGCCTCGCTGTCGGTCTTCGACAACGTGCGGGCGGCCTTCAACCTGCGCTGCAAGCACACGTTCTCCCACGCGCTGCTGCGCCTGCCGGGATTTTACCAGGAGGAGCGTGACATCGACGCGCAGGTCATGGAACTCCTCGACATCTTCGACCTCGGCCGCTTCCGCGACACGCCGTGCAAGAGCCTATCCTACGGCGACCAGCGGCGGCTGGAGATCGTCCGTGCGTTGGCGACCCGGCCCAAGCTGCTGCTCCTCGACGAGCCCGCCGCCGGGATGAACCCCACCGAAAAGGAAGGGCTCACCAAGCTGATCCGCTTCATCAAGGACAAGTTCCAGATCGCTGTGCTCCTGGTTGAGCATGACATGAAGCTGGTGATGGGCATCTGCGAGCGCATCTTCGTGCTCGACCACGGCGTCAAGATCGCCGAGGGCGACCCGGAGGCCATCACGCGCAACCCGGAGGTCATCGCGGCCTACCTTGGCGAGGAAACTCCGGCGGGGGAGGCGGCGCAGAACGATGCTTGAACTGGAGAACGTCGAGGTCCGCTATGGCTCCATCACGGCGCTGCACGGCGTCTCGCTACGGGTGGAGGAAGGGAGCGTCGTCACGCTGATTGGCGCCAACGGTGCGGGCAAATCGACCACTTTGCGTGCGATTTCCGGCTTGGCGCGGCCGTCGGCGGGGACGATCCGCTACCGCGGGGAGGACATCACGCACCTGCCGCCGCACGGGATCGTCGCACGGGGCATTTCACACGTTCCCGAGGGCCGGATGGTCTTCGCCAATCTGACCGTGCTGGAAAACCTCAAGATGGGCGCGTACCGCCTGCGCGACCGGGCGCGCTGGCACAAAGACCTTGACTACGTTTTCAGCATTTTCCCGCGGCTCAAGGAACGCGAGAAGCAGTCCGCTGGCACGCTCTCCGGCGGCGAACAGCAGATGCTCGCCATCGGCCGCGCGCTGACTGGCGCGCCCAAGTGTCTGATGCTCGACGAACCCTCGCTCGGTATTGCGCCCATTCTTGTGAAGACGATTTTTGAGAAGATCGTCGAGATCAACAAACAGCTCGGTATGACGGTGTTGCTCGTCGAGCAGAACGCAAATCTCGCCCTGGAGGTTTCCAGCCGCGGCTACGTGCTCGAAACCGGTGAGATCATCCTCCAGGACACCTCGTCCGCGTTGAAGCAAAATCCGCAGGTGCGCGCGGCGTACCTCGGGCGCTGAAATGCCTCCCGCAAAGGCCGCGAAGGACGCAACGGGAGAAAGAGGCTACGGAATCCTTTTTCCTTCTTGGCGTCCTTCGCGGCCTTTGCGGGAGGCTCACTCCGTCTCCAGCATGGAGCGGTGTTTCCACAGGTAGTCGATGCCCGAGTACAACGTCAGGAACACGGCGATGCCGCTGACCGCCCAACCGCCGTAGGACCAAAGCTGTTCCCACCACGCGCCAGGTTCTTCGCCACGCCGCAGCAGCCACTCACGCACGCTCAGCAGCACCAAGAAAAAGACGACCGTGGCGATCTGCCACGAAGTCTTGTGTTTGCCGATGCGGTCGGCCGCCAACACGCGCCCCTTGGAAATCGCCAGGAGCCGCAGTCCCGTGATGAGGAACTCCCTCGAAATGACGATGATCGCTGCCCACGCCGGGATCGCCCGCAGCGGCACCAGGCACACGAACGCCGCCGCCGTCATGATCTTATCCACCAGCGGGTCCATGAGTTTGCCGAAGTCGGTGATCATCCGCCAACGCCGGGCCAGCTCGCCGTCCAGGTAGTCCGTCAACGCCGCGAGCACGAAAAGCCCCAGCGAAAGCGCGTAATGGTACGGGAACTCGGTGCTGACGACGACCACGAAAAGGATCGTCAGGAAGAACCGTCCCACCGTCAGTCGATTGGGCAGGTTCATCGGCCGGCGGCGTTCGACGAGACCGGATGTTTCCAGATGGGCACGCGCTGCTTCATCTCGTCGATGAACCATTCCGCCGCCGAGAACGCCGGCCCACGGTGCGCCGCGCTGACGCGCAAGAACAGCGACGGCTCCGCCACCGCCACGAACCCCACACGGTGATGCACCACCAAGTCGTGCACGGGGAAGCGCGCGGAGGTTTCTTCCACTAGCTGGCCGAATTGGTGCCGCGCCATCTCCAGATATGCCTCGTAATCCAGCCCGACGATGGCGTCCGCCTCTTCCTGGCCGCGCACGACCCCGTAGAATTCCACCACGCCGCCCGACGCTGCATCGAAGCGCTCCGGCGGCCGTACGAGCGCCGCGGATGTGATGAGCACTTCGCGGTGGTGGGAGAGCATAAAAACTGGTTTGCCGCGGCGGTGGGACTGCTAGGTTAACCCGCACACAGTAAAGGCAAGACACTTTCCCTCTAAATATGGCAACTGCAACGGACTCTTCTTCCTGCGACATCGGGCTCATCGGCTTGGCCGTGATGGGCGAAAACCTCGTCCTCAACATGGAGAGCAAGGGCTTCTCCGTGGCCGTCTTCAACCGCACGACCAGCGTGACGGAGAAGTTCGCAGCCGGCCGCGCCAAGGACAAACGCATCACCGCGACCAAGACGATGGAGGAGTTCGTCGGCGCGTTGGCGAAGCCGCGCAAGGCGATGATCATGGTCAAAGCCGGCGCGCCCGTAGACGCGGTGATTGATCAACTGGCGCCGCTGCTGGAGCCCGGCGACCTCATTATCGACGGCGGTAATTCGCTGTTCACCGACACCCAACGGCGTTGCAAAGACCTTGCCGCCAAAAACATTCATTTTGTCGGCGCCGGCGTCTCGGGCGGTGAGGAAGGCGCGCTGAAGGGGCCATCGATCATGCCCGGCGGCCCGAAGGACGCCTGGGAGATCATCAAACCGATCTTCACGAAGATCGCCGCGCAGGTGGACGGCGAGGCGTGCTGCCGCTACATGGGGCCGGACGGCGCGGGCCACTACGTGAAGATGGTCCACAACGGCATCGAGTACGGCGACATGCAGCTTATTTGCGAGGCGTACGCCATCCTCACCCAAGTCCTCGGGATGAAGCCCGAGGAACTCCACCAAGTGTTCGACCAGTGGAACACCGGCGACCTGGACAGCTTCCTGATCGAGATCACAAGCAAGATCTTCACCCACAAGGATGATGGCGACGAGGGCACTGGTGACGGTTACCTCGTGGACAAAATCCTCGACAAGGCCGGCCAGAAGGGCACGGGCAAATGGACCATCATGAGCGCCTTGGACATGGGCGTAGTGGTCTCGACCATCAACGCCGCGGTGGAGGCGCGGATCACTTCCTCGCACAAGGATGCCCGGGTCGCGGCTTCCAAGATTCTCAAGGACTTGCCCGAGAAACAGTTCTCGGGCGACCGGCAGGCGCTCATCGACGCTGTGCGCGATGCCTTGTATGCCTCCAAGATCGTCTCTTACACGCAGGGCATGGACCTGCTCGGCACCGCCAGCAAGAAGTACAATTGGGAGCTGAACTTCGGCGATATTGCCACCATCTGGCGAGGGGGCTGCATCATCCGGGCGCGTTTCCTCAACCGCATCAAGGAGGCTTACGACAAGCAGCCGGACCTGAGCAACCTCATGCTCAACGACTACTTCACGGACGCCCTGGACAAAAACCAGCCGCACTGGCGCACGGCGGTCGCCACGGCGGCCGAATACGGGGTGGCGGTACCGGCGTTCAGCGCATCTCTTGCTTACTTCGATAGTTACCGCCAGGAACGCCTCCCGGCGAACCTTCTCCAGGCCCAGCGCGACTTCTTTGGCGCACACACCTACGAGCGGGTGGACAAGGAGGGCACTTTCCACACGGAGTGGCTCCAGACCCATAAGGATCTGCCTACGCCTGAGAAGCTTAAGAACTAAGTGAAAAAATCGTCGCCGATTTCGTTGACGGATCGGCGACCTCGTTTAATCTAACCGTCCTGACGCGCCGCAGGGCCTGAAAAACCCGGCGGTGCTCACCAACAGAAAACGAGCTTTTCGGTTGACGTTCTTTGCTTCTGTTTTAGTCTTTGGTCCGCTCGAACTCGAGCTCCTGAAACCTGACTCTGCGGAGAAGGGTGTAAGTCACAGAAAACTTCAAAAAGTCTGTTGACGTTTCCGGGTGCGATAGTAAGATGCGGACCTGCTCGAAAAGAGCCGCTCGCCGGGAACGATGAGAGTCGAAAAGAAAACGAAAGTTTCTGTTTGACGCCAGTTCGAAACGGGCGAAAATGAGGACCCGCCACGAAAGTGGCAAGCCGGTTGAAGTTTGATCGGCCGCCGACGAGAAAGTTGAAAATACTTTATTGACGGCGAAAACGGAAGATGTAGTATTCAGCCTCGCTCGATGAGCGGCCCGGCAAGTCTGGGTGATCGGTTCGGAAGACGCAGATGCAGGTGGTTCGCCACCCGGTGCGACGGATGAAATCGATGGTGTTTTTTTGAGAATTTAGCTCTGATGGTTCGACGACGCGATGAGCGCCGGGTGGGCCTGAAAAGTAGAAGTCAGAGAGTGGGAGAAGGCAAAGATTGAATTGTGCGTTATTCGTCGGTTTCTTTGACTCAATTTCAAGATTGATTGATCGAACCGAAAGTCCGGTGTCCTTGCCAGGATGCCGGCACATTAGGAATCGGTCAGAATTTGCTCCGGTCTTAGCGACCGGGGCGCAAATTTTCTACGGAGAGTTTGATTCTGGCTCAGAACGAACGCTGGCGGCGTGGATAAGACATGCAAGTCGAGCGGGCTGTAGCAATACAGTCAGCGGCGCAAGGGTGCGTAACACGTGGGGAATCTGCCGAGAAGTGGGGGATAGCTCGCCGAAAGGCGAATTAATACCGCATGTGACCAGGGCTAACATTTGCCCAACGTCAAAGCTGGGGCAACCTAGCGCTTCTTGATGACCCCGCGGCCTATCAGCTAGTTGGCGAGGTAACGGCTCACCAAGGCATTGACGGGTAGCTGGTCTCAGAGGACGACCAGCCACACTGGAACTGAGACACGGTCCAGACACCTACGGGTGGCAGCAGTCGAGAATTTTTCGCAATGGGGGCAACCCTGACGGAGCGACGCCGCGTGGAGGATGAAGGGCTTCGGCTTGTAAACTCCTGTCATTTGAGAACAAGTGCCACCGTGTAACTAACGGGGGCTTGATAGTATCAGAAGAGGAAGAGGCGGCTAACTCTGTGCCAGCAGCCGCGGTAATACAGAGGCCTCAAGCGTTGTTCGGATTCATTGGGCGTAAAGGGAGCGTAGGCGGTCGGGTAAGTCGGATGTGAAATCCTGGGGCTCAACCTCAGAACTGCATTCGATACTGCTTGGCTAGAGGACTGGAGAGGTGAGTGGAATTCACGGTGTAGCAGTGAAATGCGTAGATATCGTGAGGAAGACCAGCGGCGAAGGCGGCTCACTGGACAGTTCCTGACGCTGATGCACGAAGGCCAGGGGAGCAAACGGGATTAGATACCCCGGTAGTCCTGGCAGTAAACGGTGCACGTTTGGTTTGAGGGGATTCGACCCCCTTTGAGCCGGAGCTAACGCGTTAAACGTGCCGCCTGGGGAGTACGATCGCAAGATTAAAACTCAAAGAAATTGACGGGGGCCCGCACAAGCGGTGGAGTATGTGGCTTAATTCGATGCAACGCGAAGAACCTTACCTGGCCTTGACATGCATTTCTAAGTTGGTGAAAGCCAGCGAGTGGAGCAATCCACAACTTGCACAGGTGCTGCATGGCTGTCGTCAGCTCGTGTCGTGAGATGTTGGGTTAAGTCCCGCAACGAGCGCAACCCCTGTGAACTGTTGCTAACCGGCGCAAGTCGGAGCACTCTGTTCAGACTGCCCTGTGAAACGGGGAGGAAGGTGGGGATGACGTCAAGTCAGCATGGCCCTTACGGCCAGGGCTGCACACGTACTACAATGCCCGGTACAGAAGGAACCGAAACCGCGAGGTGGAGGAAATCACGAAAACCGGGCTCAGTTCGGATTGGAGGCTGCAACTCGCCTCCATGAAGCCGGAATCGCTAGTAATGGCGCATCAGCTACGGCGCCGTGAATACGTTCCCGGGCCTTGTACACACCGCCCGTCACATCATGGAAGTTGTTTGTAGCCGAAGTGCGTAAGCTAACCGCAAGGAGGCAGCGCCCTACGCTATGAGCAGTAACTGGGATGAAGTCGTAACAAGGTAGCCGTAGGGGAACCTGCGGCTGGATCACCTCCTTTCTAAGGAGCAATTGAACACTCACCAACGCCCGTACGAGGTTGGGCAGATGTTCGATAGGTCGATGGCTAAACCGTCCGCTCCGGTGGACAATGGCACGCCATCCAAGACCTCGGAACCGAAAGGAACCGGGGCTGAGTTAAAGAAGTTTGACGAGTAACGTACAATTCAGTTTTTGCTTCTCCGCATCAGATTGGGCAAGGTTGCCCGAATCCCATTTCCCGAGCAACGGGGGCATAGCTCAGTTGGTAGAGCGCCAGCTTTGCAAGCTGGATGTCAGGGGTTCGAATCCCCTTGCCTCCACATGCCGGTTTCCCGGATTCCCGAACGGGCCTGTAGCTCAGTTGGTTAGAGCATGCGCTTGATAAGCGCAGGGTCATAGGTTCGAGTCCTATCAGGCCCACCGGGCTTGACAGGGTGGAAAGTGATGCGAGAAGTAAACTCCCGTTTTACACGGGCCGACCGACCTCTACAAGGTCGCATCGTCTCGTGGTTCGGTTGCCGGCTTCGGCCGCGACCGGTTCTTTGATATCTACATACAGGGTAGTAAGTACAACTTTTTGAGTTGAGTCTGAAATTGAGTTGACTCACGGAAAGTTGGCGGCAGAAGTTTTGTCGCCGATTGATGTGGGTCATTAACGAGTTTCAGTTATCGAATTTGCTCAAGGCTGGGCGCAAGCCCGTGCGGAGCATCAGATTGATCAAGCTACAAAGAGTGCATGATGGATGCCTTGGTGCTGATAGGCGATGAAGGACGTGATAAGCTGCGATAAGGCACGGATAGCGGCAAATACGCTTTGACCCGTGCATTTCCGAATGGGGTAACCTGTGGCCGATAATACGACCACGTGCTGACTTGAATTCATAGAGTCAGCGTCGCAATACCCGGTGAAGTGAAACATCTCAGTAACCGGAGGAAAAGAAAGAGAATCGATTCCGTCAGTAGCGGCGAGCGAAAGCGGAAGAGCCCAAACCAGAAGCTTGCTTCTGGGGTTGTAGGAGCCCGTTGTGGCAGTGCGAACGTTAGGTGAAGCGAATGGAAAATCGCTCCACAGAGGGTGAAAGGCCCGTAACCGAAAACCGAAGCACGCCTAGGGATTTCCTGAGTAACGCGATCTAAGTGAAGCTTCGCGTGAATCTGTGCCGACCACGGCATAAGGCTAAATACTAATCAGCGACCGATAGTGAACAAGTACCGCGAGGGAAAGGTGAAAAGAACCGCTGTGAGCGGAGTGAAATAGTTCCTGAAATCATGCACTTACAAGGTGTCAAAGTCCGCGAGGATGATGGCGTGCCTTTTGCTTAATGAGTCTGCGAGTTATTGTCAGTGGCAAGCCTAAGGCGTTCTGCGCTGGAGGCGAAGCGAAAGCGAGTCCGAAATGGGCGCTCCAAGTCGCTGGCAGTAGACCCGAAGCCGAGGTGACCTACCCATGGCCAGGTTGAAAGTCACGTAACAGTGACTGAAGGACCGAACCGGTGAATGTTGAAAAATTCTCGGATGAGCTGTGGGTAGGAGCGAAAGACTAATCAAACCCGGTGATAGCTGGTTCTCCCCGAAATAGCTTGAGGGCTAGCCTCAGGTGTTTATGAGCGGAGGTAGAGCACTGGATGAACTAGGGCCCATACCAGGGTACCGAATTCAATCAAACTCCGAATGCCGTTCAACATAACCTGGGAGTCAGTGCGCGAGGGATAAGCTTCGTGCGCGAGAGGCAAACATGCCAGACCAACAGCTAAGGTGCCCAAATACCGCGTAGTGGAAAGGATGTGAGGTTACTTAGACAGTGAGGATGTTGGCTTAGAGGCAGCCATCATTTAAACAGTGCGTAATAGCTGACTCATCGAGTGATCTCGCGCCGAAAATGATTGGCGATCAGCGGTATACCGAAGCTTTGGAATAGTTCGTGGTTCGCCACGTTCGATTGGTAGGGGAGCGTTGTCTGGGCCTTGAAGCAGGAGCGGAAGCAACTGTGGAGTCCAAACAAGTGAGAATGCAGACATGAGTAGCGAAAAGACTGGTTGAATTCCAGTCCGCCGTAAACCCAAGGTTTCCCGGGCCAGGCTCGTCCTCCCGGGGTTAGTCGGGACCTAAGCTGAGGCCGAAGGGCGTAAGCGATGGACAGCAGGTTTAATATTCCTGCACCGGCTGGAGCGTAGAATACGATTGACGGTTGTGAGGAGCTGGCAAGGCGATTGAAAATGCCAAGTCCGCAAGGTGACGCTGAGGCTTCGGCCAAGGTGGATCCAGCAAATCATGATCCGAGAAAATCTCGTATGTGTATCTCCGGTTGCCCGTACCGCAAACCGACACAGGTGGGTGAGTAGAGTATACTCAGGCGCGTGAGTGAAACCTCGTTAAGGAACTCGGCAATCTAGCCCCGTAACTTCGGAAGAAGGGGTGCCTAGCAATAGGTCGCAGTGAAATGGGTCAACCGACTGTTTAACAAAAACACAGCACTCTGCCAAGTCGTAAGACGACGTATAGGGTGTGACACGTGACCAATGCGGTAAGATTACGGTAAGAGGTTAGCGCAAGCGAAGCTTCGAGCCCAAGTCCCCGTGAATGTCGGCCGTAACTATAACGGTCCTAAGGTAGCGAAATTCCTTGTCGGGTAAGTTCCGACCTGCACGAATCGTGTAACGAGTTGACCGCTGTCTCAACGAGGAGCTCAGCGAAGTTGTAGTGGCGGTGAAGATGCCGCCTACCCGCAGCAGGACGGAAAGACCCTATGCACCTTTACTGTACGCTGTTACTGTTTGTTCGATTTCGATGCTTAGCGTAAGTGGGAGGCTTTGAAGCTGTGCTTTCGGGCACGGCTGAGCCGACAATGAAACACCACCCTTTGGAATTGGACAAACTAACCTCAGCCCATCATCTGGGTGAGGAACAATGGCAGCCGGTCAGTTTTACTGGGGCGGTATCCTCCTAAAGAGTAACGGAGGATTACGAAGGTTGGCTCAACCCGGTTGGCAATCGGGTGTTGAGTACATGGATAGAAGCCAGCTTAACTGTGAGACATACACGTCGAGCAGGTACGAAAGTAGGTCCAAGTGATCCGGCGGTTGAATGTGGAATTGCCGTCGCTCAAAGGACAAAAGGTACGCTAGGGATAACAGGCTGATCGCGCCCAAGAGTTCATATCGACGGCGCGGTTTGGCACCTCGATGTCGGCTCATCGCATCCTGGGGCTGGAGAAGGTCCCAAGGGTCCGGCTGTTCGCCGGTTAAAGCGGTACGCGAGCTGGGTTCAGAACGTCGCGAGACAGTTCGGTCCTTATCCGCTGTGGGCGCAGGAGATTTGAAGGGTTCAGACCTTAGTACGAGAGGACCGGGTCTGACGAACCTCTGGTGTTCCGGTTGTCACGTCAGTGGCAGCGCCGGGTAGCTATGTTCGGAAAGGATAAGCGCTGAAAGCATCTAAGCGCCAAGCCTATCCTAAGATGAGATCTCCCTGAAGATTCGTGGTAGACCACCACGTTGATAGGCCGGGGGTGTACGCACGGTAACGTGTTCAGCTCACCGGTACTAATAATCGTTCGGCTTGGTCATTGATTTTCCCATCCCCGTGGTGGTCGGAGTCCGCTCCGACCACTCCGGCGGAGGGCGAAAGCTCTCCTGCTCGGCGGGGAGAGGATACAATCATGGCTTTTACGATCTAAAACTCAGTCAGATAGTTGTTCGCTTCCTGTATGTAGATATCAGAGTATCGGTCGCCGGTGAAAATCGGCAGCCGCAGCCCTCAGAGGTGAGGACTGGTGGAGGTGTAAGCCTCCGCGAGATTTCACTTCTGGTGGCATCTGCGCAGTGGCCCCACCCGTTCCCATTCCGAACACGGAAGTGAAACGCCGCAGCCCCGATGGTAGTGCATCTCTAGGTTGTGCGAGAGTAGGAAGTTGCCAGAAATATGAACCCCGGTCGCCGAAAGGTGGCCGGGGTTCCTTGCTTTCCGGGTGTCACCCCGCTAAACCACTTTGTCATGCAGCCTGAACTCGAATCCTTGCTCGTCCTCCAAGATCGCGACCAGAAGATCAAGGCGCTCCGCCAGCAGCAGAAATCGCTGCCGACGGAGAAAAAGGGCTTGGAGGCCAAATTGGCATCGGCTCGGCAGGTTTTCGAGCATGCCAAGCAGCGCGGTCAGGAAAACGAGGTGCAGCGTCGCAAGCTGCAGTTGGAGGCTGAAGGCAAACGCCAGTCGATCGTGCGCTTCAAAACCCAGCAGCAAGCCACGCGCAAAAACGAGGAGTACCAAGCGTTGACCAAGGAGATTGGCCGTTTCGAGGCAGACATCCAGACCTTGGAGGATCGTGAGTTGGAGTTGATGGAGCAATCCGAGAAGATTGCCAAAGCGACGGCCGCGGCAGAAAAGGATTTCGCCGAGGCGCAGACCACCATCCAGGAGCAGATCGCCAAACTCGAAGCCGGCGTGAAGGCCGCCAGTGACCGCTTGGGTAAACTGGAAGCTGATCATGCCAAGCTGGCCAGCGGCGTGGAGGAGGGAACCCTCGACTTGTACAAACGGCTGTTCGCCAAGAAAGGTGACGCCGCTGTGGTGCCGTTGGAGCACGAAATTTGCGGCGGCTGCCACATGAAGGTGCCTACTCAAGTCGCGGCCGTCGTACGCGCGCGGCAGACCATTGCACAATGTCCGAACTGCGGACGAATGTTGTACCGGGTGTTGTGACGGTACTTGGGGCAGCTTCCAGCGGTAATGGCATCACCAGTGGTCAAATCTTTACTGAGGATGCAGTTCGCGAACTCGCAGGAATGGTCGGCTTGGTTAGATGAGCACCACCGAAGCGTGCCGGGTGTCTGGCTAGAATTTGCTAGGCAGGTTACTGGTCATCTGGTGCTCACCCACGCAGAGGCGCTCGACGTTGCTCTTTGCTACGGCTGGATCGACGGTCAAACGAAGAGTTTAGATCAAGATTCATGGACCCAGAAGTTCACTCCCCGGAGACCCGGTAGCATCTGGTCGCAGAAGAATCGGCAGAGGGCGCTTGAGTTGGTTGAGAGTGGGCAAATGCAACCTGCGGGCCTTGCTGCGATTGAAAGTGCCAAAAAGAACGGGCGTTGGGAGGCTGCTTACGCGGCCCCGAGTTGCGCTACCGTGCCGCCAGACTTGGCAGCCGCGTTGCGTGACGACCCACGAGCAGCGGACTTTTTTGCAACTCTGAACAGCAAAAACCGTTACGCCATCCTCTTTCGTTTGCAGACGGCGAAACGCCCTGAGACACGAGCGGCGCGCTTGGCGAAGTTCGTTGCCATGCTTGCCCGCGGCGAGACTCTTCATCCGCAGCGATGAACAACGCCGACCGTCGACAGGAACGTCGGCGAATTTGAGCCGCTTCGCTCTTGTGTCCCCAGGCATCGTGGCGGAAGTTCTCGCCTGCCTATGAACCGCATCGTCGGAATCGAAACGGAGTACGGCTGTCTCGTCTCGGATGACAAGGCTCACGGCGGCTCGGACGCTTGGCCGACGCGCATCAAGAACTACCTGTTCAAGAAGGCGAACGTCGGCAGCATCGACCTGCACTACCGCGACTACGAGGAACCGCCTGGCAACGGTGGCTTCCTGCTCAACGGCGGCCGGCTCTACCTCGACATGGGCCATCTGGAATACTCCTCGCCCGAGTGCCTGGACTTGCGGGACATGGTGACTTTCGACCTCGCTGGTGACGCGCTCTTGCAATCCGGCCTCGAAGCGCTGGGTGTGGCCGATCAGGTGTCGTTCCTCAAGAACAACATCGACCACTACACCGGCGCCACCTTCGGCTGCCACGAGAATTACCTGATGAAGCGAGAGGCGCAGTTCACGCCGCAAAGCCTCGGTTCGTTGTTGTCCTTCCTGGCCACGCGGCAAGTCTTTACCGGGGCGGGACGCGTCGGGCAGGCCAATCCGTTGGCGTTTGACTTCGAACTGCCGCGTTCCGAGACGCCGGTGGATTACCAGATCAGCCAGCGCGCGGACCACATCGTCAACGACATCTACCAGTGGGTGCAGTTCAACCGCGCCATTATCAACGCGCGCGACGAACCTCTAGCTGACTACCGACGTTACCGGCGGCTACATCTCCTGATCGGTGACTCCAACATGAGCCCATTCGCCACGGCGCTGAAGGTCGGCACGACGGCCTGCGTGCTCACGCTCTTGGAAGAAGGGCTCATGCCTTATGACGTGATCCTGCGCGATGCCGTGCAATCCACCCGCGACATCTCCCGCGACCAGAGCCAACGCTGGGTGCTGCGACTGGAGAACGGCCAGACCTGCGACGCACTCGATGTGCAGTACACCTTTCTCAAATTGGCGCAAAAGCATCTCGCCGGCACGGACGAGGAGACCGATTGGCTCATCGAACGTTGGGGCTTCACGCTGGACGCCATCCGCTCCCGGCCCGAGGCCCTCATCGGCGGCGTGGATTGGATTTCCAAGAAGTACCTCCTTGATGCCTTCCGTGAGGAGGAGAAACTCTCTTGGCAGGACCCCTGGCTGCAAAGCCTTGACCTCGAATACCACAACATCAATCCCGCTAAGGGATTGTTCTTCGCCTTGACGCCGGCCAAGGCCATCGGAGAGTTCAACGACAGCGTGCGGCTGGACCACGCCTTGCGCAACCCGCCGGCGAACACCCGCGCGCGGGGACGTTCGGTGGCGGTGCAGCACTTTCAAAAGACGAATCAGTCCTACGTCATCAACTGGGACTCGATTTCGTGCGAGAACCAGAGCCACTTCGCCATGGGCGACCCGTTCCAAGACTACGAGAAGTCGGTCCAGAAGTTTTTGCAACGCCTGTGAGCGTGTGGCGACCGAAGCGCAATGGCGCGGCGTGGCAGGCAATCGTCTGCACGTTGGGAGGTATGCTGTCGCTGACGGCTGGCGCGGCGGCGTACGATTTTTGGTTGGAACCAGACTCCGCTTTCGCCAGCAAGGGCGACGAGTTGCTGTTGCATCTACGCATGGGCGACCGGCTTCAGACCGAAGAGGAGCGGTCGTTGCAGAAGGATCACGTGGTCCGCTTCGACCTGTTCGGTAATGAGGCGGTGCGCCGTGACCTGTTGGCGTTGGGTGCCGAAGGCCAAATGCCTGCGGCCCGCACCCGGCTGGAGAGCGGTGCCGCGCTGATCGTCATGGACCGCAGGCCACAAACGGTGACGATGGACGCAGACACGTTCAACGACTATCTGAGTGAGGAGGGGTTTGACGTGGCCACAGCGCAACGCACGCGGCTCGGACAGACCGATGCACCGGCGCGGGAGATTTACACGCGATTTTTGAAGGTGCTCATCCAGGAGCGCGACCCGGCAGCGAACACGGCGAACACACTCTACAAACGGCGCGTCGGCAAACGGCTGGAAATCCTGCTGGAAAATGATCCCAGCCAAATCCGTTCCGACGGCCGGCTCTCGGTGAAAGTGCTCTTTGAAGACAAACCGCTCACGGGGGCAAAGATTTTTGCCTGCCGACGCGCGAAGGTGGACGGACAGAAGCCGGTTGTCCTGAGCGCCACCACTTCTCCGAAGGGACTGGCGGAGTTTTCGCTTGATCAACCTGGCCTGTGGCTGGTGCGCCTGGTTTACCTCCGGGCGGCAGCGGTGGGCGCGAAGCCGGACCCCAGCGCGCCGCAGTGGGAGAGTTTTTGGGCGGCGTACACGTTCGCGGCTCGGTTTGCGCCGGGGACGGCAGCACCATCATCGCGGCCGAACGCCTCGCCTTGAACCGGCCGCAGGCGGCCTGCTCAGATCGAGAAACTTGTGTACTCGGGTTGCGCGAGGCGCGTAGATGGGGACAACATCCCTGCGCCAACCGTGGCGTTGCTGCCCTGTTCGATGAGGATAAAGGAGCCGGTGTGCCGGTTGGCGGCAAACGCGTCGTAGAGGAGTGGCCGGGCCGTGCGCAGGCGAATCGCGCCCACGTCGTTCATCGCTAGGGTGTCCACGCCGGTCTGCGGGTCGAGGGTGGTCACGTCGATACGGTTTTCGATGGCAGTCACCGTCGCGGGAACCGTCTGGGTGAGGTGCTTGAGATGGTATTTCTTGCCCGGAGTGAGCGGGCGGGCGTGCAGCCAGCAAACCCGCGCGTGCAGGTCGTTGCCCGCGCCGGGCAAGTTGGCAGGGTGGACGATCAGGTCGCCACGGCTCACGTCGATGTCGTCTTCCAAAACCAGCGTCACCGATTGCGGGCAGAAGGCTTCCTTCAGCGGACCGTCGAGCGTCCAGATTTGTTTGACCTTCGACAAATAGCCGTTGGGCAGGACCTGCACGAGTTGGCCTTCACGCACGATGCCGCCGGCAATCCTGGTCCGCTCACCGGGGTCGAGCGTGCGACCGCCGACCGCGACGGTCCCTGCGGCCGCAAGGGCACCCGAGAGCGCCCGCAGCACTGTGGTTTTGCCGGCACCGTTGGGGCCGA
>CAXTQD010000011.1:0-692 GCA_964246175.1 uncultured Chthoniobacterales bacterium | reverse complement strand
GCAATCTGGCCACTCAACCCGCGGAAATCGTGCAGCGCTGGGTCAGTGGGATTGTTCGGGCGGTTGACCCACTGTACAGGCAGGCGGAAGTCGCTGAGATTCCAATCGCTGCCGAGATGGACGGTTTCCAAGTGGCCGAGCAGCGTCGGGCCGGGATACCAAGGCGTGCGCAGTGAGGGATCGACGACGTTGTCGCCGTGCAATGCGCTGACCGGAATGAATTTTACGTCCTTCATGTCCAGCCGCGGCAGGAACTGCTCGAACTCCTCGCGGATCTCGTCGAAGCGCGCGCGGCTCCAGTCGACGAGGTCCATCTTATTGATGGCGACGACGAGGTGCGGGATGCGCAGGAGCGAGGCGATGGCCGTGTGGCGGCGGCTCTGCTCGATGACGCCCTGGCGTGCGTCCACGAGGACGATGGCGAGGTTCGCCGACGAGGCGCCCGTGACCATGTTGCGCGTGTACTGGATGTGGCCGGGCGTGTCGGCGATGATGAACTTACGCCGCGGCGTGGCGAAGTACCGGTAGGCCACGTCGATGGTGATGCCCTGTTCGCGTTCGGCGCGCAAGCCGTCGGTGAGATTGGCGAGGTTGATCTGGCCGTGGCCGGTGAGGTCGGCGCTGCGTTGGAGGGCTTCGAGCTGGTCCTCCATGAGCGACTTGGAGTCGTACAAGAGTCGGCCGATGAGCGT
>CAXTQD010000010.1:28041-33825 GCA_964246175.1 uncultured Chthoniobacterales bacterium | reverse complement strand
CCCAAGATGCCGCCGTGGCTTCACAAACGCACGCAGCGACCTGACGAAGTATTACCAGCCGAGTTCCGTGCCGGCCGCACCTTGCCCTTCGATCCCGAGCATGACCTCGCGGACCACTGAGGCATTCCGCCACCTTCTCGCCGAGTTGCCCATGCCGGTTCGTCGGCAAGCACGCGAGGTTTACCGGCGTTGGCAGGCCGATCCTTGGCAAGGTGGTTTGCAAGTTCAAGCGGGTGCACATCCGCGAGCCGATCTGGTCGGTACGTGTATCTTTGGGTTGGTGAGCGGTTTGCGTGCGTACGAAGTGGTCATCTGGTTCTAGATCGGCTCGTACGTTGACTACGATGCGTTGTTGGCTCGCAGTAGTTCCACGCCCTGCTCATCAACACCCCGCCGTCTTCCAGCCGCGGGTTGCGCAACGGCACGTCGGCGGGATGCGGCGCACGTATGGCTGGTTTCTCTGCGTCCCCAAAAGCGGGCCGGTGAAAAAGAACGGCGGCACACGAATCGCTCCCGCAGAGCGCGTGGCAAAAGGTTTGCGGGCGCGGAGCCGACTCTGGCAAGGTGCCGCTCTGCCTGCTTCGGCGCGTCTGATGATCTCCGCCCTCACCGCCCATACCAGCGTACCCGCGTCCGCGGCCGGGCGTCGGCCCTCCGCGCGCAACTACGGCCTGGACGCGATCCGCGCCGCAGCGATCTCCTTGGTCGTCCTGGCCCATTACATCCGACCCGTGCCCGTGGCGGGGCTGCTGGGCGTGGAACTCTTTTTCGTGTTGAGCGGGTTCCTGATCGGCGAAATCCTCTACCGCACGCTCCAGGCGCAGGAAAGCGTCAGCCTGGGTGACCTCGGGCGCTTCTGGCGTCGGCGCTGGACCCGGACACTACCCAACTACTACCTGTTCCTGGGCCTGAACGTCGCGCTGGTCTCCTTGGCGGACGGCACCGTGGGAGCAGGCACCGTCTGGCGCTACGCGCTCTTCCTGCAAAACCTGCGCGGGCCGATGCCGGAGTTCTACGCCGTCTCGTGGAGCCTGGCCGTAGAAGAATGGTTCTACCTGCTGCTGCCGCTGGCGTTCTTCGCCTTGTACCTCGCGGCGGGCCGGCGGACGGAAACCCGGCGGCCGATCTTTTTGGGTTGCGCGGTGTTCTTCGCGGCGCTCTCGCTCGGGCTGCGCCTGGCGACCGGCCACGACGCCGATTGGCTATCCACGATGCGCCGGGTCGTCGTCTACCGCTTCGACTCGTTGATGCTGGGCGTCGTCCTGGCCGTCGTCCGTCTCGAAAGCCCTGCATGGTGGGAACGCCTCATGCGCGCCTGGCCGGCGGGGATGATCCTGCTCGTCGTTGGAACCGTCGTCGGGCACCGCTCCCTGCTGACCGGTAGCGCTCCCGCCATCCCGGCTGCGTGGCTGCTGACGATGGTGCCGCTGGGCAGCGCGTTGATCTTGCCCCGGGCCTCGCGCTTGCAACCGTCGGCGGGTTGGTGGTCGGCGGCCGTCACGTCGGTCAGCAAATGGTCGTATTCGATCTATCTCTGTCATCTGCCGATCCTGTTGCTTCTGCTGGATGCGTTGCACGATGGGAACCGCGGCCCGGTTGGCAAGGTGCTGGTGCGCGCGGCGGCGGTCGCGGCGACCATCACTTTATCTGCCTTGCTCTACCGCTTCTTCGAGAAACCGATTCTCGACCTGACGCCGCGCGACCGCTTCGCGCCGCCTGCGGCCTGAACTCCAAGTTTGCGCTTGCGGCAGGGAGGCGCCACCCGTTTGCTCCCGCCAGCAACATGGCACCCCAACCTCTCAAAGTCGGCGTCGTCGGTCTCGGCGTCGGCCGCTGGCACCTCCAACGCTACCAGGAGATCCCCGGCGTCACGATCCAGGCCCTCTGCGATCAGAACACCGACGCCCTCGGCCGCGCGGCCCAGGAGTTCGGTGCGTCGCAGACGTTCACGGACTTCGACCGCTTCCTGGACGGCGCGAAGATCGACGCCGTGTCGCTGGCCGTGCCCAACTTCCTGCACAAGCCCATGACCCTCGCCGCGCTCGACCGCGGCTTGCACGTCCTGTGCGAAAAACCCATGGCCCTCAACGCCGCCGACGCGCTCGAAATGCGCGCCAAGGTCCGCGCCACCGGCAAGAAGTTCATGATCCACTTCAACCAGCGGTTTCGCGCGGAGCACCAGTTCTTCAAGACGATCATCGACAGCGGCAAGCTCGGCGACATCTACTACGCCGTGACGGGTTGGCGGCGCATGCGCGGCATCCCGCAGTTCGGCGGCTGGTTCGGCCAGAAGAAGATGAGTGGCGGCGGACCGCTGATCGACCTGGGCGTCCACATGCTCGACCTCACGCGCTGGCTCATCGGCAGCCCCAAGGCCGTCACGGTGTCAGCCAGCACGTACTCGCACCTCGGCCGGAGCATGGCGCGCGAGCAGATGAAGGAATTCGACGTAGAGGACCTCGCCGCGGCGCTGATCCGCTTCGACAACGGCGCGAGCCTAATGCTGGAGGTCAACTGGGCACTCAACTTCGAGGAGCGCGAGAAAGTGTTCCTCGAACTCAGCGGCACCAAGGGCGGGCTCTCCAACGTGACCTTCGATTACAAGGACACGACGACGTGCATCTTCCGCGAGGAAAACGGGGCGATGGTCAAAACGGTGCCGCTCAAGTACCCGCAGGCGTTCGAGCACGCGCAGGCGCATTTTATCCGCTGCATCCGCGAGGACCTGGAGCCGAGCGCCGGGGCGAGCGATGGCGTGGAGATCATGCGTATCCTCGACGCCATCTATGCGAGCGCCCTCGACCAGCGCGAGGTCGTGATGAAGGAAATCGACTTCACGCACCCGCTCGTAGAAGGCGCGCCGGCAGTGTCGGTTGAATAAGACAGCGGCGACGTTTTGTGTCCCACGCCTTTCCATCCGTGGAAACCGGCGTATAAGCTTCGATTCTTACCGCATGTCCGACCCGACCCCTCCCGCCGATTTGCCTCGACCCGAGTACCCGCGCCCGCAGTTTGTGCGGCCGGACTGGCTGTGCCTCAACGGTTCGTGGGAATTTGAGATCGACGCGGGCGACAGCGGCTTCGAGCGCAAGCTCCACCAGAAGCCCAAACTTGAACGGACCATCACCGTGCCCTTCTGCCCGGAAGCGCCGCTCTCGGGCGTCGGCGTCACCGACTTCATGGCCGCCGTGTGGTATCGGCGCACGGTCACCGTGCCCGCCGGCTGGCGCGGGAAGACGATCCTGCTGCACTTCGGCGCGGTCGATTACGACGCGACCGTGTGGGTCAACGGCGAGCAGGTCGGCCGGCATCGTGGTGGGTTCACACCGTTCACGGTGTCACTCAAGGGCGTCGCGCGAGCCGGGGAGGAGTTCACGCTGGTCGTGCGCGCGCAGGATACCCCACAGGAACCCAAACCCCGCGGCAAGCAATCTCAGGGCTACGGTAACCAGGGCTGTTTCTACTTTCGCACCACCGGCATCTGGCAGACGGTCTGGCTGGAACCGGTGCCCGAGGTCCACCTGCGGCGTACGCGGGTCACGCCCGACCTCGCCAACGGCTGCTTCCACTTGGAACAGCCTCTTTCTAACAACCGCCCCGGCCTGCGGTTCCGCGCCTCGCTCGCCGACGAACGCGGCGAGGTCGCCCGCGCCCAGACCCGCGCCGACCTCGCCCTCGCCCCGCGCCTGATGCTCCCAGTCCCGCCCGAACGCCGCCGCCCGTGGCGCTTGGGCGACCCGCACCTGTATTCCCTGCGGCTCGAACTCGTGGACGCGACCGGCCGCGTCGTCGATGCGTTCGACTCCTACGCCGGGCTACGTGCGGTCGCCATCGACGGACAGGCGGTCAAACTCAACGGCGAAATCGTCTTCCAGCGGCTCGTGCTCGACCAGGGGTTCTACCCCGAGGGCATCATGACCGCGCCTGACGACGCGGCGCTGGTGCGCGACATCGAACTCTCCCAGGCCGCCGGCTTCAACGGCGCGCGCCTGCACCAGAAGGTCTTCGAGGAACGCTTCCTCCACCACGCCGACCGCCTGGGCTACCTCGTGTGGGGTGAGTTCCCGGACTGGGGCGCGCGGGGATTGCGGACCGGACAGCAGCAGTTCGACATCACCTACTGTGCGCAGTGGCTGGAGGCGCTGGAGCGCGACTATTCGCACCCCGCGTTGGTCGGTTGGTGTGGCCTCAACGAAACCTGGGAGCCGCTCACCGACCACATGGAATCCATCGACGACGCGGCGCGCGCGATGTTCCTGGCCGCGAAGGCCATGGACACCACACGCCCGGTGTTGGACGCCTCTGGCTACTCGCACCGTGTCGTCGAGACGGAAGTTTACGACAGCCACGACTACGAACAGGACCCGGACTTGTTCGCGCGCCACTACGCCGGGTTGCAGCGCGGCAAGCCGTACGTCAACAAAGGCGGCACCCGGGAAAAGTCGCAGACGTGGTCCTACCCGTACGCGGGACAGCCGTTCTTCGTCAGCGAATTTGGCGGGATTCACTGGAACCCGGACGCCCAGTTACTCACGGGCACTGGCGCGGACCAGGGCGCAGCAGCGCTCGCGGCGTCTTGGGGTTACGGCATGAGCCCGCGGACGTTAGAGGAGTTCTACGCGCGGTTCGAGGGACTGTGCCAGACCCTCTTGAAAAACCCGCATATGTTCGGGTACTGCTACACTCAGTTGACCGACGTGTACCAGGAGGAAAACGGCCTCTTTTTTTTCGACCGCCAGGCGAAGTTCGACCTCGCCCGCCTGCACGCCGTGCAAACGCAGCCCGCGGCCATCGAGACCGCCGGGCAGCCCGCCGCGCCCGCGGAACGGTCCGAAACCATGCCGCAGCCTGCCCTGCCGCCGGAGAACGCCGCCCCGCCGGACCCCGCGCAGAGCTTCGCCCGGACCTCGCAGGAAGAGAACTCAGGTGGCAGCGGCGAGTGACACCCGGGCAATCTTAGTCCTTTAGATTGTAGGGGAGTGACAAAGCGCACTTCACTCGGCACCATGCGCGCGTGCTCGCCCCAGAACAGAACCGCCCCCCCGCGCTGGTGCCTGGCGCTGCTCGCCCTCGGGCTCGTCGTGTCGGCTCCGGGCCGGGTGGCGGCCGTGCAGACGATCCGCATCGTGGCCTACAACATCGAGGCTGACGTGAACGGCAACACCGCGCCAAACAGCGGTCTCGCCACCGTGCTCGAAGCCATCGGCGACTTCTACGTGAGCGGCGCGGCCCACCCGCTCGACATCCTGGCGTTGGAAGAGACCTCCAGCAACACGGCGACGGTCGCCCCCATCGTCACCGCACTGAACAACTACTACGGTGCGAACACCTACGCGATGAGCCCCGTGCAGGGCGGCCAGTATGGCAGCGCCACCGTCGGCAATGGCCCTAACGCGATGGTCTACAACACGAAGACCGTCACCCTGCTCGCGTCCACAGGTGTCGGCGCCCCGACCGGCGCGACCAACGGTGAGTACCGACAGGTGATGCGCTACGAGTTCCAGCCGTACAACGGCACGGCGAACACGCAGTTCTACGTGTACGTGAGCCACATGAAGTCCAGCGCCAGCGGTACGACGGCCGCTGTCCGCGCCGCACGCGCCAAGGAGGCGGCGATCATCGTCGCCGACCTCAAGGTGCTGCCGGCCAACGGCGGCGTGTTGGTCATGGGCGACTTCAACCTGGACGGCAGCATCGAGGCCGCTTACCAGACGCTGACCGCCAGCGGCAAGGACCAGCTCCTCGACCCGCTCAACCCCACGCTCCACTACACCCAAACCCCGA
>CAXTQD010000010.1:0-28031 GCA_964246175.1 uncultured Chthoniobacterales bacterium | reverse complement strand
AACACCGCCGACTACCTGTCGATCTGAGCGACGCGACCGACAGCTTGGATTACCGCGACGACATCCAGTTCATGTCGTCCGCCGTGTACCAAGGCACGAACCCAGCCGGGTTGCGCTACGTCGCGGGTTCCGAGACTGCCTTCGGCAACAATGGCTCGGTGGCGCTGCACAAGGCCGTCGATGCCACGACCAACACGGCGCTCAACGGCTTGCAGGGTGCGATCACGCCTGCCGCGGCGCGGGCCGCGCTCGTCTCCGCCAGCGACCACTTGCCCATCGTGGCCGATTACACCGTGGACCTCACGTACACGACGTGGCTGACGCGATTCTTCACGGCCGCCGAACAAGCCGACCCTACGATCAGCGGCAGCGCGGCCGACCCGGACGGCGACGGGGTTTCCAACCTCATAGAGTATGCCCTCGGTCTCTCGCCGCGCACCGCGGGCGCGACCGGCCTGCCGACCGTTGGTCAGATGACCATCAACGGAAGCACGTACCTGACACTGACGTACACGCAGGTGTTCGCCAACACGGACATTACCTACGTGCCGCAGGTTTCCGGCGACCTGATGACGTGGAATTCCGACGCGAACTACGTGGCGGCGGTCAGCACCCAAACTAACCCGGACGCCTTGAGCCAGATTGTCGTGGTGCGCGACCTGATGCCGCTGACCGCGGGCGGACGACGGTTCATCCGGCTGAAGGTGACGATGCCCTAATTCGCCCCGCCTCCCGGACCGTTGCCGCCGGATGTGCCTTTTGTGAGGTCGGGTGCGGGGAAGTTCTTGAGCTTGCCGCGCACAATCTCCGCACGCAGGGCGTCGCGCTCCTCGGCACTGAGCTTTTGCTGGCTGTTCTTCTGGAGGTGCGCGGGCTGCGTTTCCATGAAGAGTTCGTCCGCCGGCAATCGGTAGTCGGCGGGGAAGAATCCGAGGTCCACACCGAGGCGAATCAGCGACAGAAAGTTGAGCGCCTCCTTGCTGTTCATGGAAAAAGCGTGGCTCAGGATGCCGTACGCGCGCCCGATCTGGTCCATGAGCACGGTGCGCTTTTCCTGGAGAAGCTTTTCGCGCGCGGTGCGTTCGTGCTCGACGATCTGCTCGATCACCTTGCCCAGCCGATTGATAATGTCCTCTTCCTTTTCGCCGAGCGTGGTTTGATTGGAGATTTGAAAGAGGTTGCCCATCGCCTCCGTGCCCTCGCCGTAGAGACCGCGCACAGCGAGGCCGATCTTGTTCACGGCCTGGATGACCTTGTTGATGTTCTCGTCCAGCACGAGCGCGGGCAAGTGCAGCATCGCCGAGGCGCGCATCCCGGTGCCGACGTTGGTCGGACAGGCCGTCAGGTAGCCCAACTGTGGGCTGTAGGCGAACTCCAGCGTGTCTTCGAGCGCGTTGTCGGCTTTGTTGGCAAGCTTGTAGGCGTTCTTGAGTTGGAACCCGCATCGGATGGCCTGCATCCGCAGGTGGTCCTCCTCGTTGACCATGATGCTCAGGGTCTGCTGGCGGTTCATCACCACGGCGCTGCCGATCCCCTTGGCGGCGTGTTCGCGGCTGATGAGGTGGCGCTCGACCAAGACCTGTTTTTCGAGCGCGGAAAGGTCCTGGAGGTACTCTGAAAACGCGTCACCCATCTCGTCGAGAGCCTCGACCTGGGGTTTGAGTTGTTCGAGGATGGCGATGCGGTCCGCCTTCTTGGCCCAGCCGGGGAAGGGAAGGTCACGCAGGTTGCGCGCTAGACGCACCCGCGAACTGATGACGATGTCGTGGTGCGGACCGTCGGTGCGCATCCACTCCCCGGGACTGGCGATGAGGCTGGAGAATTTCATGGCTGGAGAATGTGGAGTTTAGAGCGGTCGGTGCTCGGCACACCATACTTCAGAACGCCCGGTTTGCCCAACGCGAAGGATTCATCGCCGGGGAAGGTCGTAGACGGTGACAGCAACCGAACGGCCGCACAGTTCGTCCTCGATGACTGCTTCAACGGTGTTCCAGTCGCCCCCACCAAGACCTGCGCCGATCCGCGGCATGTGGACGGACGCCGAGTTGGCGAGAGCGAAGTCCGCCACTCTGCCGAGAGCAGTCCGGATCGCTCCGTAACGAACCGGGGACGTGCCGCTCGACCCGCGACGGATTCCCCGTTGCCCGATCATGTTGGCAACGGTGGTGCCTGGGTCCACGGCCACAAATTGAACTTCGCCAAGCTCGAACGGCCCATCGTCTGAGTCCCCTGCGTGCCAGGCTCTGTACCTCTGCTCCGGCAGCTTCCAACGTTTGGACAAGGCGACTACGAACCCCGCACCCCAAGCGCCAATGTCGTTGCAAACATGGCAGATGATTTTGTGGTCGTCGCCAGCGGGGGCAGCAGCATCGCCGGTCGTGTAGTGAATCGGCATTCGGCTTCCTTTGGTATCTAGACCAACGGTGACGCCGGCAGGTGCGTCAGTTTCCGATCTGCGCAGAGAGCCGACGGATCTGGTCACGCAGGCTGGCGGCGTTTTCGTAGTCCTCGTCGCGCACGGCCTTTTGCAGGTCGTCCTGTAAGGTCTTCATGCGCTCGGTGACCTCTTTGCGACGCGCGAGCGCCACGGGCATCTTCCCGGTGTGATGCGTGCCCTTGTGCATCGCCTTGAGCAGGCTGCCCAGGCTTTCATTGAACGTTCCATAACACTCGCTGCACCCCAGCCGACCTGTCTTCTTGAAGTCCGCCTGCGTGAACCCGCACACCGGGCACTTGGCAGCCGTGACCGTCGTGGTCGTCTCGCCGCTGACGGGAGTGGTCGACGCCGCCTTCTCGCCGCCGTGTACGACGGCTGGTTTCTCGGTTTCTGTACTCGTGCCGAGGCCGGAGAGGAGTTCGGTCAGCGCGAAGCCGGTCGGATCATCCACGCCACGGTCCTTGGAACAGGACTTGCAAAGATTGACCTTCTGCATCTTGCCGCCGACGATCTGCGTCAGGAAGACCTCTGCCTCGTTGGCTTGGCAAGCGTCGCACTGGATGATGTTCGGGCCGGGCATCGCGGGGAAGAAGGGCAGGTCGCTCTCAGGTCACAACCACCGTCGCCACCAGACCCGCGCCAGAATCCTCGGGCAGGCCGGCGGAAACGGGAGCCGCCTCGTCCTCAAAAATCGGCGTTCCGGTCGTGGATGTCAACCGCCGGAAGCCATCCAGCAGCCGCGCAGTCACTTGGCCGGGTTTGCCGTCGCCGACGGGGCGTGAGTCCACGTTGACCACGGGCACCAGTTCGGCCGCCGTGCCGGTGAGGAAGCACTCATCGGCCACGAACACATCGTAGCGGGTCAGTTCGGTCTCGACGACGGGCACGCCGAGTTCGGTGGCGATGTCGAGCACCGCCCCGCGCGTGATGCCGCGCAGGCTGCCGGCGCTGACGGGTGGGGTGAAGAGCGTGCCCTTCTTGATGATGAACACGTTGTCAGCCGTGCACTCAGCGATGTAGCCAGCCTCGTTGAGCATGAGCGCCTCGGCGGCGTTGGCCTGGTGGGCCTCCAGCTTGGCCATGATGTTGTTGAGATAGTTCAGGCTCTTGACGGCCGGAGGTAGGGCAGCCTGGCTCATGCGGCGGGTCGCGCAGGTGATGATGTCCAGTCCGCGCTGGTAGAGTTCCTCCGAGTACAGCTTGATCTTGGCGGCAATGATGATGACCGACGCCTTCGGGCACAAACGGGGATTGATGCCGAGGTCTCCCACGCCGCGGGTGATGACGAGGCGCACGTAGCCGTCGCGCAGGCCGTTGGCGCGGATGGTGGCGAGCAGGTCGGCGATCATCTGCTCCTTGCTGACGGGGATTTCCAGGCAAATGACACGTGCGGAGTCGTACAGGCGGTCGATGTGCTCCTCCAGCTTGAACACCCGGCCGTTGTACATGCGGATGCCCTCGAACACGCCGTCGCCGTAGAGCAAGCCGTGGTCGAAAACGGAAATTTTGGCGTCAGCTTCTTCGAGGAGTTGGCCGTCGATGTGGATTTTCATGGGAGCAGGAGATGAGTGGCCCTATTCACCCGCGGGCGCAAGGCTGGAAGTCGCCCCGCCCAACAGGCCGTCGCGCATTTCCAAGGTGCGGTCGCCGCGGGTAGCGAGACTCAGGTCGTGGGTGACGACCAGGAGCGTCTTGCGTTTCTCGCGCACGAGGTTGAGCAGGAGGTCGATGACGGTGCTGCCCGCGCGGCTGTCGAGGTTGCCGGTGGGTTCGTCGGCGAAGACGACGCTCGGGTCGTTGATGAGCGCGCGGGCGATGGCCACGCGCTGTTGTTCGCCGCCGGAGAGTTCGAGCGGCAGGTGGTGGAGGCGGTCGCCGAGGCCGACCTCGCGCAGGCTCTCAGCGGCGCGCGCGCGGCGTTCGCGGTCGTTGCTGCGGCCGATCATGGCGGGCAGGAGGACGTTCTCCAAGGCGGTGAGTTCGGGCAAAAGGAAGTACCCTTGGAAGATGAAGCCCATCCCGGCGTTGCGCAGCCGCGCCTGGGCGCGCCGCCCGAGGTCATAAACCGATTGGCCCTCGAAGATCACCTGCCCGGACGCGGGCCTTTCCAACCCGGCGAGGATGTAAAGCAGCGTCGTCTTGCCCGCGCCTGACGCGCCAACGAGGAACGCCGCCTCGCCCGCGCGTACGTCCAGGCTGATGCCGCGCAGCACGTCGAGCCGGCGCGCGCCGATGGCGAAGGATTGGCGCACGTCCACCGCGCGTAAGACGGGCGCGGCGGGATTGTCGTTGGCAGCGGGCGGGTTGATGGCGCAACTATTAAGAGGACCGGCGGCGGGATGCAAGGGGTGGCGCAGCAGCCTTGCCCTGCCGGAGGGTGGGGGGTACACTGCGCGGCATGAGCGTCGCTGAAGCTGTGGAGGAGCTGAAAGGTTCGACCGAGTTTTTGGATCAACTCGCGCACCTGAACGAAGTTGCGGAAGACGAGCGGCGGCGGCGCGAGCGGTTTATCAACGACCCTGACGAGGATACCAAGGCAGAGTTCATCAACGGACAGGTGGTTATCCACTTACCCGTGCGGCTCGCTCACCTTCGGGCGACCGGCAAGATCACCTTCCTGCTGACGGCGTATTGCCAGGGCCGCACACTCGGTGAAGTAACCACGGAGAAAACTCTTGTCCACTGCCGGCGAAACGACTACGAACCGGACGTTTGCTTCTTCAGCCAAGCAAAGTGCGAGGGATGGAAGGACGACAAGCTGCTCTTTCCACCGCCTGACCTCGTAGTGGAGGTGCTCTCACCATCCACCGCGCGTAATGACCGCACGGTCAAACGGCAAGACTACGCCCGCCACGAAGTCGCTGAATACTGGATCGTGGACGCCGACGCACGGACGGTCGAGCAGCACACCCAGCCGGACAGGGCGGGCTACGAAACGGTGGTTTTGCTGGGAGGAGACGATCC
The DNA here is from genome assembly GCA_964246175.1 of uncultured Chthoniobacterales bacterium. Taxonomy (GTDB): domain Bacteria; phylum Verrucomicrobiota; class Verrucomicrobiia; order Chthoniobacterales; family SZAS-18; genus CAHJWO01. Next base: position 22,630 of record CAXTQD010000010.1, on the reverse strand, counting down.
GCTTACCAGCATCGCCGTTCCAGGGTTCACTGTGCCGGTGCTGGCGTTCTTCGACGCGCAGGAAAACCAACGCGTGTTGCGTGATCTGCTGAGACAGTCTGAACGCTGATGCGCCGCTACGCCGCGTTTGACCAGACCATTGAGGTGGAAGTGCGTGCCTTCCCGGCGGCGGGCTGGCTGTTGGCGGGGTTCGAGGTGCGCGTGGATGGACAGGTGTTCCACCCACGGCTCGACCGCACAGGGTTCTTCGCGCACCCGCTGACGGAGTTCTACGTTTTCGACGAGGAGGGCCGGATGCTGCCGGGCATGGTGCGCGGGGTGGGACACTGGTTCTTCCTGTGCAAAAAACGGTACTCCCTCGTCGTCGGCATGTCTGAACTCGCCCGTGACACCCAACGCGTGCGCGGCTGGCTGCCGGCGTGCCTCATCGCGCTCGTGCTGTGGATGCTGCTCGCACTCGCCGCCCTCGGCGCGTTCGTCGCGAGCCGGTGGGGGTGGGAGTTCTGCCGCGGCGTTTTCTGAACCGAAACGGCCCGACCGTTTTGCTTTTAGCCGTTTCGCTTTACGTTTGCACTTCCCATGCCTGCCGATTTCGAGACCAGCGATCCCGCCGCTCCGCCGAAGGTGCCCGTCAACCGCGAGACCCTGCGGCAGGCGGCACGGCTCTTCGGCTACCTGCTGCCTTACCGGGGGAAGTTCGTCGCGGCCATGGCGATGCTGCTGTGTTCGTCGGGGCTTGGGCTGATGTTCCCGTACCTCATCGGCGGCCTGCTCAATGCCGCCAACCGTGGCCTCCTGCGCGCTGACACCGATCATGGCAACGCGGGGGTGTCGCTCGCGCTGGCGGGAGCCTCGTCCGACGCCTTGGCGCACTGGAGCCTCAACTGGATTCTTGTTCTGCTCGTCTGCCAGCTTCTGCTTCAGGCGATGTTCTCGTATATGCAGACGATCTGGTTCAACGAGGCCGGAGAAAAGGCCGTCGTCAACATTCGTCGCGACACGTACGCGCGCATCATCGCGCTGCCGATGACCTTCTTCGCCCAGCGCAGGGTCGGCGAACTCGCCAGCCGCATCTCCGCCGATCTGACCCAGATCGAGGACACCCTCACCGGGGCCACGCCGCAGTTCCTGCGCCAGACGACGCTGCTCATCGGCAGCCTGTGCTTCATCGTCTTTGCCAACGGTAAATTGACGCTCGTGATGCTCGCCTGCTTCCCGCCAATCATCCTGGCAGCGATTTTTTTTGGCCGAAAGCTGCGCGGCGTCTCGCGTCAAGCGCAGGACCGGCTCGCCGAGAGCAACACCGTCGTGGAAGAAACTCTCCAGGGGGTCGCCAACGTCAAGGCGTTCACCAACGAACCTTACGAGATCGAGCGCTACACGGCGAGTATGGACGGCTTCCTGAAAGCCATCCTGCGCGGGGTGCGCTACCGGGCGGCGTTCATCGCGTTCATCATCACCGCGATCTTCGGCTGCATCGCGACGGTGATGTGGTACGGCTGCGTGCTCGTGCAGCAAGGCCAGCTCTCCAGTGGCGACCTGACGCGGTTCACGATCTACACGCTCTTCATCGCCGGGGCGATGGGTTCGTTCGCGGACCTTTACAGCCAGATTCAGAAAACGGTTGGGGCGACCGCGCGCGTGCGCGAACTCCTCCTCGAAGAACCTGAACCCGTCGTCCCCGCGGGCAGCGTGCCACGGCTCGTCGCCGGTCAGAACGGCCACCATGCGACGCCGTCGGCCCCGGTGGAACTCTCCGCGGCCAACCGGCTGCGCGGCGAGGTGGCGTTCGAGGATGTGAGCTTCCGCTACCCGTCGCGGCCGGAGGTGCCGGTGCTGCGCGACCTGTCGCTGCGGGCAGAACCGGGCGAACGCGTCGCGCTCGTCGGCCCGAGCGGCGCGGGCAAGTCGACGATTGTTTCGCTGCTGCTGCGCTTCTACGACCCGGATGCGGGTTGTGTGCGGCTCGATGGCCGGCCGGCCGCGGAGTTCCCGCTGCGTGATCTGCGTGGGCAGATGGCCATCGTGCCGCAGGAGGTTTTGCTCTTCGGCGGATCGGTCGCCGAGAACATCGCCTACGGCCGCCCCGGCGCGACTCCCGAGCAGATCGCTGATGCCGCGCGCCGCGCCAACGCGCACGACTTCATTGAGAAGTTCCCGCAGGGCTACGGGACTCTCGTGGGCGAACGCGGCGTCAAGCTTTCCGGTGGCCAGCGCCAACGCATCGCCATTGCGCGCGCCATCCTCAAAGACCCGGCGATCTTGATCCTTGACGAAGCCACCAGCGCGCTCGACAGCGAGAGCGAACGCCTCGTCCACGACGCATTGGACCAACTCATGCGCGGGCGGACGAGCTTCATCATCGCGCACCGCCTGAGCACCGTGCGCGAGGCCGACCGCATCGTGGTCATCCGCGAGGGCACCGTGGCCGAGACGGGCACGCACGCCGAACTCCTCGAAAACAAGGATGGTCTCTACCGGCGTTTGAGCGAGTTCCAGTTTGATCTTGATCGCACTTCGTGAGGGGCGACGATGGGGTTTCTCCCCGTGACCCTCCGGCTCCCTCTCCTCACCGCGTTGCTGTCTCTCGCGCAGTTCGCGGCAGCCCGCGCCGACGTGTCGCTCTTCCCGCTGTTCTCCGACCACGCCGTGCTCCAGGCATCCGACTACGTGCCGGTCTGGGGCCGCGCCACCCCGGGCGAGAGCTTCACCGTCACCCTTGGCGGCGAACAAGTCCGCGCTCACCGCGCTCACCGCGGCAGACGGCAAATGGACCGCCACGCTCGACCTCTCGCACGTCGGCCCGGGACCTTACGAACTCGCCGCCGCCAGCCCGCAAAATCGCGTCGCCGCCCAGGATGTCCTCGTTGGCGAAGTGTGGCTGTGCTCGGGGCAATCCAATATGGAGTTCACGCTCGACCGCGCCGCTGATGGTGTCGAAGAGATCGCACGTTCGGCCAACCCGAGTTTGCGCCAGTTCCTCGTGGCCAAAGATCCCGAAGCCGCGCCGGCTGATACGGTCCGGGGTTGGTGGGAGGTCGCCGGGCCGCAGACGAGCGGCGGCTTCACGGCGGTCGGCTACTACTTCGGCAAGCAGGTCCAGGCCGCTACGGGCAAGGCCGTGGGTCTGATCCATTCATCCTGGGGCGGCACGCCCGTGGAAACGTGGACAAGCACGGAAGGCTTCGCCGCTTCGACCGATGCGGGTTTATGAGACGGGGCGGAAAAGGCGCGCGCCAGCCTCGTGACGTACCGGCAATACGTCGGGGACTACAAGGCGTGGCAAACCCGGCTGCTGCGCGAGGATCACCAGCACCCCGACGTGGCCGCCTACACCGCACCGGCCGAGCCGGGAAACGGCTGGCACCCGGTGACGCTGCCAGGAACCTTTGCCGCGGCGGAGATCGCCGACCTGCCTGACGCCGGGGCGGTCTGGGTGCAGCGGGCGGTCAACGTCAAGCGCGGGGGCGGCAGCTTCAACGTCAACGTGTGGTTCGGCGATGTGCACGGCGGCGTGGAGGTTTACTGGAATGGAAAGAAGATCGGCTCGCTCGACCCGACCGCACGCCCCACGTACTTCCGCGTCAACGGCCCCGACGTGCGCTCAGGCGACAATCTCTTGGCCCTGCGCCTTTTCCAACCTGACCACGGCGCGGGCATCGTCGCCGGACCGGCGAAGTTCTTGGTCGAGACGGCGGATGGCTCGGTGGCATTGGCCGGGTCGTGGCTTGCCAAGACGGAGTTCGCGCTGCCGACGCTTGCCCCGGGGCAAGACGCCGCGCCCGCGCGCCCGCCTTTTCCGCCGCAGGCTCAGGACACGGCGAGCTATCTTTACAATGGCATGATCGCGCCGGTCGTGCCGTATGCCCTGCGCGGGGTGATGTGGTACCAGGGCGAGGCCAATGCCGGCCGGGCGCAGCAGTACCGCGAGGCGTTCCCGCTGCTCATCAACGATTGGCGGGCGCGCTGGGGGCGGGGAGATTTTTCGTTCTACTGGTGCCAGTTGGCGAACTACCAGAAGCGCCACGTACATCCTGACGAGAGCGCCTGGGCGGAACTCCGCGACGCCCAGACGAACACCCTGCGCCTGCCGAATACGGGCGAAGTTATCCTCATCGACCTCGGCGAGGAAGCCGACATCCATCCCAAAGACAAGTGCGACGTGGGCGAGCGTCTCGCGCGGATTGCCTTGGCCAAGGACTACGGTCAGGACGCGACCGTGTGGAGCGGCCCCGTGTTGGACAAGATGACCGTAGACCCCGACGGCGCGGTGCGACTGCGGTTCGCGCACGCTGACAGCGGCTTGGCGGCCGTGCCGATCCCGGCCACGTACCGGCCGCGTTCCGGCGAGACGGAGACGAAGCCCAACTTGCGCAACAGTCCTGGCGGGGCGTTGGAAGGATTCGCGGTGTGCGGCGAGGGCCACCAGTGGCCCTGGACGCCGGCGGCGGACCTCGACGGTACCGACGGTGTGACGGTGCGATGCGCGGAGGTGTCTGCGCCTGCGGCGGTGCGCTATGCGTGGGGAGACAATCCGCTGTGTAATCTCGCCAATGGCGCGGGCCTGCCGGCGGGGCCGTTCCGCACGGACGACTTCCCGTTGAGCACGGCCAAGGCAAAATACTGACGTGCGTGCGCTGGCATCAGGCGAACGCTGGGTGGCAAGTTATTCCCGGCGCTCGGCCGCAAGTTTCGTGTGCGCAGCCGGGGTGGCGTCGCTGGCGGTGCCAGGTAGGCAAAGCGTAGCGACTCCGTAGCCGAAGCCTTTCAGGTCGTTGCTCCACAGGACGCCGCCGGATTCTATATCCAGGCAATGCACCTGCCCGCGGGTGCAGGCATAGATGTGGGTGGCGTCGCTGGTGACGGTGACGAAGCGGTCTCCCATGACACCGGGCAGATCGGTAGCCCAGAGAAGACGGCCATTCTTACGGAGTAGCGCGGCTACCCGTCCGTTGAGGCCGAGCACGACAAGGAGATCGCCGGGAGCCCTGGGGTTGTTTTTGGCGTGTTCAGCCGCGGCGGTCAAGCGAGCGGTAGCCGATGGCTTCGCCGAGATGATGGGCCTGGATGTCCGCGCTGCCGTCGAGGTCGGCGACGGTGCGCGCCACCTTGAGCACGCGGTCGTAGGCGCGGGCAGAGAGCCCGAGTTCACTCGTCGCCATCTTGAGCATCTCTGTGCCTTCCGCGTCGAGTCGACAATAATTCTTGATTCCCTTAGAAGACAGTCGGGCGTTCGGTCGTCCGGCGCGCTCGCGCTGCACCCCGCGGGCAGCGACGACCCGCGCGCGGATCGCCTCGCTGCTCTCGGCGGGAGCCTGGTCGGCGAGGTGCTCGTACTTGATAGCCGCTACCTCGACGTGCAGGTCGATGCGGTCCAAGAGCGGGCCGCTGATCCGGTCGCGGTAACGCTCCACCTGCCCAGGCGTGCAGCGGCAGGGGCGTTGCAGCGAGCCGTGGTAGCCACAGGGGCATGGGTTCATCGCCGCCACGAGGATGAAGCTCGCCGGGAACGTCACCGTGCCCGCGACGCGCGAGATCGTGATCTGCCCGTCCTCCAACGGCTGCCGCAAGGACTCCAACGCCGAGCGGTGGAACTCGGGCAGTTCGTCCAAGAAGAGTTTACATCACCTCTAGAGACTCAATTCTTGTCCGGCATTTTTATCCGGCTTACCTTCTTTTACCATTCAAAACCATGGCCAGCACGTTCGAAAAGGTTGGTGAGTGCCTCTACCGCTACAAACCCACGGGAATGTTCTACGCCCGCTTCGAGGTCGGCGGCAAGGAAGGAAAGGAGTTCCGGCGCAGCCTGCGCACCAAGGACAAGCCGCTCGCGCGCCGGCGGCTCCTGGACTTGCAGCGCGACCTCGCCCATCTGGACGCCGAGGCACGCAAGAGCACGCTCCTGGAATACTGCGAACGGTCCATCGCCACCGCCCGGGGGCAGAAGCCGAAGACCCGCTACATCAAGGGCCTGATGGTCAAAACCCTCGAACGAGATTTGCCCGGCGGTGCCACCGTGCCCATCAATCGGGTCAAGGCGCGCGCCATCGAGGACTGGCTAGCGCGGCACAATACCCGGCCTGTGTCGTACAACAGCCACTTGGAGTTCATCCAGGGAGTGTTCGACCTCGCCTTGGCTGACCGGGTGCTGGCGGTCTCCCCTATCGCGCACCTCAAACGCAAGAAGGTGTCGCGGCCCGTCCGCAAGACGCCAACCTACGAGGATTTTGTGGCCATCGTCGCCGAGATCCGCCGCATGACGAACAAGCCACAGGAGGCTTGCGAAGACAGCGCAGACTTCGCGGAGTTCCTCGGGCTGGCTGGACTTGGGCAAGCGGAAGCAAAGGCCCTGCGGTGGGCGGACGTGAATTGGCGTAGCGAGCAGATCACGACCTTCCGGCACAAGACGGCCACAGGGTTCGTGATCCCGATCTACCCTCAGCTAAAGCCGCTGCTAGAACGGTTGCGACAAGAGCGCGGTGGCAACCCACCGGATGACGAGAAGGTGTTCCGGCGCGGCGAGGTTCGGCGTGCAATTGCGGGAGCTTGCCAGCGCCTAGGATTGCCGGCCTACACGCACCGCTCGTTTCGCCGCATGTTCATCACGCGCGCCATCGAGCGCGGCGTGGACGTGAAGGTCATCGCCGAGTGGCAGGGCCACCGCGACGGCGGCAAGCTAATCTTGGACACGTACAGCCACGTGGCACCGAAGCACTCAGCGCGCATGGCCAAGCTGATGAGCGAGGAGCCCAAATGAAGCCGGTCGTCTCACCGCCTCCGCCGCGTGCGGAATGGTACTTCGAAGGCCTTTCAGAGAGGAATCAATGGGCCTGTTACTACTACGAGTACTCCAGGCAGTCCCCAACGATTCCGGGAAACATCCTGAAGATGCGCAGCTTTTCGCCAGAAGGACGCGAACAAGTCCAGCAATTTTATTTGAGCTCTATCAAGGGCGATCTGATCCACGACCGCAAACAGAATGGGCATGACAAGTATTCATTACTCCCACTTATCTGCCCGGAGTTTCCTGAGATTCCCTGGCTAGCTATCCCGCCCGAAGTCCGCTTGGCACGGCTGGGCGAACTCCCCGACGTTGCGAGAGAATTGTACCGACCCGTCAAGGAATTTGAACTTGCTAGCATGGCGCACGATCCAGCATCCGAAACAGCCGGGAACCGCTCAGGGCTGACAGAACCACCACGAGACTTTGCTGTGGTACGACTCGATTGGAGCCTTAGTGACCGTGCTTTGCGGAAGAAGTTTGATTGCATCCTCCAACATCGCCCCCGTCCCGAGGTACGCAGGAAACCAGGCGGTAGAGATAACCCGCTGGCTGGCCTGCGAGCGTTGGCTGCACTACGGTTAAGGAATCACTACAAGAGCATCAGCCAAGTGATGGCTGCTAAAGATCAGCGCCTTGTGGAAATTAGATACGACGACGAGCGCGTGCTGCGAGCAGCCGTTCGAAGAGCCGAGAAAATCCTCGCTGCATTCTAGTTTCACGGACGTCGGGGTGTGTCACGAAGTAGGACGAGGGGCGGACATTTAAGCGAAGTAATTTTCAGGTCCTATGCTCAATTAATCTGGAGCATACTGTCTTTGTCGATGCACACACCATCGACACCTAAAAATCCGACCGCGCCCGCCGTTGAACAGGGGGCATTTAAGATTCCTGCCGCCTGCCGCTACCTGGGCGGGATTTCTGAGATTAGCCTGAGACGATTGATCGCCAAGGGCCAGATCAAGCCGTGTCGCGGACTTCGCCACGTGCTGGTGAGTCGCACTGAGCTTGATCGCTTCCTCACGCAGTAATTACAACCGGCGCTGCCCCGACTTGGGAAGGCAGCGCCCGTCTACGTCTCCCCGGGCAGGTAGCAACGTAGACGGGCCCCCTGAAACTCCATGATTATTTTCACTCGTAAAAATCCGTCGGTCAAGACCGGCCAACTAGCCAGATTTGATACGGCTGCGGGGCTTACCCCCACCGGCGCGCTACTAGACCCCATCGACGTAATCCTGGAGCGTCTGGATGGTCCAGCCGTGCTGTTGCCCATCCGGCGTGGAGAGAAGGGACCGCGCACGCCGGGCTGGCAACAGCGGACGGCGGCTGACATGCAGCGGCCCGAGTACCGCGCCACCTTGAACCACGGCGGCAACGTCGGGGTGTTGCTGGGTGCGGTGACCGGATTGTGCGCCCTGGACTTCGACACCGACGCTGACGCCGAAACCTTCTTAGCCGCCAACCCGGAGCTGCAAGCATCGCTGCGGTCCCGGGGCGCGCGCGGCTGCCAAGTCTGGGTCCGCATCGAAGGCAATTTCCCGGCTTCCGGGGACGCCAAGGATGCCAGCGGCCAAAAGGTGTGCGAATGGCGCGCGGACGGGCGGCAAAGCGTGATCTGGGGCACGCACCCAAGCGGGTGCAAGTACACGTGGCTCGTGGACGCCCCGCCTGCCGAGATCACCTTCGGCGAGATCGTCTGGCCCGCGGGTTGGCGGCTGCCTTGGGAGCCGGAGCCGCCCGCACCCCAAGTACCGGCCGATCTGCCGCCGGCCTCCGGAATGATCGTGCTCCCGAGCGGGGATGTGGGCATCCTGGATTGCTCCCGCGACGTTTTCCCGCGGCTGGCAAGGACCCGGCGGGTGTTCGTGCGCGGCGGCAGCGTGGTGGAGGCTGTCAGTCAGACTGGCTTGCCAGGGCAAGGATTGGTGCTGGAGCCGGTCCATGCCGCCAGCTTCCGCAGTCGTCTAGAGAGCTGCGGACGGCTTATGGTCTGGCGGAAGGGCAAGCACGGGCAGGACGTTCTCCAGTGCACGACCTGCCCCGAGGACATGGCGCGGGCACTGCTGGCGAGCGACCCTGCCCGGGAATTGCTCCCGCCCATCGCGGCGCTGACCGGCTGCCCGGTCGCCATTGAAAACGCGGAGGGCGACCTTCAGATCCTCGCACGCGGCTATCATGAGGAGCGTGGCGGCCTGCTGGTCACCGCCGGCAGCATCCCGCCACAGGTGGACACAGAGGAAGCCGCGCGGGCGCTTAGCGACTTGCTCGCGGAGTTTGACTTCCAGACACCCGCCGACCGCTCCCGCGCGCTGGCAGCGTTCGTAGCGCCTGCCCTGGCACTCGGCGGCTTTCTGCGCGGCCGAGTGCCCATGGACGTGGCGGAGGCTGACCAGAGCCAAGCGGGCAAAGGCTATCGGCAGAAGCTTGTTGCCGCTGTCTACAACGAAAGCCCGCGGGTGGTGGCGCAACGCGATGGCGGCGTGGGTAGTTTCGACGAAAGCTTCAGCCAAGCGTTGATCGCCGCCCGCCCGTTCATTCAGTTCGACAACTTGCGCGGTGCCTTCAACTCGACGTTTGTGGAAGCGTTCTTCACCGCCGACAGCATCGGCGCACGCGTGCCGCACCGTGGCGAAGTGCCGGTCGACCCGCGGCGGTTCTTCATCTTCGCCTCGTCCAACGGCATCGAGGCCACGCGCGACTTGGCCAACCGTTCCAGCTTTGTGCGCATCCGCAAGCGCGAGCGGTATCAGTTCCGCGCCCACCCAGAAGGTGGCCTCTTGGAACACGTCCAGGCACAGCAGCCTTACCATCTCGGTTGCGTGTTCAGCGTCATCGCCGCCTGGCTGGCCGCGGGCAAGCCGCGCACGGCCGAGACGCGGCACGACTTCCGCGACTGGGCGCAGACCCTGGACTGGATCGTACAGCACCTCTTCCAAGCGGCCCCGCTGCTGGACGGCCACCTGGCAGCACAGGAGCGCGTCAGCAATCCCGCGCTCGTGTTGCTGCGCGCCTTGTGCCTTGCCGCCGAACAGGACCAGCGCACAGACGAGGACCTCAGCGCCTCAGCCTTCGCTGAACTGGCGGAGTTGCACGGCATCCCCGTGCCTGGCGTCCGGGCGGGCCAGGAAGAGCGTGCGGCCCGCCAAGTGGGCATCCATCTGGGGCGATTGTTCAAGGGTGCCGACACCCTCGAAGTGGACGGTTTCCAGGTCCGGCGCACCGAGCGTCAGGAGGACCGTCCAGACGGCAAAGGAACCTACCCAACCAAGACCTATGCCATTTCACGACTTTAACGGCCAAAAAGGGAGGGGCGCTGGCCAGCGTAAGTCCCAGTCCCCCAGTAACCCCAGTAACCCATGTAACTCTCTAGAAAAAGGGCCCACATGCTGGAAAGTTGTAGGGGTTACTGGAGTGGCTGGGGAAGCCAAAGTTGCTGGGGAAAATTTTACCCGTGCCGCAGCCTACGCAGCAGCGGTTCCAGGAGCCGTTTCTGGCCAGCGCGGGCACGACAAAGCCTTTGCCTTGGCCTGCGCTCTGACGTGGGGTTTCGCTCTGGATGATGACACGGCGCTAAAGCTCCTATGCGAATGGAACGCGCGTTGCCAGCCGCCATGGACCGAGCGCGACCTTCGGCGAAAAATCAGTGAGTCGCGCCGGGCTTCTCACAGCAAGCCGCATGGGCACTTGCTGGCGAAGGGCGGACGCGTGCGGGCCTTCCAGGTGCCCGCACCGAGTCCTCCTGCTGAGACCGCGACGTGGAAGATCAAACGGCCGCTGGCGGGCGAGACGGCCGCTGGCTTACCCGTGCTGGCCAAAGGCGAGGACAAGTCAGGAGGGACGATGCTGGACGTTACAGCGCCCGCTCTCATCCCGGTGCCAGGTTGCAGGATCGGCCGACCCCCAGAGATCAGCATGGCTGACGCCGACTGGTGCGCCCTAGAGACCAGCGCATTGGCAGAAGAACCCTTGGTCCAGTTCGCCGCCTGGTTGTTCGGGCCGGGCTGCACCGTGGCCGAGGTTAAGGCAAAGCAGCCGAAACAACTCAACCAGCAAGGCAGCACAAAACATCCTTTCACCAACCAAGAAGCCTGCACCAACTACAGGTCATCTGAGCTTTACCCTTGCAGCCATCCACCGCACCAACCCACGTATGTTTAATCCTTGGAAGTCCTCCGCACTCCAAAGCGCCGCATCGCGGCTGTACCTGGAAACGTTTCGTCCTGCGCTCGCCGCTGGTCTGAAAGCTGAAGCCGAAGCCGAGCGCCGCCGCGCCGAAGAATTAGCCGCGGACTTTCCCGAAACAAACCCTTCCGCGGTCAACCCGTGGAAGCCCGAAACGTTCAACGTCACTTCTCAGATGGAGATGCTGACCACTGATCCCTTAAACGCATTTGCCTGCGTCGTCCAAGCTCGAAAAGCTTGGTGCCCACCCCTGAACACTTTTCCTGGCTGGCTGCCAAAAATCTGAACGTTGCCAAGCTGCACGCCCCACCCGCAACCCAACACCCAAGCTCACCAAACAACCTATCTATGACGAACCCTTTTTCGCCCCATTCGTGGTCAGTAGAAGAGCAGCATCGCCTGTCGATGCGAGACCCCGCGCTTGCCGCCACGTTGCGCGCCGAAGCCAAAGCCGCCCGCCTCGCCGCGGCAGATGCCAAGGCCAAGGAAGCTGCCGCCGCGCGCGCCGCGGCCAACGCGGAAACAAACAGCCCCGGACGTAACCCGTGGGCCGACCCTGTCAACATCACCGAACAGATGCGCATCACCCAGCACAACCCTGCCCGGGCCCGGGCTCTCTGTGAAGCTGCCGGACGCAAATGGCTGGGGGACAAGTGAACCGCAGCCAGCCTGTCCCAACCAAAACACGGAGGATCATCCATGAGACGAGCCAAACCAGGGTCCAACCCCTTCGGACCTAGCGCGCGTCGCCGCGCCCTGCTGGGTGTTTTCGAATCCACCTCAAACGAGATGCGCCCGAAAATCTGGGCCGCGGTGCAGGCCGCCGACGGCATCACCGTCGCCACGGCGGCCAGGAAGCACGCGGCGCGCGCTATCGCCGCTCTGCTAGGTGGTCCGCCCGAGAAAGTCCCTGGCCGATGGTTTGACGAACTCCTGCAACCAAGCCAACGCCTGCTTGTTGGCCGAGAGCCGTCCGTAGAAGCGCGCCTGGTTGACGCCATCGCGTACATCCAAACTTTTAGCTGGCTCCTCCGGGTTGGCCACCTACCAGACGCCGTCCTTAAAGCGGTTGGCCCAGACCTACAGATCAACCACGACTGCGGTTCGCCCAACGTCCTGCCGCTGTTCCACGCGGCTATCAGCCGACATCGCCTCCTAGCCGCATGAAGTCAATGCCACCCACGCCCATCGTCCCTTTACCTGAGCAGCCCCCCGGCATGAGCGCCCGGGACTGGGCCCGGATGACTGCTTACATCTTGGCACCGCCGGCTACCCGGTCAATCGAAGCTGTCTTCCAAGCCGAAGGCGGCAAGAAGGGCGCAGGGGGTTGCAAAAGGCGCCCGCCAGGCAGTTTTTACCGGGCCGCAGAGCGTTGGGGGTTCAAGGAAGCCGCCGCCGAGTACGACCGGGCGGTGGCGGCGCTGGAGGCTGCCGAACTGGAGGCCACCCGCAAGCAGGGACGCAAGGATCGCGCGGCGCTCGTGGAGAAGTTCGTCGCCTCGGCGAGCCTGCTCTTGGACGACCCGACGATTCTTGCCAGCTTGCCGGCGGGAACTTCCGCCGCGGTGCTCAGGGCCTTCCAGGCGAGCCGGCTTGAGTTTGGATCGGACATTCTCCCCGAAGACCAAGAGCGCGAGCGTGGGGGGCTTCTCAGACGCTCTGACCAACCCGTGATTGAGGTGTTCTTAAGCGGACCTGAAGCAACGCCGCTGCCTGCCTCGCAGATGCCCGAGGCAGACAAGATCGCCCCGAACTTTCACCCGGACGCAGACGAGCACCCCGCTTTGCCCATCGCTACGCCCGGGCTTTGAAGCCAGCCGCTAACCGACCACTCCTTTTCCAAAGCCGCTGTACCCGGCACCCAAATAAGTTGAGCCTTTCGCAAACCATGACTGAAAATGATGTCCTTCAAAGGCTGGTGCGCGAGGGCGCGTTGATCTATGACCAACAGGCTGACATCCTGACCATGCCTATCCACGCTGAACTTTTGGGCCAAGCTCCCTATCAGCGGCTTTTCTGGGTCCAGGCGGGCGCGGAAGACCAGCACCATACCCATGCACGGGCTTTTGACGCTGCGCAGGTGTTCCATGACCGCGATTTAGCCCTGACTGCCCAAGGCGAGCCAGTCGCCTATGTCGCGCCTTTTGCCGAGTGGCCTCAATATGACCCCCGTGATTTACGGGAGGAGTTTGTCCGAGCACATGTCGCCTTGAACGATTTGCCAGCGCAAGCGAGATGTGCCGACTTTGTGGCAGCCACCCGGCGCGACGCCATACGTTGAGCGGACGCGCAAAAGATCGTCGCTGTGGCCATGCAAGGCACTGACTCGTTGTCCTTGGCCGTTCAGGAACTGTTTAAGAACGCTCAGGGCAAGCCGTACTATGCAGCGGAACTAGTAGCTGCGGCTCGCGCCATCGTCGCTAGAAATTTTCAATCCTTGACGGCGTAAAGTCCGACTGGTCCAGCGGCTACCGGGAGGCAAGCTCCCAAACAACGCTTTCATGGCAGCGTGTCGTCGCTGACAGCAATCTTCTCTGCTACGGCGCACCCCAGCTTCAAACCTCGGGAGATGGAAGTGGATCGGGAAAGGTGTCAGGGAACAGCCTCACCTTCTTCTCTTCTGTCGGGAGAAACTCGTAACCGCTGGGACCGCTGCCTCCCTTTACGATGTCGCTGAAGCGAGTAAAAAGTCCGTTCTCGTTGTTCAACTCAACAAGGATGTGCGGTCCCGGGTGGAATGCGTCTCCATGTTCATCAATGGCCAAGATGTCGTTGTAGTGGATCAATCCTCGCCGAATGAACCAGCCCCTTGCGTTATCTGGTTTCGATGACCAGTAAGCGTGCGCCCTCCCATATTCCTCGCTTGCGTATCGTGTCTCCTCCGGAAAAGAGGCTGCCTGTTGCCATGACTGGCCATCATCATGGCCCAAGTAAACATCCCATTCCTCCGTCTCTGAGTTACAAAGGGCAAGGTACTTATGTACCGTGAAGGCGAGGTGGTTTGGATAAGGATGGCCAACACAGCTGTAGAACTTCCATTCCGGACGCGCTTTGAAGGCTTCCGGGTCCGAAATCAGTGGGTAGTCTTCGTTGGAGGCATTTCGAATCAGAACCGTTGTGAACGCTCCGATAGTCACATCCCCGAAGTGTTGAATGGCTTTCCTCTTGGTGGCCAGCAACCCGCGCAGATTAGTCCTTAATGAACGGCGTCTGACTTGGAGGGAGATGCCGAAGTAAGCGAACAAGAGATGATCGTTCTTGGGCTGGTAAAGCAGGTCTTCTAACTCCGCTTTGCTCCAGAAGATAATTTCCTGCACCCCAGCGCGGCGGGCTGCTTCGATGGCTGTATCCCGAGCCCGCTTGGAAAAGTCGCATGCCGCGGCGATGATCAATCCATAGACCGCCGCTTCAGCGAACGGTGCAGCCTCTTGGACGATCCGCCCTAGATTGCTTGGACCGAGCCTCCTCTCACGCTTGCACTGAATGACCCATAGGCGGCTGTCTGGACGCTCGAACTCGTCGCCCTCATCGGCTCCCTCGTCCTCAACAACGTCTCCGGTGTGGATCGCCTCCAAGGCGCGAACATCCATGCCACCATCTCCGCCAAGTCGCCCTGTCGCTTCGATCCTCCTCCATGTCCGGAAATCGTAGGCGAGTTGACGCACCAAATCCTCGAATCTGTGTGGTTCCAGATTCTCAAAGGGCAAAGGGTTAAGGGTGCGGGTGGTACGAGGCATAGAAGCTCGCTTACCTTCCCTTTCGCCGCCGCGCAAGTTGCTCCCACGTTCCTCAATGCCACGCCCGACAATCTCTCTAGGATGTCTGCCGCGGCACTTTTAGCTTGGGAAATCACCCGGTTGTGTAGACGTAAAAGCCAACATCTTGCACAATCCATGCGATGAGCCAACCTCTGCGCGACCGCTTCTTCGCCTGCTACGTTCCTCGCGTTGCTGCCTTTGCCGAAGAAGTAGCCAGCGTCCACGCTGCCGGGATGCCTGAGCCGCATTTGCCCTTCTTCGGCGTCAACTATGAGCAGGCGACGCTTCGGATGGCTGTCGTTGGCCGTGACACGAAGCAATGGCACCGCATGGATAACTTCCTGCGGACGGCTTCTGTGGACCCAGCCGTTGCCTTGCAGCGACACCGTGCGGACTTTGACGGGTTCAGGTTCCTGGATTGGAGATGTTATCGTTCCGGCCGTTCGTTCTGGGCTACCCTACTCAAGCTCGTAGCCGGCTTCCACGGCATTAACGATTGGAAGTCTCTCCTCCGTTGCGAACACCCTGAAGTGCTCAGAAGCTTCGTGTGGGCACAGACCAACTCGATTGAACATTTTGCTTCCACCGCCAAGGCGCTAGGCGTGAATCGCCAGCATTGGCTGAAGTTCAAGACAGCGTCCGAGCGGCAGTTTGACTCTTTGAGCCTGTTACTTGACACCTTCCAGCCGCACGTCACCATCGTCATGAGCCGCAGTGTGCGACCTGAGTACTGGGATCGTCACCTCAGTTGGCAGTCAGTGACCGACCATCTAGAGTGCTCCCGTGACGAAGCGAGTGGTGGCGGTTTGATCTTCCGCACAGCCCACCCCGGCTGGTTGAGCCGCAAGGGCCTCTACAAACCAACCTTGGCAGCCATCTTTGAGCGTTGGAAAGCGGAGGCACCGGCAAAACCGGCCTCTGCGGTTGAAGGCCTCCAAACTTAGACGTTCACACCCGCGCGAGGCGATACACCGGCCAAATTTTGGCGGCCCGGCGCTGGGTCCATGCATGGATCATCAGTAACGCGCACATGGCGAGCGCCACGAAGTTGACCAGCACGAAGGACGGCCTCTGCACGGAGGCATAGTTCGTGGGCAGAGACGCACTGTAACTGGAAGCCCAGTCTAGACCCGCGCTGATGCTCTGCCAAGGAAACAGGTGCCTTGTGGGGGGTGTGCAGGGATGGGCAAAATGTCAGTCTAGGCAACGGCGTTCTTACAGCCCCTGAGCGAGCTTGCAAGCCTCGACACCCTGCTCGCCTTCTGTGTTGGAGACTCGCAGGACGTAAGAGGTCGGCCCCCAGGACGACATCTTTTGCCGCACGAAACACGGAGTGCCAACGTTCGCATCGACGGTGATCGAAGAAGCCGTCGTCGAGATGGTGTGACGCCCGGGTGGCAGGTCGGCTACGAGGAACGTGCCTGGACCGTTCTGTCCGATCATCCGGCCGTCGAGAAACACTGCTTCAACCCGGGCGGCTCCCGCCAAGCCTGACAGCCTGTAGACGTAGACCTTAGACTTACCCGCCTCCGCGACAAACCGCTTTGCAGAGGCGTCGCTGCTCCCGCTCTGAAGCGTGGTCGTCTGGCAACCTGCAAAGCAGCCTACCAGGACGAAGGCGCACAAGCGCGCGGCGGAAGTGATCGACGGTCGGAAGTGTTTAAAAGGGTAGCGCATCCGTTGGTTCTGCCAGACGTGGCAGGATCGCGTCCAGTAATTTGTCCCATTTTGGGACGCGACGGCGTTGCAGGCACGATCCGGCGATGCCAGTACCCGGCAGCCGCAAGACCATCTACAGCCCGGAGTATGAGCAAATTGTGGCCTTGCTGCGCGAAGTCCGGGAGCAGGCGGGCTTGAGCCAAGCAGAGCTTGCCGAACGTTTGCAGCGGCCCCGGACCTTCGTCACCAAGTGCGAGCTAGGAGAGCGGCGGATCGATTTGCTGGAATGGCTGCGGTTTTGCCGGGCTTGCAAGGTGGAGCCTTCGGAGTTTTTGCTGCGGCTCGAAGGTAGCTAGGCCAATCGGCCACCTGCCCGATGCCCCTCGCTACCCATTGTGGCAAATTTGCCACCTTGGTGGCCCTAGTCCAAGATTACGACGTAAACCACAATGAGACGGTCGTTTATGTCTTATCTTGCTCGCCCTGCAATCCAACAGGCAGACCGATCAACAACCTGCCCAGGTCGCTCTTCAGCGCAGCTGCGATGGCGCACAACTTGAGGAAAGACAGGTTCCTTTGGCCGCGCTCCACGCCGCCCATGTAGCTGCGGTCCAACCCGGTCTCAAAGGCAAAGTCCTCTTGCGAATAGCCAGCGGCCTTCCGCGCGAGGCGGATGCGTTCGCCCAGGATCCTGAGCGATGGGTCTGGCTTGGTTTGTCTCACCAGGATGTACCCGAGAAACCTCGCCTCCTGGTCGATTATTCGTCCACGGACTATAATCCGCATTTCTGCTTGCCAAGTGGGTGGGCTGTCAGCAGGATCGCGGCCTAAATGACTCACATCCTGTCCCCACGTTTGCTGTTATCACCCGTCCGACATGCTGCCAGCCTGCTGCTAGCCCTGGCCTTACTTACCACCCCGGGTTGTGAAATCCAGCCGTCAGCAGCCACGGTGATGAAGCGAGAGAGCGAACGCGAGGAGGCGCGTCTACGCGCCATCCCAGCAGCCACGCCGTTTCCGCCCGAGATCGTGGCGGTGCAGAAGAGGCTCGCGGCAGAGTACCTGGCGATTGTGCAGGCCGCCTACCCGAGCTACAACGGCATCCACATCGAGTGGCAGGTTTTCCCGTATGGCCTGATGGCAAGCCATCCACTTTTTACGCAGTACGAGTTCGATGTGGGGCCGCTGGCGGGAGCTATCCGCGAGTGGATCGCTGAGAACAGAGCCGAGCTTGTGGCGGCTGGGATCAAGCACGTCGGCATCTTTCGGAACTTTGGCGACCAGCGTTGGTTCAACACCGCCGCGCCGATCCAGTAATTGGGATAACCGCAAAGGCCGCGCTGTTGTGTTGACAGCTACATGATCTACTCGCACTACAGTTACGCCGATCTGGCTGTCCCAGTCGACATTTAAGGACGACAATCGCCCCGGCAGCTTGCAAATAGGTAAAATGTTCGGTGGCCACAAATTCAATCTTGGCCTTTCTTGCTCCATAGTACAAAAACCAGCAACTCGGAAGGCAGCACAACAATCTTACCGCACCTGTTCGGCTGTCACTTGATGCCTCGGGTGTTAGCAGCTTCCTCAAGTATAAAGGTGCTTCCATAGCCAAATTGCTTGTTAAGTATCTCTGGACTTAGGACTTGATAATTAGCGGCAATGACAAGTTGCAACACTGATCCATGTACAACTGTAAATCCTTTACCTGGTGCGGTTTTGTTTTCAGCGAAATAGCGAGTGTAATAACGCTTCAAGAATTCCTCGCCCCATCCTTTAGCTGATCGAATGAGTAAACCTAATTGTTCAATAGTACTTATGCCAACGTGCTTGGCTAGTCGCACATCACGTGACAAATCGCTCCAAGATTCTACGCGCTGCCCGATCTGAGTACGGACATAGTCATTCCAATAGGCCACCTCATCGGAGGTCTCCACATACACGCGCAAAGAATCAACGTTAAGTTCGATTGACTGATTACCTTGAGCCAACTTATCCTTATAGCTAGCAATAGTTGTTTGGACTTCCTTTGCAAATACATCAAGTTCTTCATCAGCGAGTTCGAGGAGCGCGCTCACCCGGAAAAGGCGACGCCTCAGCTTTTTTGGCACGTCAACGTTGGACTTGTAGTCAAAAGCATGCTGGATAACTGCCCAAGCATGCTGCATAGTGGTTCGGATTTGGATTTCAACTTGTAACTCACCAAGTTCTCGCCATTCGGGTAGTGCTGCCCGCGCCGAATTTATTTTTGCGATATAATGCTGCGATAAATATCCAAAGCGGTCAGGGTCAAGTGCGTCTAGCTTATTGAGCGATTGTGGAGAGTTGATTCTGAACTGTCCCTGTACCAGCTCAGCAGCTTTGTCGACATCCGACAGAGAATTTAGTATCAGGCGAATACCCGCCAAGTCAGTAACTTGTTCAAGCGGGCTGTTGTAGGATTTACCAGGTCGAACGATTTTTTCAGCGAAACTTTCCACTGTCTTTGTGCGGTGCTCGATCTCGGCCTTGATGGTTTGCTGATCTAGTAATTCACGGATCAACTCTGCGACTTTCCCTGCGAGCCGCTCGTATCGATGACGGTTCGCCCGGTACTCTTCAATAAACTGGTCTGGAGCCATGGTGAAGCTTAGCGTCGATGGTTTTAAGTTTTTACCTTAATCTGGCTGCTGGCATTCAACAGTCTGCCTACTCTCCCGGGCTTCGACAATCGACTTCTGCTCCTACCGCGAGAGTTTACCGCTCCATTGCAGATTGTCGGTTTTTCCGAGTGCAGTCCTCCCAGCGTCTTGACAAAGGTCAGCGACCGGAAAAGGCAAGGTGGTAAATTTGCCACAATGGGGTTATAAGGCTCGATCTGCCCTCCACAACAGGCATACCAAAGCCGTCGTTGACAGGAGCAAGGGTGGGGGCTGCCGAGGCTGCGGGCCAACGCTGTGCGGCTCAAAGACGAGTTGGGCGACTCGCCTTGGCTCGGCAACCTGCCAGTTGTTCCAGTTTAGCCTGTTTCGGGCGGGCCGACTGCTCAAGGCTTGCTGGTACATGGATGGAGTAAGGTTGATGAGGTGAAATCTATTGATCCAACCCGAGATCAGGAGGCAGTCCGAAAATCATTCTCTGCGTCTCAGGCTGACGATTCTGCTCCGCCCGCTGGGCTGAACTTGACCATGGTGAAAGGACGAGATTCGTTCCCGTCATGTCGCGGCAGCGGCTGACTGGTCTCTCCAGCCTAGAACGGACGCAGTTAGGGAAGTTTGCGTGATCCGCACGCAACAAGGAGGCTGGTGAGAAACAAGTCGGCATCGGGCTATGGCAACCGTTCCACATCCCGACGGCTCACAAAGTAGTAGCCAGTGACGCCGCCAAGCAGAGTGGTACAGAACGCGAGAACCTCATGGAAAAATTGCGTACCGACGAAACCGAACAGTATGATCAGCAGAAAAGTCAAAGTGACAATGACCCAAGCGAGAAGCGGTTGCGTACGATGTGCCAGTCGATAGGTCAGGGTGTCTGTCTTCCCCAAACCGCCGCAAGTCCCGCAAGCGAGACCGATATACTTCGGGCCTTCTTTAAGCTCGTTGCGCTTTACGCATGCCGCGCAACTCTCGCCGTTGTCGCCCGCTTTGCAGGTGCCACTACCCGAACAGTGCGCGCAGTTATGAAGCACATCCGACTTTACCGGCATTAATGGCTGATGGTCCATAGCTCATCCTGAGTAGCATGTAGCCTGCCCAGCGTGTTCCGGCACATGGCGAGAGCAAGTCCGAAGAGTCGAGTTATCTTGCGGGTATGACCGGTTCTCGAACAGGGATACCTTGTCTCACTTCTTCGTAAATCGGCAATCCAAGACTGACAGCTGCTTCAATCGAAACAGCTAATCCGTACCGGACCTCTTCGTTCAATCTACCTGCATCTTCTCGGCAATTAACACGGACTACCAACTCGGCACCTTGGGCAAAGGCCGAAGCAGATTCTCCTTCCCAAATTTCGTGCTGCAAGGTGCCGTTGCGAACAGATCGCCATTCAGCCTCTGCCCTGTTTGTGGCAAGCTTTTCAGTCGGCGGTGAGAGCCACAAACGCGCGCATCTATAGGCCTTGCTCTGCGAATTGATTGGGGAAAACCACGCAAGCGTAAACGTGAGGCGGCGCTTGCCTCGCACTGCGTTGAGCGACGCGGGCAAAGAGAAACGAAATTCGTGAGCACGTTCCTTCAACAACTTTCCCCATCCAATCAAAGTCGCCCGGTGATCTTCTGCTCCGGTAGCTCTGCCAGGTTCTATTGAGCCATAACCTACAGTCGAGATGACGTGACGCTTCCGGAACAGATCGACTCTCGTGTTATTGTTAACATCGAAAATTTCACGTAGGCGCGATGCCGCATCAGCCGCAGAAGCAGCATGGGCAAGTAGGGCCTTGGTGAGCACCGGCAGAAACTCTTCGGGTATTTCTCCGTCATCTGATTGCAGGTCATGCAGTACCTCGATGATTGCCACCGCTTGGCGAGTCGCTAATGCGGCCGCATTGCTTGTCCCGCAAGTATACCCTTTGGAGTTCTGAGTACCGCTTCGTCCTGGCACTGCTACAAGTTGTCCGGGCGCACGCGAAAACCCAGCCGCTTTAAGATTGCCATTTGGCTGGAAGGTCATTACTTGCTGGCCCCCAGGCAAAGCAAGGTCAGGTTTCACGGCACGGCGATAGCCGGGACCTATCGCTGACGTCGCACTGGCTAAGCTGGAATTTTGGATTGGGACGCATCCAAGAGCGCCAAGTGGCGGAACCGGACCACTTTCATCAACGTGCTGAGCAGCCACAGTCACTGCATTGATGGTTTCAGCAGGAGAAAGAAGACGGCGGTGGCGAACATCATCCCAGCAAGCTTGTAGAATCACAGATTCTTTCTCCGCTGCCGCGAGGGCTTCCCATTCGGTTAGAGTTTTCCCAGACTGGATCGAAGCGTGGTTTCCCGCACTCACGATGAACAGCAGGTTATACTTCCATGCCAAATAATCTACCATGCGCGCCCATGGTGTCATGGACCCGTCAAACACCCGAGAAGGGTCACCAATGGACAGATTAACAACGCGTACAGTTGGTGCCACCGCAGGAGTGTCGGCCGTTCCAACTTTAAATCGTCTCACTGCTGCTTCGAGCAGATCCTGAGGAAATCGTTCCTCTGGCATCCTTTCCGCTCGCGGGCGGTAAAAATCTGAGGGATCAGGTTTCAGAATCGGCCTGACATACAGTTGAGAAGCGAGTGGGGCATCGTTGAGATTCAAGTCTCCGCGCACGATGAGAGAGGTCATCCCTGTCCCATGTTGCCGGTCAATTGCTTCGTACATCCCAGCCCATCCATCTGGGTCGTCCACCTGCAGCCAGCCAGCGTAAGCTGAGTGGTTCTCAATTGGCAATCCATCAAGCAATGCAGCGATAGGCGGTTTCGTCGGCGGATCTGCTAAAGCGTTCACCTCTCCGACACCATCCTCGTCCGTCAGCGGTGCCGCAGTTTGCCCTTGAGGTCGGCAAAACATGACTTCGGTCCTTTGCAGAAAAGTTGCAGCGTCTTGGTTCTCCAAAAATTGCCTCACCGCCTCTGGAGGAAGTGTCGCAATAGCCGCATGGAAAGCAGTAGGCACATGCTCGTAGCGATGACTTAGTGTACCACCTAGTGATTCAGCCACAGCTCGAAGCGAGTTGAACGCTCTTTGCCTTACATCTGGATTTTCTCTGAACCAGAACTCAACAGCGAACGTGATAGACGGAAGGCCTGCCTCTAGCGCCTCTCGCCAAAAATCCACGACCCCAGTCTCGTGTAGCCTGTCTTGCACTGACCAAGGACGAACATCTCGGAGATGGCTAAAAACCTGATTCCAACCCCCAAATCCGTATTCCAGCTTCTGACCTCGCTTGTAGCGATCCCACAATCTTAAGAGTTCTTTCAGTGCATTGGCATTCGTCGCCAGCGCATAGATCCTGTTGGTCAGTCCTAAGATTGCATCGTCGTCTTCGTCAGAAGACGGATTTTCGCCTTCTGTGTTTGTGTCTGTTTCGCTTGGCTCAAAGGAAATTAGCCACTCCAATCCAGGAACTTTTCTGACTGCAGCGACGAAGTCGTTCACATAACCAATTGTATCAAGAACAAGTACTTCCTCAGCGATGAACCCCCTTGCGTCTGCAGAAAGCTGGAAGTCTTGGCGCCTCAGAGACTGTCTAAAAAGTAGGGGTTGCGCGAGTTCGGGGCCGTGGCAGCCATGGG
>CAXTQD010000009.1:34109-34333 GCA_964246175.1 uncultured Chthoniobacterales bacterium | reverse complement strand
CGACCCGACCACCGTGTACTACACGACCGTGAATGGCCAGCCCGTGGTCAGCAAGGTGGTCGTCAACCGCACTGCTCCCGCTGCCGTGACCAAGACCGAAACGACCGAGACCACCACGACCACCACGTCCAAGCACTAACATGAAGATCAAAGCCATCCTTCTCGCCGCCTGCGCCGTGACCGCCCTGAGCCTCGGGGCGTGTTAGTCCGACCCGGAGACGACC
>CAXTQD010000009.1:0-34099 GCA_964246175.1 uncultured Chthoniobacterales bacterium | reverse complement strand
GCGCGCCGCACGGCGCTCCCAGGCGGCGAACGCGACGGCCGCCCCGGCCCCGCCGAACACGACCACGACGACCACGACGCTGCCTAGCGGGCGCTGATCGTCGGTTAGATCAATTTACATCCAGCGGCGTCTTTTCCCGAACGGGAGAAGGCGCCGCTTCCGTTGATGGGTGCTTGCGGGCGCGTTCCTCGATGCCGAGCTGGCAGATGCGCTCGCACAGTTCGCCGAACCCGAGGCCCATTGCCTCCGCCGACTGCGGTAGGAGGCTCGTGGCCGTCATGCCCGGCAGGGTGTTGACCTCCAAACACCAGAACCGCCCCGCCTCGTCCAGCCGGAAATCAGAGCGGCTGTAGCCCGTCAGCTTCAGCGCCCGATGCACCAGCAGCGACAAGCGGCGGCACTCGGCGGTTTGTTCCGGGGTCAGGTCGGCGGGGAACACTTCCTTCGCGCCGCCGCTCTGGTATTTGCTCTCGTAATCAAAAATCTCGCCCTTCGGGAAAATCTCTCCGGGGGCAAGCGCCTCGTCGCCCAGCACCCCGCAGGTCAATTCGCGGCCGGGGATGAACCGTTCGAGCATGATCTCGCTCCCGTACCGGCGGGCGAGTGCGAGCGCCGCGTCGAGGTCCTCCGGCCGCTTCACCACGCTCAGGCCCACGGTCGAGCCTTGCATGATTGGCTTGACCACGACCGGGTAGCCGAGCTTTTCCTCCACCTCCCGCGGCGGCACCGGCGCCATCAGCCATTCCGGAGTGGGGATGCCGGCCAGGCAAAAGAGCCGCTTGGAGAAGTCTTTGTCCATGGCCACGGCACTGGCAAGATGCCCGCTGCCGGTGTAGGCGACGCCCGCGAGGTCGAGCAGCGCCTGGAGTGTGCCGTCCTCACCCGTGCCGCCGTGCAGCGCGAGGAAGAACACGTCGGCGTCACCCGTCTCCGGGGTGCGGGTGAGCGCGGCGGCATCGGTTTGCAGGAGAGCCAGTTCGGTGTCTTTGGGCGGCTCGACGCCGACGCCGCTCGCTAGCCAGCGCGCTTCTTCGGACCCGGTGAGCACGCCCTTGGCCGTGTCCACCGAGACCACCTCGTGCCCCGCCTGCCGGAGGGCTTTGACGATCTGCGCGCCGCTGACCAGCGACACGTCACGCTCGGCGCTCGTTCCACCGAAGAGAACTGCGATCTTCATAAGAGTAAGAACTTCCTGCCTGTTTTTACCGGGTGATCCCTCGTTGCGACGCCGCGACAAACTCCACGATCTGACCGACCTCCGGCACCGTGCCTAGCTCGGCCTGGAGTTTTTCAAGCGCTTGGGCGGTGTTGAGGTCCAGCCGGTAGAGCACCCGGAACGCCTCGCGGATCGCGCGGACGGTTTCCTTGGGGTAGCCGGCGCGTTCGAGACCGATCTGGTTGATGTGGCGCACGCGCGCGGGGTTGCCGTCCACCATCATGAAGGGCGGCACATCCTGGACGATCTTCGAGCATCCGCCGGTGATCGCCAGCCGCCCGACGCGGCAAAACTGGTGAACCGCCGTCAACCCGCCCACCACCGCCCGGTCACCGACCTCGACGTGGCCCGCGAGGGTGCCGTTGTTGGAAAAAATCACCTCGTCGCCCACGACGCAATCGTGCGCGATATGGCTGTAGGACAGGAAGTTGCCTCCGCTGCCGATCCGCGTGGTCCCGCCCGGCGCGGTTGCGCGGTGGACCGTCACGAACTCGCGGAAGGTGTTGCGGTCGCCGATTTCCAGGTGTGTGGGCTCTCCGGTGTACTTCAGGTCCTGCGAACGCTGGCCCACGCAAGCGAAGGGATAGAAAACGTTCTCCGCTCCGATGAGCGACGGTCCCGTCAGCGCGACGTGACTCTGTAGCCGGCAGCCTGCCCCGAGCCGTACGCCCGGGCCGACCACGCAGTACGGCCCGATCTCCACGTCGTCGCCCAGGTCGGCCGCGGCGTCCACGACCGCGGTCGGATGGATGTGCGTCGCCATCACGCGGCTAGCGGGCGAACATGTTCAGCGTGATCTCCGCTTCGCTGACGACCGTTTCGTTGACCGTGCAGTGGCAGGTTGCCTTGAGGATGCCGCGGCGCGCCCGGGTAATCTCGGCGTGGATGAGCAGCGTGTCGCCCGGCAGCACGGGTTTGCGGAACTTGACGTTGTCGGCGCTCATAAAGTAGCCCAGCTTGCCCGTGTGCTCGGGCAGGCGGAGCATGTGCAGGCTGGTGACCTGCGCCATCGCCTCCACCTGGAGCACGCCCGGCATGACCGGGTGACCCGGGAAGTGTCCCTGGA
Organism: uncultured Chthoniobacterales bacterium; assembly: GCA_964246175.1. Lineage (GTDB taxonomy): Bacteria > Verrucomicrobiota > Verrucomicrobiia > Chthoniobacterales > SZAS-18 > CAHJWO01. The sequence continues at coordinate 31,817 of CAXTQD010000009.1, read as the reverse complement.
AGAAAGGTTCGTTGATGGTCACCTGCTTGACGCCGACGCACTTAGATTCTCCGTCCGTGCGGACGATGCGGTCCACCATCAGGAACGGGTAGCGGTGGGGCAAAAGGCGCATGACCTCGTTCACGTCCAGCGCGCCCTCGCCGGGGGTCAGCCGGGTCGTCGGCGCGAGCGCGTCGATGGCGGCGACCTGCTTGGCGAGCGCGCGGGTCAACTCGGCGTTGGGCGCGTGGCCGGGCCGGACAGCGATGACGTGCCCGCGCACGGGACGGCCTAGGAGCGCGAGATCGCCGACAATGTCGAGGATCTTGTGGCGCACGAACTCGTCCTTGAAGCGCATCGGCTCCTTGCTCATGACCCGCTCGCCCTGGATGACGACGGCGTTCTCCAGCGTGCCGCCCTTGATCAGGCCCTTGTCCCAGAGCGGTTGGATGTCTTCGTAGTAGGTGAACGTCCGCGCCGGGGCGATCTCTTTTTCGTAGGTCTCCGGAGTGATCTCCATGGACGCATACTGAGTAAAGCGCCCGTCCGGTCCCATCTGCGTGCAGCTCACGCGGAACCGGTCGTCAGGCACGACAGTCATCAGCGAGCCGCCTTTGGTCTCGACGTGGAAGGGTTCGCGCACTTCGAAAACTGCGCGCGGGGTGTCCTGCGGGGCGAGGCCGCAGCGGCGGATCAGTTCGACGTAGGGCCGGGCGCTGCCGTCGCCGATGGGCGGCTCGTTGGCGTCCATCTCGATGAGCGCATTGTCCACGCCGAGGCCGGCCAGGGCACTTAGCACGTGCTCGACGGTGTGGACCTTCACGCCGCCCTCGCCGAGGGTGGTGGCGCGCTCGACGGTTTTGACGTGGGCGATGTGCGCGTCAATGACGGGTTTGTCGGGCAGGTCGGTGCGCTTGAATTTGAGTCCGCTGCCGGGGGCGGCGGGGCGCAGGGTGAGGGTGACCTTCTCGCCCGTGTGCAGGGAGGTGCCGGCCAGGCTGGCAGCGTGGGCGAGGGTTTGCTGGGAAGCGGGGGTGGACATGACGGCGCGGGCATACGCTATAAGGCAACCGCTAAAAGTCCAGCGCTCCAAAACACGCCGGGTCCGCGCCGTTTTCCCGCCTGCCTTCTGTCTTCCCTCCGCGGCCTTTTGCCTTATGGTCTGGTTGCCGTGTCCCGTCCTGCGTCCTGGTTTTTGCTCGTGGTGTGCCTCGCGGGATTGCTCCTGGCGCGTGAAAGTCGGCAGCCGGGCGGCGCGTTGGCGGGGGTGGACCGGGCGTTTCTCGACTGGCTCGCGGCCAACGCCAAGCCCACGGGCGCGGCGGCGCGGGCGGTGGAGAAATCCCCGCCGGTGACACTCGTAGAAGTTGACGACGCCGTGCTCGACACGCCGGGCCGCTGGCCGCTCTCGGCCCTGGAATACGCCGGCTTCCTGCAAGCAGTCGCCCCCTACGATCCGGCGGTGGTGGCGGTGGTCCCCGTGGTCGAATTGCCCCCGTCCGCGCCCGGTTCCGAGCAAATCCTGCTCGACCAAGCCCTGACCGTCTCGCGGCTGCTCTTGGCGGTACAACTCGGCATCGACGCCCCCGCTGGACGCGACCCGGCGGGGGTGGCGGAGTTCCCGGCTGTTGGTGAGGTGACGGGGCCGACTGCGCCGCTGCCAGAGTTTACTGAGTTGGCCGCTGCACCCGACGCCCGTCTCGGGCTCTTGGCGGCGGCGACGGGAGCGATCAATCTGCCCGACGAAAGCGGTCCGGTGCGCGACGTGCCGCTGCTTTTCCGATGGCGGGGGCGGGTGGTGCCAGCGTTCGCGCTCCAGGCGCTCACCCTGGCGTTGCGCCTGTCGCCGCGTGAGGTCAGCGTCGCGGTAGGAGGCAACGTGCGGCTCGGTGACCGTTTGCACCTGCCGGTGGACCGCGCTGGGCGGACGCTCCTGGATGGCCGGGCGTTGCAGCGGGTCAACCGCATGGGTCTCGACGATCTGCCGCTGCTCGCCACCGGTCAGGCTTCGGCGGAAACCCGCGCGACGGCCGAACGGATGCGCGGCGGCGTCGTGGTGCTCGGGCGCACGGACCACGCCGCGCGCACCCGGCGTACACCCGAGGGGCAGGCGGTGTCGCCTGCGGAGGTGTTCGCGTGGGCGGTGGCGAGCTTGGAACGCAACCCGCCTTTACGCCGTGCGTCGGCGTGGTGGGACGCGGGGGTGCTGGCATTATTCGCGGCGGCTGGCTGCTTCGGCGCGCGTCTGCGCCGGATCAGCTCGCTCGGGCTGTCGCTGGTCGCGCTGCTGGCGTACGCGTTGCTGGCGCTGGCGTGCTTCGAGACCTCGCGCCTGTGGCTGCCGGCGGCGCTGCCGGTCGGGTTGACGGTAACCAACGTGCTGCTGCCGCTCCTACTACCGACCCGGGAGACCAGTTGATAAAACAGCCGAATTCTCTGACGTTGCTGCCGAATGGCAGACTACAAGCAGGCGGAGTGGGTTAACGCTGAAGGCCCCTTGCAGGGGCACAAAACCTTCCTTCGCAAGAACGTTTCTCTGCTCAAGACAGCTAAGGAGGAGTTTCCCTACGTGGTCATAGTTTATCTCCTCTATCAGCACAGGGACAGCGACGGTATGCCGACCTGCCGCAGCGAACTGGAGAACCTTGACGCCACCGAGGAAGCAATAGCCACAAGGATGGAGCGGACCTTCGACGCACTTTTCGGACTGGTCGTGACCAGCGATGGCACGCGGGACCTGTTTTTCTTTTTGCCCGCCGAATCGGACGGGAACAACGTCGAAGACGCCATCCAGGATGCGGAACCGTCAGTGGACTACGATTTTTCTGTGCGTCACGACTCGCTGTGGCAGCCCTACGTCAACCTGCTGCCCTCCCCGGATGCTTGAACGGCACCCCAAGGAGGCTTATCACTTCAAACTGGCGAACAGGTTCGGGTGCTCGTCGGCGGTGACGAGGTGGTGGGGACGCGAGTCGCGCCGTTCCATGATGTATTTGTCCACCGCCGGGTCCACCGGCACCGGGTATTCGCCGGTGAAGCACGCCAGGCAGAAGTCGCTGACCTTGCCGCCCGTCGCGCGCACCATGCCGGCCACGTCGAGGTAGCCGACGCTGTCCGCGCCGAGGTACTCGCAGATTTGCTCGTGCGAAAGCTGGTTGGCCAGGAGCTTCTCCGGATCGGGAAAGTCGATGCCGTAGTGGCACGCGAAACGATGCGGCGGGCAACTGACCCGCATATGGACCTCCTTGGCCCCCGCCTCGCGCAGGCTGACCACCCGGGCGCGCGCCGTCGTGCCGCGCACGATGGAGTCGTCGATGACCACGACCCGCTTGTCCTTCACCGCGCCCTTGATGAGGTTGAGTTTGATGCGCACGTTGAAGTCGCGGATCAACTGGCTCGGGGCCAGGAAGGTGCGCCCAATGTAGTGGTTGCGGACGAACGCGTGCTCGAAGGGAATGCCGAGTTCCTCCGCGTAGCCGAGCGCGGCGTAGTTACCGCTGTCGGGCACTGGCACGACGAGATCAGCCTCGACGGGGTGCAGGCGGGCCAGTTCGCGCCCCATCTCGGTGCGGGCGGCGGCGACGTTCATGTCGTCGATCAGACTGTCGGGCCGCGCGAAGTACACGTACTCGAACACGCAGAACGCCTTGCGCTCCTGCCGGAAGGGCCACTCGCTGCGGATGCCGTGTTCGTCGATGATGATGACCTCGCCCGGCTCGATCTCGCGCACGAACTCCGCGTGGATCAGGTCGAAGGCGCACGTCTCAGACGCGAGCACGTAGGCATCCTCCAGCTTGCCCAGGACCAGCGGCCGGAAGCCGAAGGGATCGCGCACGCCGATGAGTTCGCGTTCGCTGAGGATGACCACCGAGAAGGCTCCCTGCGCCCGGGCGAGCGCCTTGAGGGTGTTCGCGCCGCCGGCTTCGACGGGCTGGGCGAGGAGATGAAGGAGGAGTTCGCTGTCGTTGGTGGTCTGGAAGACGGAGCCGCGCTCTTCCAGTTCCTCGCGCAAGGTTTCGGCGTTGGTGAGGTTGCCGTTGTGGGCGATGGCGATCTGGCCGCGCGATCCGTGGCCGATGATAGGCTGGGCGTTGACGAGGTTGCTCGACCCGGTGGTCGAATAACGGGTGTGGCCGATGGCGCGCGAGCCGGTGAGCCGGTCGATGTCGGCTTGTTGGAAGACCTGTCCGACGAGGCCCATGGCCTTGTGCAGTTTGAACAGGTCGCCCGGGCCGGCGGCGGTGACCATGCCGGCGCTCTCCTGCCCGCGGTGCTGGAGGGCGAAGAGGCCGTAGTAGGTCAGCGCGGCGGCATTGGGATGGTTGAAGATGCCGAACACGCCGCACTCGTGGTGCGGGTAGGGGGCAGGGGTTTGATCCACGGGTCGCAAAGAGGGGTTTGGGAACGTGCAGGAGAAAGTTACGTGCCGGGGGCGAAGAGGTCGTCCACCGGCATCGTCCAGCCAGGAACGGCGGGTTCGGCGTCGGCCGTGTCGCCGCGCCGGAAGAGGGTGGCAGACTGTTCGGAGTCACCGTCACGGAAGACGCGGACCACGTCGGCGCTTAACAAATCTAGGTCCCAGACCACCAGCGTGCCGGCAGCGAAGTAATCGGCGCGCTTGGCGGCCATCTCGCGCTCGGCGGTTCGCCCGTGGTCGTTCTCGTTGCGCACCTCGACGGCGAACTGCGGTGCGCCATCAAAAAACTTCATTCCCGGGTCGGAGCCGACGAAATAGCTAGCGTCCGGCCGCAAAGACTGCTGGTGAGGAAGGTCCACCGTGTAGTCGTTGCCATCCGCGCAGGCTTCGCCTTTTTTCGTGCGGCGCACGTACATCAGGAGCGCAATGAAACTCGTCTCGGCGGCACGCGTGGGTTTTCGGCCGGACATGGGCAGCAGGACGACGGCTCCGTTAATGATCTCGGCCTTGCCCTCCGCGCGGTCGAGTTGTTCCAGCAGAGAAGGCTCCGTGGTGATCATACGCCGCGGTGATTATCGCAGACCGTCCACACGAAAGCGAGCGTCGCTTTGCGTCTAGCTCGCCGCCATGAGCTTGCCGATGGAGCTATGCCACGTCTCGCGCAGGGTCTCAATGGGCCAGACGTGCCGGGCTTCAGAAGTTCGGACTACCAGTTCGTCGCCCCACACTATCCCGATCTCTCGTGCGGGAACGCTTTCTGCGGCAAGCTGAGACAACACAGCTTCTTGGTCACCTTTTGCTACGGTCACCACCACCCGCGATTGGCTTTCGTTGAAAAGAATCACGTCAAGGCGTTCTGAGGGTTCGCCCAAGACCACTTTTGCCCCGATCTGCTCCGCTCCCGACACGCAGCACTCCGCGAGCGCCACAGCCAAGCCGCCCTCGGAACAATCGTGCGCACTCTTGATCTTCCCGGCACGGATGAGCGCACGCAGGGCGTTTTGCAGGGCGAGTTCGCGCGCCACGTCCAAACGGGGAGGCAAGCCCTCCTTGCGGCCGTGGATCGTCGCCAGGAATTGTGAGCCGCCGAGTTCGTCGCCAACCCCGCCCAGGAGCAGGATCGCATCCCCTGCGTGCTTGAAGCTCTGCGTGGTGACGTGCGCCTCATCCTCGATCAGACCGACCATGCCGACGGTCGGTGTCGGGTCGATGGCCCCGGCGGGGTTCTCGTTGTAGAGCGAGACGTTGCCGCCGGTCACGGGCGTGTCGAAGGCGCGGCACATTTCCGCCAAGCCCTCCACGCACTCGCGCAGTTGCCAGAAGTTCTCCGGTCGGTGGGGATTGCCGAAGTTGAGGTTGTCCGTCACCGCCAGCGGCACCGCGCCGGAACACGCCAGGTTGCGCGCGGCCTCGGCCACGGCGATGCGTGCCCCCTCGCGCGGGTCGAGCCGGCAGTAGAGCGCGTTGCAGTCGCTCGTGGCGGCGAGGATCTTGCCCGCCTCGCGGACGTAGAACACTGCCGCGTCCGAGCCCGGTGCGACCATCGTGCCCGTGCGCACCATGTGGTCGTACTGCCGCCAGACCCAATGCTTGCTGGCAATCGTCGGGTGAGCAAGGAGCGTCAAAAGAGCCGCCTGCACATCGACCTCCGGCACCGTGGCGAGGTCGAGGGCGGGCTCGGCTGGTCGCGGCGCGGCCTCGCGGCAGTAGAGCGGCGCCTCGTCGGCCAGCGCGCGGGCGGGGATTTCGACGGCCACACGGTCGCCGACCTTGACGCGCATCATGCCGTCGTCGTTGACGACCCCGATCCGTGCGCAGGGCAGGTCCCACTTGTCGAAGATCGCCTGCACCTCGGCCTCGCGGCCCTGCTTGGCGATGATAAGCATCCGCTCCTGCGACTCGGAGAGCAAAATCTCGTACGGCGTCATGCCCGGTTCGCGCTGCGGCACGAGGTTGAGGTCGATTTCCACGCCGCTGCCGCCGCGGCTGGCCGTCTCGCACGTCGAACAAGTCAAGCCCGCCGCACCCATGTCTTGGATGCCCGCCACGGCGTCGGTCTGGAGGAGTTCGAGGCAGGCTTCGAGGAGAAGCTTTTCCTTGAACGGGTCGCCCACCTGCACGGCTGGACGGTCCTCTTTCGACTCCTCCGTCAGGTCGCGCGAGGCGAACGCCGCTCCGGCCAATCCATCGCGGCCTGTCTCCGCGCCGACGTAGAACACCGGGTTGCCCACGCCTTTGGCCGCGCCGCGCGCGATCTGTTCGTGGCGCAGGACCCCGAGGCAGAACACGTTGACCAGCGGGTTACCCTGGTAGCTCTCATCGAAGTAAATCTCCCCGCCGATGGTTGGGATGCCGATGCAGTTCCCGTAATGCGAGATGCCGGCGACGACCCCCGCGAACAGCCGCCGGTTGGCGAGGATACCGGGGGGGACGGGATGGTCAACGTCGCTGATCGGGGTGATGGCAGGGTCCTCGGGAGGGACGCTGCCCGCGCGGGTGCCGTTGGACGTGGACGGTTTCTGGTTGTTCCCGACGGAGATCGGTCCGAAGCGCAAAGAGTTCAGTGAAAACACCGGCCGCGCGCCCATCGTGAAGATGTCCCGGATGATGCCGCCGACCCCTGTCGCCGCGCCCTGGAATGGCTCGATGGCGCTCGGGTGGTTGTGCGATTCCATCTTGAATGCCACCCCCCAGCCGTCGCCGATGTCGATGACCCCGGCGTTCTCCTCACCCGCCTTGACCAGCACGCGCGCGCCGGTGGTGGGGAATTTCCTGAGTTCGAGCTTGGAATTCTTGTACGAGCAATGCTCGCTCCACATCACGGAAAAGACACCCAGTTCGGTGAAGTTGGGCGCGCGGCCGAGGATCGTCTCGATGCGCCCGTATTCCTCCAGCGTGAGGCCGTGCTTGGTGACGAGTTCGGGGGTGATGGCGGGTTCGGACAACATGGCGACAAGAATCCTAGGCTCCGACCGGGGCCAAGACTTCGTCGTCTTTCGGCGCGGTGCGATGGCCGGTGAGCGTGTCGAGCATCGACTGGAAGATCTTTTTGCCGTCCTCGCTGCCGAGTCGGCGGTTGCAGGCGCGGTCGGGGTGAGGCATCAGGCCGAAAACGTTGCGCTCGCGGTTGCAAATGCCCGCGATGTTGGAAAGCGAACCGTTAGGATTGGCGGCGGCGACGGGCTCGCCGGTCTTGGCGTCCACGTAGCGCACGAGCACCTGGTCGTGAGTTTCAAGGTTTTGGAGCGTCGCGTTGTCCGCGAAGTAGCAGCCTTCGCCGTGCGCGACCGGAATGCGCAGAATGCTTCCGGCTGGGACGGCGCAGGTGAACGGCGAGTCGTTCGTCTCCACCCGCAGGCCGACCTCCTCGCACACGAAGCGCAGCGAGCGGTTGCGGATCAGCGCCCCGGGTAACAGGCCGCTCTCACACAGGATCTGGAAGCCGTTGCACACCCCGAGCACCAGCGTACCGTCGGCCGCGGCCTTCTTCACCGCACCCATGACAGGGGAAAACCGCGCGATGGCCCCGCAGCGCAGGTAGTCTCCGTACGAAAACCCACCCGGCACGATGATTGCGTCGAAGCCCGCGAGCGACTCGGTCTTGTGCCAGACGTACTCAGCGTCCTGACCCATGTCGTCGCGCAAGGCGTGCAGGCAATCCTGGTCGCAGTTGGAGCCCGGGAACTGGAGAACGGCGAAACGCATGGCGTACTATACCAAAAGGTTCGCTATTCGCCGAGTTCCAGCCGGTAATCCTCGATCACCGGGTTGGAAAGCAGGTCGCGGCAGAGGGCGTGCAGGCGGGTTTCTAGGGCCGCGTGGTCGCTGCCCGCGCCATCGGCGAGGTCGATTTCCATGAACTTGCCCACCCGCACGGCGCTCGCCGCCGGCAGCCCGAGGTGGTGCAGGGCATCGCGCACGGCGTTGCCTTGGGGGTCGAGCACAGCTTGCTTGGGCATGACGATGACGCGGGCCTTCATGGACGCGAACATAGCGGTGCGCCCGAGGAAGAAAAGACCGAACGGTGTTTTTGCCTTTTGCCTTTTGCGCGGTGCGTTCCTATAGTCGCTCTACCGATGATGTTCGTTCCGCGTTGGAAGCCACTTGCCGCCGCCCTTGTGTTCGGTCTGGGAATGCCCGTCGCGCCGGCCGCCGAGCCGACGCCCGCACACCAGAAGACGGGCTCCTCCAAGAAGGAAAAGCCTGACAAGCCGGCTGCTTCCCCCGCCAACGAGGACGTTCCCGCCACCGCGCCGAAGTCCGCGCCCCCTGCCACGACGGCTCCGGCCGAGGCCAAGCCGTTGACGGCCGAGGAAATGTCTGACGCCGCCACGCTCGACACCTTCACCGTACCGACCCCGGGAGAACTCTTCGCCGCGCTTAACAAGCAGTGTAAGCCCAACTGGGCCGCCCAGGCTCGCGGCCCGATCAACACCGCCTACAAGGACCGCGCCCAGGCCGCGCTCAACCTCGGCGGCCTCATCGCTGACGGCTACATCGCCGTCGAGGCCCAGGACGCCCAGCAGGTCAAAAACATCGGCCGCGACATCCTCGCCCTGGCCAAGACTCTGGGTGTTTCCAAAGAAATCCTCGCCCGCGCGGCCAGCATCACCGCCTTCGCCGACGACAACAACTGGCCGAGCCTGCGCGAGGAACTCGAATCCACCCAGAACGAGGTCAAGCAGGAGATGGAGAGCCTCCACGACGAGGAACTCATCACGCTCCTGAGCATCGGCGGCTGGGTGCGCGGCACGCAGGTGGTCAGCAGCGTGGTGCTCAAGAACTTTTCCCAGGAAACCAGCTGCATCCTGCGCCAGCCCGCGCTGGTGGAGTTCCTGCGTGGCAAGCTCGACCGGCTGCCCGCGCGCACGAAGGACTCCGCGCTCATCAAGGCGGTGGACTCCGGCCTGGAGGACATGGGCAAGACCGTGTCCTTCGCGCTCGGGGCGACCCCTTCCAAGGAGGAGGTGCAAACCCTCCAGGACGAGGCGACCAAGCTCGGGGACACCATCTCCGCGAAGTGATATTCCTTCTGATGAAACGCCTGCCCGTTTTTGCCGTCTGCCTGCTCGTGTTGCTGTGGATGCCCGTGCGTTCTGCGTGGTCCGCCGCGCCGGCCGAAACCGAGGGCCAGGTGGAATCCCGCGAAGTCGCGCTCGAACTCGCCGGCGGCTTCAAGAACGACGGCTACAAGATCCGCGACGGCCACTGGAGCGGACGGCTCCAGCCCGGCGAACCGCAGCAGGTGATGGTCAACCTGTACGCGGGCAACCAGTATTGGTTTTCACTCGGCGCGACCGACAAATCCAAGAAGATCGCCGTGACGGTCTTCGACGAAACGGGCCGGCAGGTCGAGGCAGAGGAGTTCTACCAGGAAGCCAAGCGCGCGGCGGCGGGCGTGTCGCCGGTCGCCAGCGGACCGTACTACGTCAGCGTGCAACTCCTCGAGGGCGAGCCGACCGACTTCTGTCTGGTGTACTCTTACAAGTAGGCGCAGGCGATTGGGCGACACGGAAGTTTATGGCATTGGAATCGATCCTCCCCGAGACGGCACAGAAATTCGACGGACCGCGCGTGCGGCAGTTCTCGGTCTTTTTGCAGAACAAGGTCGGCGCGCTGCTGGAGGTGGTGAAGCTGCTCAACTTGCACATGGTCGACGTGGTGGGCCTGAGCGTGCAAGACTCGACGGATTCGTCCATCGTGCGGCTGGTCGCCAGCGATCCGGAGATGGTCGCCGAGTTGTTCAAGGACAACGACATCCCCTTCGGCGTGTGTGAGATGGTGGTCGTGGAGATGGAAGAAGTGGCGACGGGCCTGGCCGGGCTGCTGGCGTCGCTGTTGGCGGCGGAGGTGAACATTTTCTTCAGCTATCCGCTGCTGACCCGGCCTAACCGCCGCGCCGCCCTGGCGCTGCACGTCGAGGACCACGAGTGCGCGGCGAGCGTGCTGGCGGGTGACGGCTTTAAGCTGCTCAGCCAAGCAGACATTTCGCGCTGAGTGGCTTGGGTGCCCATTTAACCCGGCCGCCATTACCCGCTGTGACCAAGCCTATGCAGCGTACCCTGCTCACGGTTCTCGCCACGGCGTGCCTTTTCCTTCCTGTGCCCTGCTCTGCCGAGGCGCAACATTCTCCTGAATCTGGAAGCCAGGCAACCCGGCGCGTGACCGTCCTGCTGCTCCCGGGCGACTCCTGCCAAGTTGGCAAGACGCCGCTCAAGATGTCTGATCTTCCGCTCGCCTTGCGGGTGCTGGCCGGACTGCCTGAGAAGCCGCTGATCACCATCGAGGCCGATAAGCAAGTGCTGTTCGGCCGGGTGGTTGAGGCGGTGGACGCTTGCCACGAAGCCGGCCTCGAAGAGGTTGCTTTCGTGGTGACGCCTGCGAAGGAAGGTCGGTAGTGACTGCCACGGCGGGACGCATGAGCCGCTCACGGCTTGACTTGGCCGCTTTGGTAGCCCGCGACGGTCCGCGTGTAGTAGACGCGCACCGGTTTGCCGTGGGTTGAGAGGAGGTGTTCCTCCACCGGCCCGAGTTCCGCCCCATGCTGGCCGATGCGCCTGCTGTCGATCTCATTCCTGTCGAAACCCGCCAGCACCAGCGTCGCGCCATCTTCACGTTGCGCCGGCAACCAGTAGGCATACATCAAGCTGCTGGCGCCGAAGAGGTGCGCGCCGGAAACTTCCTCCACCGCGCGGGTCTGGTCCGGGTTGTAGAACGCCGCCTCGCTGGCGATGAAATCCTTGTCCATACCTACGACCAACACCGGACCGGGTGCGCCGGTGCGCTCGACCGCCAGCCGGTCGGCTGCCAGCTCGGAAGCCATTTGCCGCCAACCGACGGGGAGGAGTTCCGTTTGCCGTGAATACTGAACGCCCGGCAGCCCGAACGCCAGGTATTGCAACAATCCCGTGTAACCCACCGCCAGCACGGCCGCTGTGGCGCGCCATCCCACGCGCCATCCGCTCGCTGCTGGCGCGGCGTCGAGCCAACCCGCCACCCCGGGCACGACCGCCAACCACAAGGGGCCGGTCCAGTTCAGCTTGACGTGGTGTGTCAGGCTGAAGACCGCGAACACCCCCAACGGCACCAGCGTGTATACCCGCGCGAACCGCGTTCGTCGCGCCGCCACGTCGTCCCCCTTCGCCAGCAACGCCCGGCCGGCGAGCGCCACCCCTAGCGGGGTCAACAATACCACGACTGCGCCGAGCAGCTCGTGGAGCGAGAACCGCCGCGCCGCTTCCACCCGCCCGACGCTCTGGAACGCGAACGATGCCCAATGGTGCCGGGCGTTCCAGACGATCACCGGGGAAAACACCACCGCCGCCGATGCCACGCTGGCATACGGCCGCACGCTTGAGAACCACCGCCGCGTCTTGGGATCGAGCGTCAAGAACACTAGCGTCGCCACCCCCAGCAAGGCCACGCTGTACTTCGAGAGCATCCCCAACCCGAGCGCAAACCCTACACCCCACCACGCTCGGCCCTCATCGGCGACCAACACCCGCGCCAGGAAATACAGCGTCGCCGCCCAGCAGGCCGTCAGCGGCGCGTCGGGAGTCATGATCCAGCCTGCCATGAAGAAATACGGCAGCGCCTGCACGAGCGCCACCGCGTTCCAGGCCGCCACTTGCCCGTACCCAAGCACGCGCGTCAGCCGGAACACGAAAAACGAGGTCCCCAGCGAACACCCCAACGCTGCGACGCGCACCGCCCATTCGTTGTGCCCGAACAGGGTCGTGCCGAGCGCGATCAGCCACGCCACCATTGGCGGGTGGTCGAGGTAGCCGATGTCGAGGTGCTGGGCGTAGTTCCAGTAGTACGCCTCCTCCGGGAAGAGTTCACACCACGGCAGGTACACGGCGCGCAGCATGAACAGACCGGCGGCAAGCAGCGCGGTCGGACGCGCAGAGGGGGGGATCATGGGAGAGAGGTGGCGAGGTGCCCCGTGTGTTTGCACGCAATCCCCGGATGAATCCAGCCGCGATTTACGTTATGAGTGCCAGTCGGCCACTCCCCCCGTCCCGTGCAACCGAAAATCCTCGTCATCCGTGGCGGCGCCATCGGCGACTTCCTGTTGACTCTGCCCGCCGTGGCGCTCCTGCGCGAGGCGTTCCCGCAGGCGCGGCTGGAGATTCTTGGCTACGAACACATCGTTGCCTTGGCGGCCAGCGGCGGGTACGCCGACCGGGTGCGTTCCATCGAGTACGCGGCGATGGCGGCGTTTTTCAACCCGAAGGCAACGCTGGACCCGGAACTTGCCGCGTACTTCGGCGGCTTTCAGCAGGTGGTCAGCTACCTGTACGACCCGGACGGTTTCTTCAGCGGTAATCTGCGTCGCTGCGGGGTGAAAAACCTTATCGAAGCCTCGCCCAAGATCGACCCCGAGGGCGAACACGCTTCCCGCCAACTCGCCCGTCCGCTGGAAAGCCTCGCGCTCTACCTCGACGGGACCGGCGGACCGCTCCTGCGCCTGGGCGAGGCGGAAACCGAGTTCGCGCGGGACTTCTTCGCGCGCGGGGGAGCCGGCGACGTGGAGGCCCGTCCGCTCGTGGCGATCCATCCCGGCAGCGGCGGCGAGCGCAAGAATTGGCCCGCCGACCGCTGGCGCGAACTCGGCCTTACCTTGCTTGCGCACCCTGGCCGGCCGCGCTTGCTGCTGGTCGGCGGCGAGGCGGACGCGAAGACCGTCGCCGGCCTGCGCGCGGCTTGGAGCGGGGCGGGGGACGTACTCGTCGCGCAAGACCTGCCGCTGCCGGCGCTCGGCGCGCTGCTGACGCGGTGCGAGCGGTTCCTGGGGCACGACAGTGGGATTAGCCACCTCGCCGCGGCCGTCGGTGTGCCCTGCACCCTGCTCTTCGGTCCGACCGATCCTGATCTCTGGGCCCCGCCGTACCCATCGGTGGAGATCGTCCGCGCGCCGGGCGGCGACCTGGGCGGCCTGCCGCTGGAAACGGTGCAAAACGTGGTCGAAGCGGCCCTGTTCAAAGGAGAGGGAACGCGGTAATATCCCCACTCCCAGCTCCTTCCTCCCCATGCCATCGCCTACGCCCCAGCCTTCCCTGCCTGACGCGTTCCCGACTCCGCTGCCGGAACGCTATAGTACGCTCCTCTTCTTCGGCGCGCCCGGCAGCGGCAAGGGCACCCAAGGCAAGGCGCTCGGCAGCGTGCCGCGGTTTTATCACTGCGCGTGCGGCGACGTGTTCCGCTCCTTGGACACGCGCACGAAGATCGGGCGCTCCTTCCTGGAATACTCCAGCCGCGGCGAACTCGTGCCTGCCGAGTTGACCGTCGAACTCTGGAAGGTCCAGATCCAGCACAACGTCGAGTCCCACCGCTTCAAGCCTGACCTGGACTACCTCGTGCTCGACGGCATCCCGCGCAGCGTGGAGCAGGCCAAGCTGATGAAGACCTACATCGACGTGAAGAAGGTCTTTCACCTCGCGCTGCCCGACCGCAAGGAACTGGTCGTCCGGCTCAAGAAGCGTGCCCTCAAGGACAACCGCCTCGACGATGCCAACGAAGCCGTCATCCACCAGCGTCTCGACGTGTACGAGGCCGAGAGCAGGCCGGTGCTCGATTATTACGGTCCCAAACTGGTCCAGACCATTGACGCCACGCAGCCGCCGGTGAAAGTGCTCTTGGAAATTCTCAAGACCGTTACCGCGCTCTGACCCATGTCCAACCGCCCGGCCGCCTCTCCCTCGCAGTTCAAAAGCCTGCGCGCCTCCAGCCTGTACTGCTCGAAGTGCCAGAAGGCGATGCCGGTGCGCGAACGCCTCCTGCTCGTGCTGCCGGATAAGGAAATCTACGATTATCTGTGCACGGGCTGCGCCGGTTCGGGCGGCCAGCGGGAGGTGACGAACGCGGAGAAGATCACCGCCGTCACCGCCGCGGCGGGCCGGCGGTCGGCGGCGCGTTCGTCGTCGCTCCTGTTACCCTGATTTCTACTCGCCGTTGAAGATCGTCTATCTCGGCAGCGGCGACATCGGCTTGCCGACGTTGCGCGCGCTGCTGGACGCCCACCGGGCCAAGCGGCACGAACTGCTCGCCGTCGTCACCCAGCCCGACCGGCCAGCGGGTCGCGGGCAGGAAGTCCGGCCTGGACCGATCAAGGCGCTGGCGTTGGAGGCCGGCGTCCCCGTGCTTCAGCCTGAACGCCTCCGCCGCCCGGAGGCCGTGGAAGCTCTGCGTGCGTTCGAGGCCGACGTGTTCGTGGTGTTCGCGTACGGGCAGATTTTGCCGCCGTCGGTGTTGGCGCTGCCGCGCGTGGCGTGCCTGAATCTCCACGCCTCGCTCCTGCCGCGGTGGCGCGGGGCGGCACCCATCCACGCCGCCGTGCTCGCCGGCGACCGGGAGAGCGGACTCGATGTCATGTACATGGACGCGGGCCTCGACACGGGCGACGTGCTCTTGGAGCGTCGCGTCCCTTTGCGCCGCCGCGAGACGGCGGGTTCGCTGCACGACCGGTTGGCAGAGATGGCGCCCTACGCGCTCTTTGAAGCCCTCGAACTGCTCGCCACCGGCCGTGCGCCCCGGCAGCCGCAGGACCACACCCTCGCCACCTACGCGCCCAAACTCGAACGCCGCAGCGGCCTGATTGATTGGAACAAGCCGGCGTGTGAGATTGAGCGGCTAGTCTACGGAATGAACCCGTGGCCGGGAGCGTTCACGTTTCTGCCCGGCGAGAAAGGCGCGCCGCTGCGTCTATTGAAGGTGTTCGGAGCGTTCGCCATGTCGCGTCCGGTGAGCGGCAAACCAGGCGAAGTGGTGGCACGCACCAGCTTCGGCCTGGTGGTAGCGACAGGGCGGGGACGACTGGCATTGACGGAGGTGCAGCTTGAAGGCAAGCGCCGACTGCGCGCGGGGGAGTTCTTGCGTGGACACCCGCTGGCGGCCGGGGCGATGCTGGGTCAGCACGAATCGGCGTCTTGAGTAGCGGCTGGACGGAGGGTAAAGTCCCCGGTATGGGCACGATCACGGGCACCTTGCGCGACGACCATCTGTCCCAACTCCGCGACCGGGCGGAAGCCGCGGGTACTACCGCCGAGGAACTCGTGCGCGCCAACATCGAAGCCTGGTTGGTAGACCCGCAGGCAGACCTGGACAGGATCGTGGATTATCTGCTGCACAAAAACCGCGAACTTTATCGGCGGTTGGCGTGATCCGCTACCTGGAGGTCGGCGAGGTGGAGAGGATGCACCGGCGTTTGGTTGCTGCGTCTGGCGGTTTACATGGTTTGAGAGACCTAGGAGCTTTAGAGTCAGCCGTCGCACAGCCGCGAATGAGTTTCGCGGGGCAGGATCGATACCCCAGCTTGGTCGAGAAGGCTGCGGCCTTGGGATTTTCGCTGATTTCCAATCACCCCTTCCTTGACGGCAATGAAAGGATTGGGCAATTGGCAATGGAAGCGTTCCTCCTGCGCAATGGTCACGAAATCGAGTCGTCGACCGATGCGCAAGAAGCCATGATCCTCGCCGTTGCGGCAGGCCAAGCGGATCGTGAGGCACTGCGACTTTGGCTGGCGACGCATGTTCGGACGGGAACGGTTTGAGCATCCTCGGGTAGGAAGCTTTCCGTCTCCGCACGGAACTTTTTCGTGACAATGCTCACCCGACCGTCTTTGCTGTCGTGCGCTCCGGGCTGGCCGCGCCGTTTTCCCGTGGCGTACCAATATCTAGCTAGCCAGGAAGCACTTACCCACCTATGGATTCCTCCAAGCAGCCGCGCTACCACCGCATCGTCCTGAAGATCAGCGGTGAGGCCCTCCGCAAGACCGGCAGCCCCGACAACATCTCCCCCGAGATTGTCCGCCACATCGCCCTCGCCATCCAGGAGATCCACGGTCTCGGCGTCCAGGTCGCGGTTGTCGTCGGCGGCGGCAACATCTGGCGCGGCGCGTCCGCCAATGCCCGCGGCATGGACCGCACCATGGCCGACTACATGGGCATGCTTGCCACCATCATGAACGGCATCGCCCTCCAGGGCGCGCTCGAAAACCTGGGCGTCGAAACCCGCGTGCAGACGGCCATCGAGGTCAAAAACGTCGCCGAGCCCTACATCGTCCGCCAGGCCATCGGCCACCTGGAAAAAGGCCGCGTTGTCATCTTCGTCGCCGGCACGGGCAACCCGTTCTTTTCCACCGACACCACGGCCGCCCTGCGCGCCAGCGAGATCAAGGCCGAGATCATCCTCAAGGCCACCAAGGTGGACGGGGTCTACACGGCCGACCCTGTAAAAGACCCCTCCGCTCGGCGCTACGACCGGCTCTCCTACACAGAGGCGCTCACCAAGCGGCTGGCGGTGATGGATTCCACCGCGTTCAGCCTGTGTCAGGACAACAAGGTGCCCATCATCGTCTTCGACATGAACCAGCCCGCCAACATCCTGCGCGCCGTCTGCGGCGAACCCGTCGGCACGCTGGTCACCGCCGACGCCTGAGGCTTTGCACGGTGCGCGGACGTGGGATATAGCTAGGCGACTCTCTTCCCCGCTCCCCTATGCAACCCGACGAAATCCTCCTCGAAGCCGAAGAAGGCATGGAAAAAAGCGTCCACTACATGACGCATGAATTTTCCAGCGTGCGCACCGGCAAGGCGTCGCCCGCGCTGGTCGAGAACATCGACGTGGAAGCTTACGGCTCCAACATGAAGCTCAAGCAGCTCGCGCTCATCACGACCCCCGAGCCGCGCCTGCTGGTCATCCAACCCTTCGACGCCGCGACCACACGCGACATCGAGCGCGGCCTCAAGGAGTCCCGCCTGGGCATCAACCCGGCGGTGGACGGCAAGATCATCCGCCTGCCCATCCCCGAACTCAGCGAGGAGCGCCGCCGCGACCTGGTCAAAGGCATCAAGCAAATGGCCGAGGAAGCCCGCGTGCGGGTGCGCGGCCACCGGCGCGACGGCATCGAGAACGCGCGCAAGGGCAGGAAGGACGGCAGCCTCACCGAGGACCAAGTCTCCGACCTGGAAGACGACCTCCAGAAGCTCACCGACCAGTACACCAAGAACATCGAGAGCGCGCTGACCACCAAGGAAGCCGAGATCATGAAAGTCTGAAGGATGAAGCGCACACACGTTCCCAGTATTTTGACGGCAGTCTGCCTGTCGGTAGCGACCAGCACCGCGCCCGCCGCGCCGAAGCCGCCGGCCAGCAAACCGGCGGCGTCGAACACCGCGCGCACCGCAGCGGATTTCACCTGGATCGGCGCGGGCGGGAAGGTCTCGCCCGGCAAGAACTTCCGCGGCCAGCCGGTGGTGATCCTCATCGCTCCCTCACCCGACGACGGTGACCTGCGCAAGGAAGCCGGGCGCATCGCCGACCGCTACCTGGACTTCGCGGCGAAGAAGACAATCTTCGTGGCGGCGTTCACGGGGTCAGGTCCGGCGCGGGTGGAGTCGAACGTGCCGTTTGTCCCTGCGCAGAACGGCGCGGCCGTTGCGGCGGCCTACGGCGCGCAGGGCAAGGGTCTCGCGGTGGTCGTGCTCGGGCCAGATGGCAACGTCGATCTCGTTTCGCGGCAGGTGGAGGGTGCCCAGCGCATCTTGGACGTGATCAACAACACGTTCCA
The DNA here is from genome assembly GCA_964246175.1 of uncultured Chthoniobacterales bacterium. Taxonomy (GTDB): domain Bacteria; phylum Verrucomicrobiota; class Verrucomicrobiia; order Chthoniobacterales; family SZAS-18; genus CAHJWO01. The sequence goes on along the minus strand of CAXTQD010000009.1, from coordinate 13,851 downwards.
GAACCAAGCCGCTGAGCGCGCCGGCACCCGCAGTTGATCTTCCTGGGGGGCCGCAAAGCGGCCGTCGTCACAGTCGGTGGGGACGCGGCGGGAAGATGTCGCTCAGGTCGCCTTTTTGCGCAGATTGCCGTGCAGCCGGCTCAGCCACGGGCCGAACGCCGCCCCCACCGCCGCCGATGCCATCAACGTACGGACCGAACCACGCGACACCTTGAGCCGCTCGCTCGTTTCCAGCGGCGAGGTTTTCGCCAGCAATCCGAGTGTCTCCAATCCGATGAGCACCGGCAGCGCGCAGGCATAGCGGAGTTTACGGGGTTGGAGCGCCTTCACGTAGTCCCATGCGGCGTCGAGGTGTTCGACCGCTTGGCGGCGGAGTTCATCGAGCACTGGTCGGGCGCGGGCGGGTTCCTTGCGCAGGTCGGCCGGCGTGAGGTCGTGGTCCGCGAGCAGGTCGGCTGGGACGTAGCAACGGCCGTCCGCCAGGTCGGCGGGCAGATCGCGGAGGATGTTAACCATCTGCAACCCCTGACCGAAGCGGCAGCCGAGGGCGAGCATCCCGGCCTCGTCGAGCTTCGACCAACCGGCCTCCAGGTGGCGCTGGCAGAGCCGCGTCCAGAGTTCACCCACGCAGCCGGCGATGAGGTAGGTGTATTCGTCGAGTTCGGCGGCGTTGGCGAGCGCCTTGGGGGCGTCGGCCGTGGCGTCGCCGAAGCGCAGGAGGTCCAACTCCTGCGCGCGGCCGATGCGCGCGAGGGTGCGGCGGAGTTCCCAGCGGTCTTCGGTGGGCTGGGTTTCGAGCCAGGCGATGCAGCGTTCGAGCTGCTTGAGGAGATCGCGCTCGCCGTCGTGGGTCTGCTTGGCGGTGACGGCGCGGTCCAGCGGACGAAGAACCTCCGTGTCCGGGCCGTACTTGACCATGTCGAGCAAGGCGCGCAGGTGTTCGAGCCGGGCCGGTGCCGGGACCGCGGGCGTGTCGGCGATGGTGTCCTGCGCACGGGCGAGCAGATAACCGAGGGTGATCGGCTCGCGCAGCGGTGCGGGCAAGAGCCGGATCGTCAGCGAAAACGAACGCGACACCGACGCCAGCAAATCGCCGCCGAGATTACCGAGCGGATCGTCACCGGCCGACGGCGCGGGCGCTGGCTTGTCCTGGCGCGGGGTTTCTCGGGAACGGTCGTCGCCACCCCGGCGGCCGGGACGCTCCCGCCGGCCGCCGCGCTCGGAACGTTCGCCCCGGCCGGAGCGTTCCCCACGTTCCCGCCGGCCGCCGTCGCGCCCGCCGCCTTCAAAACGTTCGCGGCGCGGACCGCGGTTGCTGCGAGCGGAGGAGGGGCGTTCGCCGGAATTGTCAGTGGGGGAGGGAGTCGGGTCTTCGATTTCCATGGAAAAAAGGTCAGGGATTGACGGCGCGCACCTCGATGCGCTCGGGGGAAGCGTTGCCGAGACCGCTGTCAGCCGCCGCTTCCACGTGGCCGGCGGTGTCGCCGAGGGCGGGGAGCTGGGCTTCCTTGCGCCAGGCTTCGAGCTGGCGCAGGAGCGTCGCGTCGAGCGCCACGGCGTCACGGCTGGCGTAGAGCGTGGCGTGGTGGCGCGCGTAGAGCGGCATGAACGCCGGCCCGCCCGCGATCTGGGCTACGAGGCCGTCGGTGAGGTTGAGAACCACCTTGCCGCCCACGTTGGGATCGGAATACATCTGAGGGATCGTCGACGACCCGTACTGCGGAGCAGAGACGAGCCGCCGCCAGTTGTCCACGTTGGGAACGGTGCAGTTGTAGAGCGCGCCGCCGATGCCGACGTAGAGATTGTCCGCCAGGACGGGCACATTGACGACCTTGGTCACGCGCTTGGTCAGGATCGTGCAGTAATGGCTGTCGCTGCTGATGTTGAGTTCACGCGCGGTTTTCTTGTCCTTCGGTGCGTCGCCGTCTTTAGAAGCGGAAGACTTCGCCGCGGCCTCCACGGGGTTGCGCGTGAGGGAGTCGAGTTCGCCGTGCAAGCCGAGGTCGGCGGGCACAGGGTTGCCGGTGAACAGCAGGTCGCCCCAGATGAGCTTGCCCGGTGTGGGCGAGCGGAAAATGTACTTGGGGTCATAGCCGAACTTCGGCTCGATGGCGAGCACCGGGCACTCGAAAGTCGAAGTTTTCTCGTCGCGCGCGAGGTAGCCGGCGGCGTGGAGGTCCTCGGCGTCGCGGTCCCAGACGACGATGTTGCTGCGCGGCACTCCGGCCGCCTCCAGGCCGTCCGCGATGGCGGCGACGACGGCCTTGTGCGTGCCACCCGTGATCCCACCGGCCGCGGCGATTTTGATGCCGACGACATCCTTGGGCTCGACGAGGCTGCGCCAGCCAGCGGCGGCGGACTCCTTGCCCGTGGCAGCGGCGACGAGACGGTCGACCATCGCACGCACACGGGCTGGGTTGATCTCGAAGTGCGAGGAAATCGCCCCGGAATCATGCGCCGAGTACACGAACGAACGCGTCGGCGCTTCCGGCGCCTTCAAGGCCGGGGAAGCAGCAGGTTCGGGGTCAGGCGTCTGGCCGGAGGCGCGCGCCGCCGGGCCGCCTGCCAACAGCAGACCGAGGCCACAGAGAAGGGCGGCGTTCACTTTTGCTCGCACCTGCGGTATGTATCCCGGAAGCCGTGACAACTCTAGGAGAAATCTCCGCCGCACCCGTGCGGCACCTGTACGTCCACATCCCCTTCTGCCCGAAAGTGTGTCCGTACTGCTCCTTCTACAAGGAAACGACCGACCGCAACAAAACCCGCCGTTTCCTCGACGCGGTTCTCCTCGAACTTGACCAACAGGTCGCCCTCCTGCCGCCGCTCCGGCCGCGGACGATTTTCTTCGGCGGCGGCACGCCCAGCGCACTCTCGATCCCGCAGTTGGAATACCTCCTCACTGGCCTGCGCACCCGACTCGACCTGAGCGAACTCTCCGAGTGGACCCTGGAGATGAACCCGGCGACCGTTTCGCTGGAAAAGGCGGCGCTGCTGCGTGCGCTCGGGGTCAACCGCATCAGCATGGGCGTGCAGTCGTGGGAGCCGGAACTTCTTGAAGTCCTCGGCCGCGTCCACAGCGCGGAACAGGCGCGGCGTTCCTACGACATCCTGCGCGCAGCGGGGTTCGACAACGTCAATCTTGACCTGATCTTTGGCGTGCCTGGGCAGACGGTTGCACAGTGGCAACACTCCCTGGCGGAGACAATCTCGCTCGGCCCTGAACACATCTCGGCCTACAACCTGACGTACGAGGAAGACACGGAGTTCTTCCGGCGGTTCGTGACGGGCGAATACACGCAGGACGCAGAGGCGGACGCGGACTTTTTCGAATTAACGGCAGACACCCTCGCTGACGCCGGGTTCGAGCCGTACGAGATTTCCAACTTCGCCCGGCCCGGCTGCGAGTGCGCGCATAATCTCGCGTACTGGCAGGCGGCGGATTACCTGGGACTGGGGCCGAGCGCGTTCTCGACCGTGGGCGAACGCCGCTGGTCCAACGTGCGCGACACCGCCCAATACAACGACCGGGTGCACGCGAGGGTGGTGGCGATGGACTCCGAGGAAGCCGTGCCGCCGGAGGTGCGCCGGGCGGAGGCCATCGCGTTCGGCTTGCGCACGAACCGCGGCGTCCCGGCTGAGGTGCTCCGGCCCTGGGGCGAGCAGGTGGCGGAGTTTGCCGAGCTGGGTCTCCTGCGCACCGACGCGGCGGCCGGCCGGGTGCTGCTCACGCGGAAAGGCCGACTTCTGGCGGACACGGTAGCGGGGGCGTTCGTCTGAGGCCAGCCTGCAAAGAAGCTTCAAAGTTGCTCTACCAGCCAGCGGCGCACCTCGTGGACGACCGCCAAGTTCATCGCCAGCTTGCCCGCCAGTCTCCACAGGGAATTGGGAATCGCGGAGCGATGGGTGAAAAACGTGAGAACCAGAAGTCCGCAGGCCAGAACATACAACGCGATTAAGATCCATCCCGCCACACGGCTCCGGTAGAAAATACCGAGGTGACATAACACCAGCGGAGCGATCAGTGCCGCCATGAGTTCCCAGCGTAGGTAAAGGGCACCGGCGAACCCGGTAAAGGTCAGCAACGCCACGGAAGTAAGGAAAAAGCCGGGATAGCTGGGACGCACTCCGCCTTTCCGGGCAGTTTACGCGCCCATTTACCCGGCGAAATACCCTGGCACCTCCAGCAGCAGCCGGCCTTTCGCCACCGGCAAAGCGTAGCAACCGGGTTCAATCCGATCCAACTCCCCGCCACCGAAGAGACACACCGTTTTCACTTTCTCGGGCCGGTGGAACTTCAGGTGCTCGCCCGCGAACGAACTCCGCTCCTCGATCATGTCCTGGTCGGCCGCCTTGCGCGTGGGAACGTAGTGCAACAGCGTCAGGATGAGGTCGTCGCCGCGCTTGCGGGGGAAGACGTGCACGGTCGTCGGTAATCCCTCGCCGAAGCACGCCCGGTTCTCGAGCTTATTCATGGCTTGGTGCCAGCCGTCGCGCATGAGCAGATTGCCCGTCTCGCGGAACTCCCGGAAGATCGGGTCCGCGAAGTACACGAACCGCTCGCCTAACACCACCGCCGGTGACGGGTCCGGCGCGGCCATCGGCGGAGCCTGAACGTGCGAGGAATATGTCGCGTCCGTGCGCTGGAAGTACGGCAGGACCCGCTCGACGAGCACGCGCGTGCCCGCCCCGGCTTTGACCAGCACGCCCGGCAGGTAGCAGACCCGGTCGGCGCGTCCGAGGTACTCGGCGGATTCCTCGCCGGCACGCCAGTAGGTCGGGTATTTGGGGACGGGACGCGCCACGCCGTCGTCCTCGAACTCCAATGGCAAAAAATCCAGCGCCCACTTGCCTGCCGCGTCGAAGCCCGAGCGGCACGAGAGCAGGAGCTTGCCGCCGTTCTCGTAGTACGCGCGCAGCCTTTCGCCGAGTTGTGGGGTGATAACCACCGAGTCAGGCAGTTGCACGAGATCGAAGGGACGCAGGTCGTCGCGCTCATCGACCATCGCCGCGTCGCGGTGCACGTCGGCGGCCATGAGCATCGCTCCTTCGTCGCTGGCACGCGCTTCCGCGGCATCGCGTCCCGGGTAGTACGCGCACAGGTTGGCAAACTGCGCGGCCTGCTCCGAGCCGGTGTAAAACTTCTCTGCCGCCGCGCACTGCACATACACGTTGCCAACCATTTTGTAGATGTCCGGCTCCAGCTTGCCGCGTGGCGGGAGTTGGTCGCCGACCGAGTTAGCCCCGCCGAGCGCCTGCGTGCGGAAACACTCGTATTCCAGCGCCGCCTGCGGCTTGATACCGCCGAAGTCGCCCCACGACCGCTGGAAGCGCCCCGTCATGCCCAGCCACGGCTTGCCCCAGCGCGCCACCGCCCGCGCCACCCGTGGAAAGTGGTGGTAGCCCCACGATCCGCTCGGCAACGACTCGACCTCAAAGTGCGTCATCTGCGGATAAACTGCCCGCGCGCCGAGTCCCGCCGCGACCGAAATCGGGTGTGGCGCGTTGTAGAACACCGTCGCCGCCGGCAACAGCCCGCGCACCAGCGCCGTGAACCGCTGCGCGAAGACTTCCGTCGCCGCCGACTGGAACCACGCACGGCTCGTCGGGTCGTCGCTGAGGAGATCACGCTGCTCGCGGAACGCCCGCGACGCGTCCGACCAGTCCGCCTCGGGGTGGAAGGTCACGATGTCGAAGAAGATGCCATCGGCCTCTCGTCCGTAGCGTGCAGCAATCTCGCGGACGTGCGCCGCGATGGGGTCCTGGTGGGCGGGGGGCAGAAAGTTGAGGAACTTCCACGCGCCCGGGCGGTCGTTGGCGAGGGCGAAGGTGCCGTCACGCCGCAGTTGCCGCCACTCGGGATGGCGCGCGGCGGCGTCCTCATCCCAGGCAACGCTCGTGTAGATCGGCGCGCGGATGCCGCGGTGGTGCAAGGCTTCGATCTGCTCGCCCAGGAGGTCGCGTCCGCCGAGCGCAGAGTGAGCCGTGCCCCCGGTCGTCGGGTAGTAGCACAGCCCGTGGTGGCACTTGGCGAAGACCGTGACGCTGTTGACGTTCGCGCGGGCAAAGGTGTCCGCGAACGCCGCCGCGTCGAACTCGCTCGCCACGTCGCCGATCAGCGGGCTCGTGTGGAAGTCCAAGTGGACCTGCCGCTGGTGCTGCTCAAAGATTTCTGCGACGGAACGGGGCATAAAGGGAAAATCTTCACCGCCATGAAACCGCCGGACTTGGAAAGTGTCAACGGCTGAGCAGTGCACCGCTTGAACTGCTTCGCACGTTGCAACGCCCGGCTGGCGGCTTACGTTCGGTCTCCTTTACTTCGCTACCATGACTCCCCTGCGCCTGCTTTGTTTGTTGCTGGTCCTCGGCTCCGTGCGCTTGCGTGCGGGCGACGTGCGCTTTCCTGCCGATGGTTCGGGCGTTCTGCTGACCCTGCCCGACGGCTGGACGACGGCTCCCGATGCCGACGGCAGCCTGAAGTGCCGGTCCGCCGACGGCGAGTTTTCCTTCGTCCTCTTCCCGAACAAGGTTCTGCAAGGCCCCTCGCGCGAACTGCCCGACATCGCCCGGAGCATGGCGGAGTTCGCCGGGTTGAAGGAGATCGAGACCCAGAACGGCGGCGAGCGCCCCAACCCTCAGGGGACGACCATCGCCGGGATCATCGTCATGGGCAAAAAGGAAGACGCCGACTACGCTGGAGTGGTCAGTATCATCACGCCCAAGGCGGGCGACGCGTGCGCGTTCCAGTGCTTCGGCACCAAGAGCGTGCTGCTGGTGCATTCCCGCGAGATGAAGGCGATCACGGACTCCTTCCGGTCTGTGAAGTGACTCCCCGCCCCACATGGCCCGCCTGAGCGAGGAACAAATTCGTTGGTTCCGGCTGCGGCGTTCGGGGTTGGTAGAGCCTTTCGCCACACCCGAAGCCGCCGCGGCGTCGCTGGCCGGCGTGCAGGCGCAGATTTTAACGGCCTCGCTGCTGGCCCTGCGCAACCGGACGGCGGCCGGCGCTTCCACGGAGACAGAGTTGACCGGCCGGCTCTTCGGTGAACGCACGCTGATCCGCCTGTGGGGTCAGCGTCACACGCTTCACCTGTACGCCGCCGCGGACTGGCCGACGGTGCAGGCCGCCTTCGCCGGTCGGCGGACATGGTGGGAACGGCAAGCCGACTCGCCCGACTCGCCGCTGGACCCGGCGGCGTTCCGCGAGGGAATCGCCCGCGCCGCCGAACTCTTGCGCGCCCGAGGCACCTTGTCCCGCAAGGAGCTGCGCGCGAGCGGCGTGCCCATGCCGCCGGAACTCTTCTCGCCCTGGGGTGGCGTCTTCGCCGAACTCGTCCGCATCGGCGAGGCGTGCCACGCGCGGTGGGAGGGCGGCGAGGCTCGCTACGCCCACCGCGAACACTGGTTGCCCGGTGCACCCTGGCAGCCGCCGACCGCCGACGACGCCAACGTCGAACTCGCCCGGCGCTACTTCGCCGGCTACGGACCGGCCAGCGCGGGGGATTTCGCTTACTGGCGCGCCGGTTCGCTGGCGGGCGAGAGTCGGCGTGCCTTCGAGGCGGTTGCCGATGAACTCACCGAGGTGGAGACCGAGACGAACGCCACCGCGCGTGGCCTGCGGCTCTACGCCCGGCGTGCCGACCTGGACGAACTCTTCGCCCCACCGCCCTCGCGGGAAGAATGGCCTGTACGCACCCTTGGCCGCTTCGACCCGCTGCTGCTCGCCCACCGGGACAAGGACTGGGTCGTGCCCGCGGGGTTCTACGACCGGGTATGGCGACCGGCCGGGCACATCGAGGCCGTGGTGCTAGAACACGGCCGCGCCGTGGCAACGTGGCGTTATGACCGGATCGGCGCGGGCACGCTCGCTGTGCGCGTGTTCCCGTTCAAGGGGAAGCTGCCGCGGCACGTCGGTCAGGCTGTGCGCCGGCAAGCGAAAGAGGTCGCACGGTTCTTCGGACTGAAACCCGCCGCGGTGCGGGTCGAAACCCCGTTGGCGGGTTAAAATTCGTTTCGGCAAAACAGGCCGCATCTTTTTTCTTGGTGGCGGGTTCTATCGGAGGTTGCGCAGGCGCAAAGATTTGGCTTCGGAGTGTGTCTTCCCACCACGAGCAGGCACGCATCCAAGCCGAGAGCACGCCACGTTCAATCTACCAACTTCCATGAAAACCTCCCTCCGCAGTCGTCTTCTCCCCTCGTTGACGCTGGCCTTGCTGGCTTTGGTTCCGGGTGTCCGCGCACAAACCGCGACCCCGTCGGTGATCTACAACTTCGTCGCCACCTACCGCGACGTGAACGTCAATCCGCTCGGCGCGCTCGTGCAGGACGCCGCGGGGAACTTTTACGGCACCACCCAGGGCGGTGGAACCTTCGGCTATGGCTCGGTGTATCGAGTGACGGCGGCCGGGGCGTTCACGACGCTCTACAGCTTCGATGGCGGCGGCGATGGCTCGACGCCGAGCGGCTCGCTGCTGATCTTTACCGACGGCAACCTCTACGGCACGACCTTCGACGGTGGTGCGTTCGGCTTCGGCACGGTATTCAGCCTGACCCCGGGTGGCGTGTTGACGACGCTCCACAGCTTCGACCGCGCTGACGGCCGCTCGCCGCGCGGCGGGCTCGCCGTGGGTCCGGACAGCAACCTCTACGGCACCACCGTCGGTGGTGGCTCGGCGAACACCGGCACCGTCTTCCAGATCACCCCGGCGGGGGTGTTGACGACCCTGCACAGCTTCGTGCGCGGCGAGGGCACCGCCCCGCAGGACACGCTCGTGCTCGGCACGGACGGCAACTTCTACGGCACGACGGCCTTCAACGGCTCGGCGGACAACCGCACCGACGGACCGGGCTCGGTCTTCCGCATTTCCCCGGCGGGGGCTTTCCAAACCTTGCACGTCTTCAGTGGTCCCACGGACGGCTTCGGCGCAGTGGCGGGGTTGGTGCAAGGCAGCGACGGTGCTTTCTACGGTGTGAATCCTGACGGCGGCGCCAACGGCACCGGGACGATCTTCCGCGTGACGGCGGACGGGACGTTCAGCGTCATCTACACATTCTCCCTCGAGGATCGCTTCGGCACCAACTCCGACGGCGCGGCCCCGACGGCGACGCTGCTTAATGGCGGCAACGGCGTGTTCTACGGCAACGCTAACCTCGGCGGAGCCAACGGCGAGGGCACGGTGTTCCAGGTCACCTCGGGCGGGGCGTTCACGACGCTCTACAGCTTCTCGTACCTCTTCAACGATGGCACGAACACGGAAGGCGCGGAGCCGTTCGCCGGATTCACCCGCGGGGCCGACGGCCGTCTGTACGTGCCGACGACGATCGGCGGATCTGATGCGCAGGGCACGGTGGTGGCGTTCACGTTGGGTGGCACCACGGCGACCGCGACGCCGGCGTTCTTCACGGGTGAGACAGCGTTGGGTAACGGGGTGTACTACCTGACGTTCCCGAACGGCAACTACTTCGGCTACTACTCGTTCTTGAGTAACCCGAGCTACATCTACCACTTCGACCTGGGCTACGAGTACGTGTTCGACGCGAACGATGGCCGGAGCGGCGTGTACCTGTACGACTTCAGGAGTGGGCACTTCTTCTACACGTCGCCGACCTTCCCGTTCCCGTACCTGTATGACTTCACGCTGAACAGCGTGTTGTACTACTACCCGAACACCGCTGCGCCGGGTCACTACACGTCAAACCCGCGCTACTTCTACAACTTCGGAGCGGGGCAGATTATCACCCAGTAGCGCGTCCTATCTCCTGACCGTCATGCGGACTGCGACTCCGCTGGCGGTCAGGCGGAACCCGGCGGCCTCGTACAGCCGCCGGGCGTTGCCGCGCCACTCACTGACGCACAGCGCGGCCTGCGGCAAACGGCGTTCCTCGAAGACCCATCGCAGTGCCGTTTGTACTAGCTGCGCACCGAGTCCTCGTCCGCGTGCGGCTGACCGGACGGCGAGGTATTCGATGAAGCCTTCGTGTGGTGCGAGGTTTACTGACACGTACACATACCCAAGCAGGCGCAGGCCATCGGCAGCGGCGAAGACAGCGTGTTCATCGTCGCGACCGGCAAGGATCTCCTCCGCGGGCGTGCTGCCGGTGGCGGGGAAGGTCTCTGCATGCAGCCGCGCGAAGCCGACCTCGTGCGCGGGGCGCAACAGCGGCAGGGATTCCGACTCTGGGACCCACACTGCGCGCGGGGCGACGTAAAGGTGAGTCAACGCTCCCAGAGAACCACCGTGCGATTGGAGGAAGCGCAGCCCGGCGCGGTTCTCGGCGTGCAGGAACGCTTCCACCCGCCGCACCGAGCGGGGCAGCCGGGCTAAGAGCGCGTCGAGCAAGGCAGGAGCGACGGCCTGCCAGGAGAACCCTGCTTCCACCCACGGACCCCACAGCCAGCCGCGGGTGCGTTCCGGGTCGAGTTGGCAGCCGGCCGCCGCGACGATTTCGCCTGCTTCGGCGACGACAAACGCCTTTTCCCAGCCGTCCGGGAAAGTTCCCTCCTCGCGCAACGCCGCCCGCACGGCCGCCGGGGTTTCCGCCGCGCAGTGGAGCGACTGGCTCGCCGCAACCGCGTTAAGCCGCGCCACGAACCCGGCCAGTACCCGCAGGTCTTCCGAGGCGGCGGGGCGGATGGTCGGAGCGTTCATCGTCGGGCAACGTACCGCCAGCGACGTTCCGCCGCAAAGCGAGGGCACCGGAAAGACCCTGCCAAACGTATTTATGGCATGTCCGCCGCCGACCTCGCTGCCGCCGAACTGCCGCCCGACTTCGTTGCCGCCAGTCGGGAGAAGCTGGCGCGGTTTGTTGCCGATGCCCGCGACCGGTCAGGCGGGGTGCTGGTTCTCTGCCACAGCGACGCCGACGGCCTCGGCGCCGGGGCGATCCTGACGGCGGTGCTCCGTCGGGCCGGGCTGGAGCAGGTCGATGTGATCGCCACCGGCAAAGGCGGCAACGCGTGGGCGGAGGACACCACCGCTCTTTTGGCCGAACGTCGGCCGGGTGCCCTGATCGTCACCGACCTCGGCGTGCGCGCGGAACCCGTCTGGGACGGCCCGCCGGCTTTGCTCATCGACCATCATCGCCCGTCTGGCCTGCCGCCTTCGGCTGAAGAAACCGTCATCACCGGCTACGGCGTGGACCCGACGCCAACCAGCGGCATCCTGGCGCTCGCGCTCGCGGGTGGGCTGGAGGGCGTGGACGCTGAGGACCTCGACTGGATCGCGGCCGTCAGTGCACTCAGCGACCTAGGTGACAAAGCCCCGTTCGCCATCATCGCGGCATCGAAGAAACGCTACGGCGTCGGTGTCCTGCGCGATACCGTCACCCTCCTCAACGCCCCGCGCCGCTCACCCAGCGGCGATGCCTCCAAGGCGTTGGAACTCCTCCTCGCCGCGCAGGGTCCCCGCGACATTGCCAAGGGCGAGGGGCCGTTGGCCGACTCTCTGCGCCGTGACAAGGAAGAGGTTAACGCCGCCTACGCCGAAGCCAAGAAGGCCGGGCCGAAGTTCGCCGGTGAGGCGGCGGCGATCCGCATCCACACGCCTTGCCAGGTGCACCCGCTCGTCGCGCAGATCTGGCGCACGCGGCTACCGAAGTTCATCGTCATGGGGGTGAACACCGGCTACCGGCCGGGCTGGGTGCATTTCTCCGCGCGTTGCGGCAAGGACAAGAACCTCCTCGACTTCTTCCGCAAACACCGCCCCAAGGGGGCCGACAAAAACCACTACGGCAACGGCCATGACCAAGCCGGCGGCGGCGCGCTGCCGACCGCGGTCTGGAATGTCTTCGCGCGCGACCTCGGCTTCGGACCGGAGATGCAGGTCGCCGACGAAGTTGCCCCCGTTGCTTCCGTCCTGGCCGAACCCGAGCTTTTTTCCACGAAATGACCGCAGTGACTCCTCCCAAATCCCGCCTCGGTTTCGCCGTCCTCGTGCTCGGCCAGCCCGGCCTCAAGAGCAACGACACCCGCCGTTGGCAGAAGAACCCGCATCTCAAGACCTCGCTGGAGTACCTCCACTCAATCTTCGGCTACCTGGAGAAGCAGGGGATCACGATGTACCGCATGTCCTCGGACGTAGCTCCGTACGTCACGCACCCGGACATGCCGCAGTTCCATGGGCAGGTGGCGGAGTCTCTCGCCGAACTCGACGCCCTCGGCCGCCGAGCGCGTGAGATCGGGCTACGGCTGTCCTTCCATCCCTCTCAGTACACGATCCTCAACAGCCCCGACCCGGAATTGAACCGCAAGAGCGTTCTCGACATCGAAAGTCAGGCGACGATCCTCGACCACATGGGCGCAGGTCCGGAGAGCGTCATCATCGTCCACGTCGGCGGCGTGTACGGCGACAAGGCCGCGGCCATGGACCGTTGGGAAGCGAGTTACAAGGCATTGCCCGAAGCGTCCAAGCGTCGGCTCGTCTTGGAGAATGACGACATCTCCTACTCTGCCGGGAACGTGCTCGAACTTCACTCCCGTACGGGGGTACCGTGCGTGTTCGACTCGCACCACTTCTGCTGCAACAACCTTGAAAGACTCGACTTGGGTGAGACGGCGGCGAAGTTCTTGGCGACGTGGCCGGCGGGTGTGCGGCCGAAGGTGCATGTTTCCTCACCGCGCACCCAGATGCGCGAACTCAAGCGCCGTAACCGCAAGACCAAGAAGCTCGAAACCGTGGCGATGCCGCCGATCTGGACCGGGCACGCAGATTACGCGGATCCGTTCGCGTTTATCGACCTGATGCGGCGGTATCCGGCTGACGCCGAGTTCGACATCATGTTGGAATCGAAGTCCAAAGATCTCGCCCTGCGACGGCTACGTAACGACGTGGTGCGCTATGCGCCGGAATTGGCTGGACGCTTCGGCTTATCTGCCGACGAACCGGTACCCGACGAGGAGGAAATTATCTTGAGCGAACCGCCGCCGGTGAAGGAAGCTGCGGCGCTTCCATAGTCGGTGTCGAGGCGGTTCGCTAGGATAGAGCCTGTCCATGCTCCTTTCATTCGTATTGCGTTGTTTGTCTCTGCTGATGTTGGCGGTCAGCGCCGTGTTGGCGAGTGTGGTCATTTCCACAAGTGCCTCCGCCAACTGGATGCGCGACTACACTCCGTCGCAGTTTTGTCGGCTGGAGGTGGCGAAAAAGCCCATAGACCCCGCAGACTTTTCTGAGTCTTTGCTGGCAGCCGCCATTTTCCAGGAGACCAACCAGCAGCGCGTGGACCTCAAGCTGCCCGCGTTCTTGCCTGACGAAAAAGCTTCTGAGGCAGCGCGGTTGCACGCCAAGTGGATGGCTGGCCACCACCGGCTCGCGCACGACGAACCCTCGACTCCAGGAACGCCGCTCACCTCGTACGATCGGCTCGTACAACAGGGGCTTCGGCCGCATCTCGCCGCAGAGAACATTGCCTACAACCTCGTGCCGGACATCACTCCAGGCAGGCTCTTCTACACCCGTCCGGTGGAAGGTCGTCCGGTTTATTCTTACCAGCCCGGCGGTTCACCGCTGCCGATGCGCACCTACGAAGGCTTCGCCCGGGTGATCTTGGCGCAATGGATGCACTCGCCGCTGCACCGCGCACACATCGCCGATCCCGGACTCCACTTCCTAGGAGTAGGGGTTGCCCTTGCCCACCGGCGGGGACACCCAGACACCATCTATGCGGCGCAGGATTTTTTCACGCCCCACACGTTCCCATCGGAACCTGCCGCCGATTCGACTGAAGCGACCCTGAGCCCACAACGGCCTTAAGACCGGACACCTGAGCAGTGGCCGGTCCGTCGACGGACTGAGAACGCAATATTACAGCGATTCTCAGCGTGATTGAGCGATAGGTTGAGGTAAGGTAGGCCAAGAT
>CAXTQD010000008.1:0-35494 GCA_964246175.1 uncultured Chthoniobacterales bacterium | reverse complement strand
GTACCAGGTGTCCGGCGAATACGCGATGCTGGAGGCGGCGGGGGCGGCGGGCGCGAGAAAAAGCGTGGTGCAGACAACGCCAAGCGCGGCGAGGAAGGTGTGCTTTTTCACGGATAAGGAGAAGACAGTGGGTTGGGAAAACAAAGCGGCGTGGATGTGCTTTGAGCGCGGAAAGGTGTGTAGGTCAGGGTTAGGTAGGGTCAATTACTCGGCCCGACTGGCGTCAGGATATAACAATTGTTACATGCGGGTGCAACTCCATTCCGCCGTAGGCATGGGTGGGTGTCCAAGAAGGCCCTCACCTATCAGGCGGTCTGCACGAGAGTGGCCGAACTACTGCGTGCGGAGCGTTGCCAGCAGGGACTTTCACTCAGCGAGGTAGCGGAGCGGGCCGGGCTTTCTTATCAGATGGTCAGTTACGTGGAACGCGGGATGCGGGTGCCCGGCCTCGACACGTTCTTACGCATCACAGCGGCTCTGCGACTTGACGCGCCAAATACGCTCAAGACGGCCCTGACAAAGGAAGAAAAATCTGCCGTCCGAGAGCAGCGCGCCCCTTCCCGCCGTAAAAAGGGCAAAGTAGCAGGATGACCACTACTTACGGGAATTAGCCGGCAAGGACCTTTTCGCGGCAGAAAAAGCGGAGGCTTGTCCACAAATCGCCGTTTTTGCCGGGGGCTTGTTTCCCTTCAAGCCGAGGCGGTCCTTGGACTTGAGGAATCCATGGTCGGGAAGGTTTATTTTGCTCCAAGTTCAAGCCGTCCTCACACTTGAAGGAATTTGCGAGCGCGAAGCGACAGTCGTGCGCCCTCACGGCTACCCGAGCCATGTGGCGTTGATGCGGTCGGTGGGAGGTGGTCCGCTCTCCCAGTATAGGAGCAGCCGGACGAGACCCTAAACGCACTGGCGGGTCTAGCCTACGACGATGCGCTTTGATACCTCGACCATGCGTGTGAGCGGCGAGCGCGATGAGGAGGTCGGCGCGGTCAAAGCCAGGAAGTCCTCGGCGCGCGTCAGCCCCACGTAGAAGAGCCGCCGCTCGGCCTGCTCGTCCTGCTGACACCCGGGCGGCAGGTACGGCAAGTCGTCTGCCCACAGGAGGATCACGGCACGGTACTGGAGGCCTTTGGCCGCGTGGATGGTCTGTACCTTCACACCCGGCTCCAACACGCGCGTGCGCGCCTTCGGGTCGTCTTTGTCGTTGAGCCAGCGCACTGGGGCAACCTGATGCAGGTCGTCCAGCAGGTGGGCAAAGAGCGGCTGATCTCCCCGCGTTAGCCGACGGTAGAGGACGCCGATCTGCTCGGGGCGCAACGGCTCGGGTAAGCTCTCGCCCGCCCAGCAACCCGCCAGGAGGTCCCTGACCATCTGCACGGCCCGGGCGCACTCCGCCCGGCGGCTGGGTTCCTTGTACAGCACGGGCTTGCGGCCGGTTGCGCGGGGGCAGCGGTCCACATCCAGCGACGGCGTGCCGATGGTGTCCTCGTTGCCTTCCTCGCTTGCCGAAGCGCCCTCGGCGAACACCTGCGCCAAGGCGGCAATCTCGCGGCTGTTGCGGTAGTCGATGTCCAGCCCAAAGCGGCCCGAGATCGTGCGCCCTTTTGCCTGGATGCCGAGCGCCTTCCAACTGACCTTGCCGCGCCGGTACACGCCCTGGTTGCCGTCGCCAACGATGAGCAGATCGCCATCCACCGGGTCCTGCATGGCCGCCAGCACGCACCGGAACCACGACGCCTCGAAGTCCTGCGCCTCATCCACCAAGACGCTCGCAAAGCGGCGTGCATCGGGTACCCGGCCCGCCTCCAGGACAGCCAGGAACCGCTCGCCCAGGGCTTGGTCGCCCTCCTCCGCCTGCCGGTCGCGGCGTACCCGGTTGACTACCGCCCAACCCTCGAAGTGACAAGCCTCGACGTTGGCGTGTTCTTGTAGCTGGCCGCGCAGGAAGCTGGCCAAGGTCACGTTGTAGCACAGGACCAAGATGGGCGCGGCGGGATCGCGCTGGGCCAAGAGCTTAGCGCGGGCCAGGAGAACCACGGTCTTGCCGCTGCCAGCGACGCCTGAGAGGATGCGGTGCCCACCGCCAATAGCACGCGCATGATTTTCCTGGCGCAGGTCGAGCACCCGCAGCGAAGGGGTTCCGGCGACAGGCTGCGCACCTGGGGAAGCGTCGTTTCGCTCGGGTGATCCGGCAGATGCCGACGCTGCTCCTTGAACCTGGATGACAAGCGGTGCGACGGTGCGGGATGGTTGAGGTGGGAAAACGGGTACTGACGCAGGATGGTACTCCAGCGGCAGTTCGAGGACGATCTCGGGGTGAATAATGGCGCGCAGGGCGTCCACCTGCCGTCCGTCTAGCCGGGGAAAGGGCCAGCTTTTCACGAAGCAGGGTCGCAGGGCCTCGTGCAGGTCCGCCGCGCTCTGACAGCCTTCGAGTTCGGCCAACACGTCGCGGGGCAGTACCCGGTGCGTGGGGAACACGGCCGTCAGGTCGCCGCCTGGATGACTCTTGAGTTGCGCCTCGGTGATGTTGGAGAGCAGGGCGAAGTACCCAAAGGGGAAGAGAAAGCGGTTCTCGTGGAAGCCGTCGGGTCGTAGCAGCGGGCCGATGGCCGGATGCACCCGACAGCGGTCCATGAGCGCGAACATGTAGTCGCGGGCTTGGCGCAACGGGTGGACCTTGCGCACGGGTCGGCCGTGGTCGGCGACTTGGACAGTGCGGTCGTCAGCGGCCAGGATGTCCTTGCTGCGCCAGCCCTTGACCTCGATGACGAGAAGGCCCAACTCCGGGCAGATGACCACGAAGTCGGGGCAACGGTCACCTACCATCGGCTCGTAGTACACGACACAATCCTCGGGCAGACGGCGCAGCACGCCATGCAGGCGGCGTTCCCCGGCCGAGGCGGACCGGGGCAGGATGTCTGGTACGATCCGAGCCATGGGCGTGACGTGCTCAGCAACTCCAAGGCCAGCTTTGTGTTGGGTTACACATGCCGGGTCACAGAAAAGGTCAGCTTCCATAGGGTGGCTTCTGCCCTTATATGGCCCGGGACACCCTCATGAAATTACCGAGCGGACATTGCTTCATTACGAGCGGATGTCACCGTTTTCGCTCTGCCCAAAGGGCGCATGGTTGGCAGCGCTGGGCACACGCGTGCGCGCGACTTTTTGTGTAAACGCATGTCGAGCTTCGGTTTGAAGCGTTGCAATGACGCGGCTGACTACATGTTGTTATACCGGTCCGGCGGTTTGGATAAACCCGTCACACGCCCTCGAACCTGCCGAGAAGTTCGGTCTCCAGCCTTCTGATCGTTGTTTTCCGCCAGCTTTGCATAGTACGATGCCAAGATGGCCTCCCTCGACCAACTCCAACCGGGCAGTTCCATCAAAGGGATTGTCCCCGACCGCATTGTGACGGTGCTGAGCGTTCGGTGGTTCGGTTCCCAGGCGATTGATCTGACCTACAAGGATTCCGAGGGGAAGCTGGGCAACCAACTTCTTTACCGCGACAACGAACCCTCCCTCGAAATCGCCGAGGCGGGCCGTCCTTGGAGCTTCGACGGAGACGGTCAGCTATTTCGTCTGGTGGCGGAAGCGCAACGTATCCGCTTGGCGTACCTCTTTGATCCCGTTCTGGCGGTCCACAGTTCCATCGTTGACCCGCTGCCCCACCAGATCACCGCGGTTTACGGCGAAATGCTGCCGCGCCAGCCGTTGCGCTTTCTCTTAGCCGACGATCCCGGCGCGGGCAAGACGATCATGGCCGGGTTGCTCATCAAGGAGTTGATGATTCGAGGCGACTTGCAACGCTGCCTGATCGTTTGCCCGGGAAGCCTTGCCGAACAGTGGCAGGACGAACTCTACCGGCGGTTTCACCTGCCGTTCGAGATTCTAACGAACGACAAGCTCGAAGCCGCCCGCACCGGCAACTGGTTCCTGGAGAACCATCTGACCATCGCCCGGCTGGACAAGCTCAGCCGCAACGAGGACGTGCAGGCAAAGCTCTCCGCCCCGGATTGCCGTTACGACCTCATCGTCTGCGACGAGGCGCACAAGATGTCCGCCACGAACTTTGGTGGGGAGATCAAGTACACCAAGCGGCACAAACTGGGACAACTGCTCTCCGGCCTGACACGACATTTCCTGTTGATGTCGGCCACACCGCACAACGGGAAGGAAGAGGACTTTCAACTCTTCATGTCGCTACTCGACGCCGACCGTTTTGAGGGACGCTTCCGGGATGGCGTCCACACCTCCGATGTGTCCGACCTCATGCGCCGCATGGTCAAGGAAGACCTCCTGAAATTCGATGGCAAGCCGCTCTTCCCCGAACGCCACGCGCACACTGCGCCCTACGAACTCTCGGAACCCGAAGCGCGGCTTTACCGCGAGGTCACGGAGTACGTGACCACGGAGTTTAACCGGGCCGAGGCCATGCAGAGCGAGGGGCGGGCCGGCACCGTGGGATTCGCCCTGACGATCCTGCAACGGCGGCTCGCCTCGTCACCCGAAGCCATCTATCAGTCCCTGCGGCGGCGGCGAACGCGGTTGGAGGACAAGAGGCAGGAGTGCGAGTTACTCAAACGCGGGGCTGAGGCCGTCACGCTCATCCACCAGGGCACGCCGATCCTGGACGACGAATCCTTGGACGAGTTGGAAGACTCCCCCGACGAGGAAGCCCGGCAGAAAACAGACACCCTGGCAGACCAAGCCACGGCGGCGCAAACCATCGCCGAACTCCAAGCCGAGATCGTCACGCTCTCGCGGCTCGAAACGCTGGCGGACGCGGTGCGCCGGAGTTCCGCCGACCGTAAATGGGACGAACTCTCCCGCGTGCTGGAAGAAATCTTTACCCCCGCCGCGATCTCCAACCGGGTGCGGGAAGACGCGCCCGACATCGTGCCCTCGGTGCATCAAAAGCTCGTCATTTTCACCGAGCACCGCGACACGCTCAATTACCTGAGGGAACGTATCTCGACGCTGCTCGGTAACCCGGACGCGGTGCGGGTCATCCACGGCGGGGTAGGGAGGGAGGACCGTCTGCAAGTCCAAGAAGCCTTCCGGCACGATCCCGAGGTCAAGGTCCTGCTGGCGACCGACGCGGCGGGCGAGGGGATCAACCTCCAGCGGGCGCACCTCATGGTCAATTATGACCTGCCCTGGAACCCAAACCGCCTGGAGCAACGCTTCGGGCGCATCCACCGCATCGGGCAGACCGAGGTCTGCCACGTCTGGAACCTGATCGCCGCCAAGACGCGCGAGGGCGAGGTGTACTCCACCCTGTTGGAGAAGCTCAACCAAGCGCGCGAAGCCCTCGGTGGAAAGGTGTTTGACGTGATCGGCAAGGTGAACTTCGAGGGCAAACCCCTGCGCGAACTGCTCATCGAAGCCGTGCGCTACGGCGCGCGTGCCGACGTGCGCGCCCGGCTGATGCAGGCCGTAGAAAACGCGCTGGATCGCTCGCAGCTTCAAAACCTGCTGGAGGAACGCGCGCTGGCCCATAACGCGATGGACGCCAGCCGCGTGCGGACGATCCGTGAGGAAATGGAGCGCGCCGAGGCCCGCCGCCTCCAGCCTCACTACATCCAGTCGTTCTTCCTGGAGGCTTTCCGACGCGAGGGCGGCACCGTCCGGGAGCGCGAATCCAAACGCTATGAGATCACGCATGTCCCCGCTTCCGTGCGGAACCGTGACCGGCTGATCGGCACCGGAGAGGCCATCCTTTCGCGCTACGAGCGCGTGACGTTCGAGAAGTCGCTCATCAACGTGCCCGGTCAGCCGATGGCGGCTTTCATCTGCCCGGGGTACCCACTCTTGGATTGCACGCTGGATTTGATCATCGAGCGTCACCGCGACCTCCTCAAGCGCGGCACGGTCTTGGTGGACGAGCGCGACGAAGGCACGACGCCCCGCGTGCTGTTCCAGTTGGAACATTCCATCCAGGACGCCAGCAGCGTTCGCAATGGCCAACGGCGAATCGTTTCCAAGCAGTTGCTCTACGTCGAAATGGGCGAGTCGGGCGAGGCGCGTACCCTGCACTACGCCCCTTACCTGGATTACCGTCCGCTCCTCGACCAGGAACCCACCGCCGCTATCCTACTGGCGCGGCCCGAGTTTTCCTGGCTGACCGCCGACCTCGAACAACGTGCCCTGGACCACGCCGTCGCCACCCTGGTGCCAGAGCACTTCGCCGAGGTCAAGACGCGCAAGCAAGATTGGATCGCCAAGACGGAAGCGGCGGTCAAGGACCGGCTGACCAAGGAGATCACCTACTGGGATCACCGCAGCATGACCCTGCGCAACCAGGAAGACGCGGGCAAGCCGAACGCGCGGCTCAACTCCAATGAGGCCCGTAAACGCGCGGACGCCCTCCAGGCTCGCCTGCAAAAACGGCTGGAAGAACTCGCCCAGGAAGCGAAACTCTCGCCGCTGCCGCCGGTCGTCATCGGTGGGGTGCTCGTCGTACCCGCCGGGCTGGTGCGCAAGATGCAGGGCCACCCGCGCGCCGCCTACCGTTCGCCCGTGGACACCTCCATCAGCGCGGCTCGGGCGCGGGCCGTCATCATGGACGTGGAGCGCGGCCTCGGTTTCCAGCCCGTGGACCGCGAACTCGAAAAGCTCGGCTACGACATCGAGTCCCGTGTGCCCGGCACCGGACGGCTGCGTTTCATCGAGGTCAAAGGCCGGGTCGCGGGTGCGCCGACGATCACCGTCACCCACAACGAAATCCGGTACTCTCTCAACAAACCCGACGACTTCATCCTCGCCATCGTGGAGTTTGACGGAGACGCGCACCGCGTCCATTACGTGCGGCGGCCCTTCCGCGCCGAACCGGACTTCGGCGTCACCAGCGTCAATTATGACTTCGCCAAATTGCTGGCGCAGGGACAACCGCCGTCCTAGCGCAACCATCGAAATTGAATTGATCGGTTTAACCGCACGATTGTATGGTCAAACCAAACGATGGGTACCCTGGCTGATTTGCTCTCCTCGCGCGTGAAGGCGGAAATGTTCCGTCTCCTGTTCGGCACGAGCGACACCCCCCTGCACCTGCGCGAGATCGAGCGGCGTTCGGGCCTGTCGGTGGGCACCGTGCGGCAGGAACTGGCGCGCTTGGAGAACTTCGGCCTGATCGAAAAAAATGCCGATGGCAACCGGCGTTTGTACGCCGCTCGCCGCGATCATCCGCTCTACGGCGACATCCACAACCTCGTTCTGAAAACGTCGGGCTTGGTGGAGGTGCTACGGGAAGCCTTGACCCAGGCACAGGCAAAAATTCGCCTCGCCTTTGTCTTCGGCTCAATGGCCAGCGGTAAGGATCGCGCCGGAAGCGACGTGGACCTTTTCATCGTCGGCGGGCTTGGCTTGCGGACGCTTTCCCGCCTGCTGGCCGGGGTGCCGGATAAGCTGGGCCGGGAGATCAATCCCTACGTGTTGAGCGCGGAAGAATTTTTACGCCGCAAGCGCGAAGGCGAGCACTTCGTTTCGTCCGTACTGGCCGCTCCGCATCTTTTCATCATCGGAAACGAACATGAGCTTGAAGCAATGGGCTGACAACGGCTGGTTGAAGCCGCACGCGACCAGCGGGCAGGAAATCAGCGACCTGCTCGCCATCGTGGAACGCGATCTTCGTGACGCCGAGACTGGGGGCACCTCCGACGATTGGCGGTTTGGCATCGCCTACAACGCCGCCTTGAAGCTCTGCACCGTTCTGCTTTCGGCTTCCGGCTACAGGCCGGTTCAGAACCTCGCCCACTTCCGCACGCTTGCCGCCCTCCCGCTCATCCTGGGCGTGGAACACAAGGACGACGCCGACTACCTGAACGCCTGCCGTGGCAAGCGCAACGTGGTCGAGTACGAACGCACCGGTGCCGTCAGCGAAAGCGACGCCGACGAACTCATCGCCTACGCCCGCGAGTTGCAGCCTAAGGTGCTCGCTTGGCTGCGGACCCAGCATCCCGAACTGCTTTCCAAACCTCCCTCCGGCAAGAAATGACTCCTCCCCCCATCCGCAAAAAACTCATTGAGGTCGCTCTGCCTTTAGAGGCCATCAACGCGGCCAGCGCGCGGGAGAAATCTATCCGGCACGGCCACCCGAGCACACTGCATCTGTGGTGGGCGCGGCGTCCGTTGGCGGCGGCGCGGGCGGTCATCTTCGCGCAGATGGTGGACGATCCCTCCGCTAACCCGGACCTGTTCCCGACCGAGGCCAAGCAGGAAAAGGAACGGCAGCGGCTGTTTCGCATCATCGAGGACTTGGTGAAGTGGGAGAACACCACCAACGAGACGGTGTTGCAGCGGGCGCGCGAAGAAATCTGGCAGTCGTGGCGGCGGGCCTGCGCGCAGAACGCCGGGCATCCCCGCGCGAAGGAACTCTTCGACCGCCACAAGCTGCCCGCCTTCCACGACCCCTTCGCCGGGGGCGGCGCGCTGCCTTTGGAGGCGCAGCGGCTCGGCCTGGAGGCGTTTGCCAGTGACCTCAACCCGGTGGCCGTGCTTATCAACAAGGCGATGATCGAGATTCCGCCCAAGTTCGCGGGACGCCCGCCGGTCAACCCGGAGGCGCGCAAGGGGCAGCTTGGCACGAAAACGTGGCAGGGCACGCAAGGATTGGCCGAGGACGTTCGTTACTACGGCAAGTGGATGCGCGACGAGGCGGAACGGCGCATCGGCCATCTGTACCCGAAGATCGAGGTCACGACGGAAATGGCGCGGGAGCGACCCGACTTGGTGAAATACGCGGGCCAGAAGCTGACGGTCATCGCGTGGCTCTGGGCGCGGACGGTGAGAAGCTCGAACCCGGCCTTCCGAGAAGTGGATGTGCCGCTGGCGTCCACGTTCATGCTCTCGACCAAGCCGGGTAAGGAAGCGTGGGTCGAACCGATCATCGAAAACGACGGCTACCGTTTTGAGGTGCGCGTGGGCAAGCCGACTGACTCGGAAGTGGCCAAGATGGGCACCAAGCTCGCACGCGGGGCGAACTTCCGTTGCGTGATGAGCGGTACGCCCATCGCGGGTGACTACATCAAGGCCGAGGGCAAGGCCGGGCGGATGGGCGCGCGACTCATGGCCATCGTAGCCGAGGGCGAACGCGGGCGCATCTATCTCCCGCCCACGCCGGAGCATGAGACGGCAGCGAAGAAGGCGATGCCGGAGTGGAAACCGGACGTGGAGTTCTTCCAGCAGGCACTTGGCTTTCGAGTAGGCAATTATGGAATGACGAAGTGGAGCGACCTTTTCACGTCACGACAGCTCACCGTTCTCACGACGTTTTCCGATCTTATTGATAAGGCCGTAAATGAAATTTTCCGCGCGTCGTGTGAGGTAGGATCACCTGACGATTCAAAAGTGCTGCGTGACGGCGGACGTGGAGCAATAGCGTATGCAGAAACGGTCGGGGTTTATCTATCGTTTGCGCTCGACAAAGTTGTTGATCGTGGCTCTTCGCTCGCTCGATGGGACCCCACACCCACACAGAGTGGCCTCATCAACACTTTCAGCAGGCAAGCATTGCCTATGACTTGGGATTTCGGTGAGTCAAATCCACTTGGCGACGCCTCTGGCAACTACCGCAGCAGTATCGAACTTGTAGCGAAAGCTCTCGCCGATTTTCCTAACACAACTGCCGGACACGTCATCCAAGCAGATGCGAGCACTCAGTCTTTAAGCAATGGTCGGCTCATTTCAACTGATCCTCCCTATTATGATAATGTCGGCTACGCGGACCTTTCTGATTTCTTTTATGTGTGGCTGCGTCACTCGCTTCGGAAAGCCTTTCCAGATCTTTTCGTGACGTTGACGACACCGAAAACGGAAGAGCTTGTCGCAACTCCTGAACGACACGGCGGCGGCGAGAAGGCAGAAGCCTTTTTTCTGAATGGCATGACTGGAGCAATGCATCGCCTAGCGGAGCAAGCGCATTCGGCTTTTCCTGTCACGATTTACTACGCTTTCAAACAAGCGGAAAGTGACAACAATTCTGGCACAGCTAGTACAGGCTGGGAGACATTCCTCGATGCTGTTATTCGTGCTGGATTTGCTACGAGCGGCACTTGGCCGATGCGAACAGAACTTGCGAACCGAATGCGCGGCACAAATTCCAATGCCCTTGCTTCCAGCATCGTTCTCGTCTGCCGACCGCGCGCGATAAATGCGCCGACAGCGACGCGGCGGGAGTTCGTGGCTGCACTCGGGCGGGAACTGCCGGAGGCGTTGCGGCATTTGCAGGCGGGAAACATCGCACCGGTCGATTTAGCGCAAGCCGCAATCGGCCCCGGCATGGCCGTTTTTACCCGCTATGCGAAAGTGCTCGATGCGGACGGCAAGCAACTCAAGGTCCGCGAAGCATTGACCCTCATCAACCAAACGCTCGACACCGCTTTGGCCGAACAAGAAGGCGACTTCGATGGCGACACCCGTTGGGCGTTGGCGTGGTTCGAGCAATACGGTTTTGCCGAGGGCGAATACGGCGTGGCCGAAATGCTCTCCAAGGCCAAGAACACTAGCATTTCCGGTCTGGCCGATGCGGGCATCCTCATTTCCGCGCGCGGCAAGGTCCGCCTCTTCCGTCCCGACGAACTGCCCGCTGATTGGGACCCGCTCGCCGACGCACGGCTCACCATTTGGGAAATGGTTCACCACCTCATCCGCGCCCTGGCCATCGGCGAACCGGCGGCGGCGGAAATGATTGGCAAGCTCGGCGTCCGGGCCGAAACCGCCCGCGAACTCGCCTACCGGCTCTACACCATCGCCGAGCGCAAGAAGCGCCCCGCCGAAGCCTTGGACTACAACGGCTTGGTGCAAAGCTGGCCTGACCTCGTCAAGCTGGCGCAGGAACAGGCCGCCAACAGACCCGTCGTGCCGCAGCAGGCGGAACTGCTCTGACGCTCGCCCTGTGATCCCAGATCATTCCGCCGTGGTCGAGGCGGCTTCCTGGCGGATCGCCACGGAACTCTGCCGCCGCACCCCGGTCCTCCGCATCTACCAGTACCATCCGGGTGGTGGGCAGAACGATTGCCTCGCGCTGATGCATCCCACGCTTGGCATGGTGGCCAACCTGAACCGCAACGGCACCTTCCACGCCCAGCAGCAGATGGACAGCGGCGAACCGGCCCGTGAGGAGTGCTGGCCCATCTGGGATGAAGTCACTCACACCCCGATGTGCGACCTCGTGAATCGGGCGAGTGCGCAAATCGGCCAGGACGTACCCGCCCGGTTACCCGCATCCATCCCGCGCGTGGTGGTTTATCGTTCGGTCGCCGCCCTCCTCGCGTTGCACGCCTTCGCCCCGGTGATGTGGTCTTGCCAGAGCGCGTTCATCGACTCGTCCGGCTTCGAGGGTTGCGGCAGCCATCCGGCCCTGGCTGCCTTCTCAGCCGCCGAAGCCGCTCTGCGGGCAGAAGACGAGTCCGACTTGGAACGCAACGTGGTCGGAACGTGGCTCGTCCTGCGTGGTGAGGAACCACAACTCTGCCTGCGCGAAGATGGCCGGGTCTGGAGGATGGACGGCGAAGCGGAGAACGTGGTAAGCACCTACCGTCGCGGTCGCAGCATTCTCACGATAATTCATGCTTTGTTGGCTACCACCGCCGACCTCTGATCCCTCACACATATGGCCCGGCACCTATCAGCAGCGCGTGGCGGAGTAACTCTCCTATAGAAACGATGGCCTTCCAGCTTGTTGCGCCGCAGTGGTTCGGCTGGCAAATGCTGCCCGGCTACGGAGGTGGACGTTGTCTGTCGTGGTTTTCGCCGATTCACCTGCGGCGCGTGACGCCGCTGAAAACGGGCCGGGGGCTGCTGGAGATCGACTTCCTCCATGCGCTCCACACCGTAGGTGCGCAGGACTTTTCCGTTCGGTTGAAAGTGTTGCACCACGGAGACAACTTTCTGGCAGGTCGGATCATGGGGCCGGATGGGGCGGGGACCTCGGACGGTCGGTTGGCGATTGTCAGCCACATCGAGTTCGGGTGGCTGGCGCAGTTTTGCCCGGAGTTGATGGCGGCTTTCCCGCCTGGGTCGCTGGACTCCTTGCACGCACACAGCGTCTCGATGTACCTGGACGGATTGTTCTTTCAGAACCCGCCCTTACCGCCGCAGCCGGCGAACCTCGATGACGGCAGCGAAAACGACTGGCTGCTGACGTGCGCCCTGCGTTTTGACGGCTATGCGTATGGTTCAAATCACGGCGTGGAACGGGAGGTTTACGGGGTCGGGCTGGGAGTCCTGCGTGGTGAGGCGGTTCCCCGGTCGTTGTCGGTTGGCGAGCGGATGACGCTGATGTTCCTGCTGCAACGCGGGCTGATGAAGGAGGGCGTGCGCAGCAAGACGGACGCGGGTTGGAAGGTATTCCGCGAGTTGTTCCTGGAACTGGCGGCGGAACCGGTCCCACCCGCGTACCAGGACCAGCACTTTCACGAGAAGTGGACGCGGCTTTATGCTCCGATCCTGCCCGTGGGCAAAAAGTTGATTCAGCACCTCCACGAGACCTGTCATTATGATGGACAAGACTGACTAACCCTCTATGCCGACGACCAACCAAGAACGTGTCGCCCTCGGGCTGGAACTTTTGCGCCAGGGACTCCAACCCTTCCTCGAACGGGAACTGGCCGACGCCTACGGTCCGACTTGGCGCGAGCGCACCCGTGTCTTCCTGTCGGACACACGGCTAAAGATCGCGGACGAGGCCATCGACGTGGCCGCCTTGCTCGTGCTGCTCGACCGCGAGTGGAAGGACCTTTTCTCTAACCGGCTAGGACGCGCCCACCGCTCCATCGTCAACGAACTGATCACCGTGCGCAACGCCTGGGCGCACCAGGAGCCATTCTCCAACGACGACGCCGACCGCGCGCTCGACAGCGTGACGCGGCTTTTGCGGGCCGTCGGCGCGGTCAAGGAAGCGGACGCGGTGGACCTCTCCAAGCACGAACTGCGACGGGCGACTTTCGACCGCATGGTGTACAACGAGCGGCGCAAGGAAGCCTACCAGCCCATCGAGGGGGCGGCTCCCAGCGGCTTGAAGCCGTGGCGCGAGGTGGTGACCCCGCACCCCGACGTGGCGAGTGGGCGGTACCTGGAGGCCGAGTTCGCGGCCGATCTGTGGCAAGTGTACGAAGGCCGCGCCGTGCCAGCCTACGGGCAGCCGGTGGAGTTCTTCCGGCGCACGTTCCTAACGGCCGGGCTGCGCGACCTGTTGACCAGCGCCACGCGCCGCTGGCGGGGCGAACCCGGCGGCGAGCCGGTGGTGGAACTGCAAACCACCTTCGGAGGTGGCAAGACGCACTCCATGCTGGCGCTTTACCATCTGGCGTCCGGCACGCCCGCGACGGACCTGCCGGGGCTGGAAGCGGTGGTCGGTGCGACCGGCGGACCTCCCTCGTCGGTCCGGCGGGCGGTGATCGTTGGCAACCACTTCGGGCCGGAGCAAGGCAGCCGCAAGGCAGACGGTACGGACGTGCGGACGCTCTGGGGTGAACTGGCTTGGCAACTCGGTGGCAGGTTGGCCTACGAGAAGGTCCGCCGCGCCGACGAGTCGGGCACAACGCCGGGAGCCGCGCTAGGCGAGGTGCTGCGGGACGCGGCCCCGTGCTTGATCCTGATCGACGAATGGGTGGCTTATGCCCGGCAGTTGATGGACGACCGGCGACTGGCGGGCGGCGACTTCGAGACGCAATTCACCTTCGCCCAGACCCTGAGCGAACAGGTCAAGGCCACGCCGGGAGCCTTGCTGGTGGTCAGCATCCCGGCGTCATCCGATGGCGACGGCTCCTCGCCGACGGCGGGCGTAAGTGACGAGGAGGTCGGCGGCAGCCGGGGGCGCGAGGCCGTGGCACGGCTACGCAACGTGTTCCAGCGCATCGCCTCGCAGTGGCGTCCGGCCAACGCAGAGGAAAGCTATGAGATCGTGCGGCGGCGGCTATTCGAACCGATCACGGAGAAGGAAGCGTTCACGCAGCGCGATCTGGTGGTACGGGCGTTCACCGACCACTATGCGAAACACGCCGGGGAGTTCCCTGCTGAGTGCCGGGACGGCAACTACCTGCGCAAGATGCAACTGGCCTACCCCGTGCATCCCGAGTTGTTCGAGCGGTTGTACCAGGATTGGTCGGGCTTGGTGCGGTTCCAGCGCACGCGCGGCGTGCTGCGACTGATGGCCTCGGCGATCCACCACCTGTGGCAATCCGGCGACCAGGGACTGATGATCCTGCCCGCGCACCTGCCGGTGGGTGAACAGAAGATCGAGGGGGAACTGACTCGATACCTCCCCTCCGGTTGGACGGCGGTGATCGAAAAGGACGTGGACGGACCGGACGCCACGCCCGGCAGGCTCGACGGCCAGAAGCCGAACCTCGGGCGTATCTCCGCCACGCGGCGGGTGGCGCGCACCCTCTTCATCGGCTCCGCACCGACCGCCGATGCAGCCAACCGGGGCGTGGAGGACCGCAGCATCAAGCTCGGTTGCGCCCTGCCGGGCGAGTCGCCGGCTATTTTCGGCGACGCCCTGCGGCACTTGGCACAAGCGGCGACCTACCTCTACCAAGACAGCGCCCGTTACTGGTATGCGACGCAGCCGACCGTGGCGAAACTGGCGACGGATCGGGCGGAGGAACTGAAAAGGCAGCGAGACAAGGTGCTGGACGAAATCCGCGAGCGCATCCGGGCGGAGTTGAGCGACCGGCGCAACCGTAGTGAGTTTCCGCGCATTTGCCCGTTCCCGGCCACGACCGCCGACGTGCAGGACGAGCGGCCGACGGCCTTGATCATCCTAGGGCCGGAAACTGAATGGTCCAAAGACGGCGATAGCCCCGCGTTGCGGGCAGCGCAGGCGTTGCTGGACACACGCGGCAACACGCCCCGCCTGCGAAAGAACGCGTTGGTGTTTTTGGCCGCCGACCGTGCCCGGCTCGAAGAGTTGGAGCAGGCAACGCGCTCTTTCCTCGCGTGGCGTTCGATTCTGTCCGACGCAGAAGGGGAGCGACCTTCGCTGAACCTCGACAACTTCCAGCGGGCGCAAGCCACCGCGCAGCGCAAGATCGCCGATCAGACCGTGCAAAGCCGCATCGCGGAGACTTATCAGGTCGTGCTGGCACCGACGCAGGACTCACCGGCGTCTCCAATCACCTGGAAAGCGTCGCGGGTCTCAGGTTCCGATCCCTTGGCGGTCAGGGTTTGGAAGAAGCTCAAGGCGGAAGGAGCCATCATCAGCGAAATGGCCGGCTCGGTGCTGCGGCTTGACTTGGACCGCATCCCGCTCTGGCGTGGGAACGGTCTAGACGCCAAAGACTTCGTGAAGGTCGAAGACCTGCTCAACGACTACGCGAGCTTTCCTTATCTCCAGCGGCTCAGCGGACCGCAGGCGCTCATCGGTGCCGCCCAAGACGGTGTCTCGACCTTGACCTGGGTGCAGGATGGTTTTGCCTACGCGGACCGTTGGGACGAGATCAACGGGCGTTACATCGCGTTGCGTTTCGGACAGCAGATGGCGCTCTCCGTAGACAGCGTTGGCGTGTTGGTGAGGTCAGGTTCTGCGCAACGGCAACACGAAGCGGAACAGGCTGCTCGGGTGCCTGATCCTGACCACGAAGTCTATCATGGCGGAAAGAATGCCGACCCCGATAAACCCTTTCGGCTTGACGGTGGGACCACATTCACAGGGACCAAAACTCTCCCGGTACCAGCGCGACCGACGAGGTTTCACGGGGCAGTTCAACTCGATCCGCAACGGGTTGGCCGCGACGCCGACCAGATCGCCAGAGAAGTCATTGCGCACCTCGTTGGTCTGGTCGGCTCGAACGTCAGGGTAACCCTGGAGATCGAGGCCAGCATTCCTTCGGGCGTGCCTGAAAAGGTGGTCAGAGACGTGACGGAAAATTGCCGGACATTGAAGTTTACAGACCAAGGATTTGAGGTCAATTAATAAAGATCAACGAGTTGATACCCGCTTACCTCGCTAACACCATATATCTCTACGCCGCGAGATATTTGAGAGTGGAAAGCTCGTAGTCCAAGGCTTCCAGACCAAAATGGTGCTTGCATCGCTTGGTCGGCACAACTCAAACCCAAAGTGAATTTCGCTGTCAGGTCACCGCTCGGACGGTCTTTGAGTTGCACGTCGGTAATCGTGGAGATGTATTTGCAGTGCAAATTTCATAGGCATCAAGATTCTAGATTAACAATCTGTAATCATATGATGCTGAGCCTAGTCCACTGAGGTAAGGGCCGATGGTAGCAATCGCGCTCGCTGAGTCGAGCGTCGCAGGAAGTCGTGAGTAATAGTCAAAAGTGTTCCAGTTCATTTTGGACAGTCCTAGAATCTCTGATGCTAGTTGAGTTACATCGGAGTGACCATGATACCGGCGGATCAGCAAGGGAGTTGGAATGCGGCGTTTTCCTTGGAAGTATCTTAAATTTGGATTCATTGCGTTAGGAGTAACGCCATGTACCCACAATAATGCGGATGTCTTATCAAGGAGAATGACGGCAC
Organism: uncultured Chthoniobacterales bacterium; assembly: GCA_964246175.1. Classification (GTDB taxonomy): domain Bacteria; phylum Verrucomicrobiota; class Verrucomicrobiia; order Chthoniobacterales; family SZAS-18; genus CAHJWO01. The sequence continues at coordinate 19,014 of CAXTQD010000008.1, read as the reverse complement.
CACGAGGGATGGGGAATTTGTCGATCTCTGGTTTTCCATCGAACATCTTTGAGGCTAAGTATCGAAGTGACTCTTCTATTGTGATTTCGATAAGTTCGACGTTGCTTACACCTTCTAAGCCTTGCAGCAACCCCTTCCGCTCGTCATCTGTAAATGGCGTTCGCTTGTGGATGACCACACGACTTGGCAATCTCATTTTAGAGTCGAAGAACAACTGTCGAATAGTCTCTCCGGTCCTTCTTGCATCATCAATGGACATGAAAGGATTTCGACCACGAATGATAGGGTTCTCAATTCTACCCAGCCTAAATTGGAGACCTTCTCCCCGAGCATTGTACAGATGACTACAGCCGAGTAGAACGTGATTGCCGCGAGTAGCCCCGCCGTCTAAGCTATAACCGATTCCTACAAAGGCGACTTCGTCATCTAAACAGTCCAGTCTCCACGGGGTGCGCAGAGCTTTTGCATAGAGTGCAAGCGATAACCACCACCGAATTCTGCACGGCTGAGACGTGATAGTTGTTTTTTCACGTATAAATTGTGTGCTCTGTCCATGTCGCGCCGCATATGCTTTCACGAAGTGATGCAGATCGAAGTGTTCGTTGTCTGTTTCAACCTTCTCGTAAGAAGCCCATCTCATTGGGATGAATATTGCAACTATCGAACCGGGGCGTAGGCCACGAATTGCATCAAGCGCTTTGCAGATTCGGTTAGCGAGTTGCTTTGCGGCGGCAAGAGTGTCTCCCGCAACAATGTCATCTAGATCAATCCAAGCAGGCCCTGCTTGATCAGGATAAGTAAGTGGCACTCCAAAAGCCGAAGAAAACCCTGGGAATTCTTGCAGGTAATCTTTCTCCGATTGCTTTGGTTGTGAACGCTCTTGAAGCTGGTTAAGGAACCTCTTCAACTTAAAAAAGTCTTGCTTTGGGCAGATTGCAGCAATCTCAATTGACACAGAAAGCCCAGAGGTGGTAAGTCGAAAATCCCAAGGCCGATTTTCTACAAGTCCTTTCAACGGATTGATATTCTTGACCTCTACCTTTCCGTTCAATGAGCTAAACAAAAGACTCGCGTCTGGTACTACTATTCCTTGCTGTCGAGCGTGCTTCTGAGTGGAAGCTGGTAATGCTGTTCGACCCCTTTGGTACAAGCCAGCGTAGACAGGAGCGCGCCTCATGCAAAAGGCTCCGCCGCCTTGAACAGGTATGTCAATTCCGGCAATTTGTTGAGTCCAATAGTTTAAGTCGGCATCAAAAACATCATTGTGCTGAAATCCATAAACCGCGTTGCGAACAACTTTACTCACCTCTCGATCAGCCAAAGTGCCATCTTGCATTGTTACAACGACCTCGGGCATTAAAACAGCATGAAACTTTCCACGGATTGCCTCAAGCCTGATGGATAACGCTCTGTGTACATGGTATTTTCTACCTTCCAGTTGATGTTCTGTATAATGTTTGACCTCCCAAATTCGACGACTTTGGTCCGAATCTGCTTGTATCAAGTTGGCCACACTTTGAACAAGAGACCTTCGTAAAAGCGAACGTATCCGTCCGTCACTCGCAACATCTTGCTCAGAGAGAGCGGTTGTTACCGGCTTGCTTTTCAGCGCAGAGCTGAAACTTTCTTGGATGTCGGAGGCATCTGCAAAGGCCAGAGCACCATCATCCATCCCTACGATCACACCTTTGCCGGCTGGTAGGCGTTCGTCCAACCAGTCCCGGGGCTTCACATCGGCGGGAATTTCTAAAGCAATTTTCAGCGCGTAGTGAGGCAAAATGACGGAATATGCATTGCTCTTTACAAGCGACGTGGGTGTGTCCTTGGAAACTACGAACGCTGTTGGAACATCTGTTAGCTCTGCTGCTTCTTCAAACAGCCGTTTGGCACTGGCTAATCCCTCTCCCTCAAGCTGGCGAAGTGCGATCCTCGCCATCAGATCATCAAACCCATCTGTTGCGATGTAAAAAGCGTCGTTTTTGGCTAAGCGTGCGCAGGTAATTAATCCTTCAACTGGAGGTGAAGCAGTGGCTCCGTAACCACACCAGAACAGTCTGCACTGGTTTGGTGCGCCATACGCCTGCTCTAGTACTTCCATGATAGATGCATCGCGTCCGCTATAACCTAGAACTACAAGATCGTAGTCTTGTAGTTCCAAGAGAAGTTCGTTGCGTAGATTGGCTTCCTGTTCTTGTAGCTCGGTCTCCGTATTTTTCAGGTTGTCGTAGCGGTAATCGCCGTGCATGGATACTAACCTGAGTTCGCCTTGCGACTGTGGTCGTGATGCACGATGGCCAGTATCAATCCCAACCTCAATGCATGTAAGATTCTCGACCGCGCTGGCACGAGATACAAGGTTGTCAAAATTAGTGGTCCAAACCGTACGCAGAAATCCTTCTTTCGCAAGAAGAGGTAAGAGCCGGTATCCTAGATACGGCTTTGCTCTTGCAACGTATGACTCAAAGAAGACTCGTCGATCTTGTCCAGTCGGAAAACACTCTTCTGCGTAAAATGAGTATTCGTTTGGATCATCCTCAGCCGGGTATCTGCTTCGTTGATCCAGCCAGCGTTGGATGCGCTGTCGAGTTCCTGGCAAGGATAGCTCCCCCACAGATTCACGGAGCGTCGGATTATTTGTCACGAAGATGTCCTGCTTCCACTCCCAAATACATCGCTGGGCGGACGGCATACCCGAGGAGATTGATGCACCCGCTCCGAGTAACATACAAATAGGGCGGCCACGATTGACAGCCAAGGATCGTACCAAGGCGTCCACTGAAAGGGTCAGGTTTGCTTCCACTGTTGATTAGTCGTAGGTTCTTTTAGTCGATGTAGTTCCTACTTATGCTTAGAATGCTCCTGTCTTCCTTTTTGGTATGATGTGATGGAGCATAAGTCTCTTGTTCTCGATGGCATCTAAGTCTTCGTTTCAGGTATAGAGTAGCGGGCCAACTCTGTGAGGCGCATGTGTCGCGGAACAATGAGAGCGGGTTTGGCATTGTCTTGGAGACATCATCAAGCCATTGCGTCCTCGTTGTCCTCCTCGTTCTCAGCCACGTCGGCAGCATCGCCTCCAGGTGTCTTCCAGCGGTCGTTCATCCACTTTACCAACTCGCCACGTCGCTCGACCAGTTCATTCCGCGTCCAATCCGCGTACCGGGCGATGCGCCGCTCCTGCCTGATGTCCGAGTTGGCGTAGGACGGGCCGACCCCCGGCTTGCCCTTCTTGCGGATGAACTCGAAGTTGTAGTAGCTGGAGTTGTCTCGTGTGAGCACGAGGTTGCCGATGTCGTGCAGGCACTCCTTAATCTCGTCGCGTGTCCAGACGGCCCGCCAGTGCGAGCTTTTGTCGGGTTGCTGGGGCAAGATGTGCTCAATGGTGGCTTCGCCCAAGTCCTCCCAAGCCAAGGCAGGCTGCTGGTTCTGACCCTCCTTCTCGAGTAGGTGCAGTTCGTACTCGTACAGCGTGTACCTGAGCAACCGCCGGCCGCCGTACCAATCGTCTATCACGGCGTTGGCTCCGATGAAATCCTTTTCGGACAGGTAGCCCCGGTTCAGCCCATGCACCCACCCAGTCACGCTGCCAACGGTCTGGCTACGACGCAGGATTTCCGAACCCCAGCGATAGAAGTTCGACTTGCCTGCATTACTCCGGTTGCCGTTGTAGAGGAACACCCGGTAAGCGAAGCACTCAAGGGCTTGCAGGAGCGCTGTGTATTCTGCGGCGGTGACGTGCCCGGCTTGGACCTGCATCCGGGTCGCCACCAAAAGCGGCAGAAAATTGGCGACGTTGCCCGTGTTGTGGATTTTGGTGAGCCACCGGCGCTCCTCCGGGAACGTGTTTTTGGCGGATGGGCTGGTGACGGCCGCGTAGTGGCCCGAGACCTGCGCAAGCGCATCGGTGAACTGGCGGATGAACGCCTCTGTTTGGTTGCGCGTCCTATTCTCGAAGTTCCGTAGCGGGATGTACTCGTCCTGCTTGAAGCTGTCGTAGCCCTCCCAGTGCTTAGGCAGGTGGCTGCAATACAGGGTCCACACGACCCGCAGGCACTGATCCTCGTTGCCGTCGCACTCGCCGAGGTTCCGGTAGGCGTCGCTCCAGCTTTTGTTGATGAGAGCGGTGAGCGTGGGCCGCGTGGCGGCGTCGGTGTTCCTGGATACCCAGTGCATCAAGTAGTTCTTGAGCAATTCCAGTACGGACAAGTCCTTGCCCCGCGAATTCATCAACTCGAAGGTCATGCCAATCTCGCTCTCCTCCTCAATGGTGTAGAACGTGAAGTGGAGGCGCTGGGTGACCGCCTTGAAAAGCTCTTTGAGGTAGGCCACCGCCGCCGTGCCGCGTTTGACGATTTGAGCGTCAACGTGCCTTTGGAAGCGCGCGAGAGCAGCCGCCATGCGCTTTTCGTGCGGAAGCTGCGGAACTGCGTTTGGATGCCCGGATTTTACGAGGTCGAAGAACAGGTCGGCCGTGTGGTTGCCGGGCGTCAGCTTACAAACCGCTCCGGCGTAGAGGTACTCCGGCGTCGCACTTGCGTAATCGGTTTCTCCGTGTTGGATCAGAGCACGGATCACGACCGAGAGGTACAAGCAAGCTGTCGTCAGCCGCTGCTGGCCGTCCACCACATCGGCCACGGGAAGGCTCTTGGTCCCGTAATCCAAGGTTGGCGCGCCCTTAGAACAATACACCACGACGGTGCCGGTATAATGGCTGTTGGTCATCTTATCCTCGGCCAAGGCGTCTACGTCCTGGATGAAGTCTGTGAGTTGTTTCTCCTCCCAAGCGTAGCCGCGTTGGTAGTCCGGGATGCGGAAGAGGTAGTCAACGAACAGGCTGGTGAGGGTCTTCTTGTCCATGAATCGAGGACGTTTTATCAGACGTGCTAGGGTTATCCAGATGAAAATTCCATGCCGGATGTGTCGTTCTGGTAGGTCGGGTAGCATGTGGGACGCGCAGAACAAGTTTGCCACCGTGGATGATGCCGTGATGCGTGTGGTGGCCGGTCTCAGCTATCTCGGGGTTGGCGATTGGAGCTACGGCAGGCAGTCAACCATCCACATCAGCGCCTTGACCACCCGGCTCAAAGTGGCCACGAGTAGAACGTCGATCTCCAACATGCCAGTTGTCTTTGGCCCTAATGGGCACATCCGCGACTACGAAGCAAAACTGGTCTCATAGCCCCGGCTCAACACGCGAACCATGTTCTCGTAGCCGAAAAGTTTGGCCAGCGGCGCTTTTGTCTGGAGAGTTACCTCCGCGCCATCCGTATCCCAGACTTACGTTTCGACGCCCAGGGTACGCTCGCACCGTCGGTTCAAGTTGCATTGATATCCGTCCGATGTTACGCGCTCTAAGGTCATGATCGTCTCCATCGGGCATGACTGGTCGTATACGCACCACGCCAACTTGGCTGACAAGATCGTCATTCACACGAGCCGGTGGTGTGCTTGGAGAAGGATTAACCGCAGATTGGAGGACCCTCAATCGTTAGCCCCCGAATGGAACTTGTGTCGTTTGAGCGGCAGGGAATAACAACGCGCGCCACATTTCTGGCGGCAAGGGAGACTGATGTTTCAAGCAGGCAAGCACCAACGCAGACGACGGGATGGCTGCCACATCATTTGTCGGATACGTAGCACGGTGGGCATCGACTAATTGCTTAATTTGGGCGACGAGGCCGAGGTCGGCCTGTTCAAGGTCTGCATCGAAGTCCACAGTGATACAATCCCCGTTTTCGACCGCTTCGTGGAGTACTGATGCCTCCCAGTCCGGTGGCTGCGCCCAACAAACTAGGTCGATTGCAGTCAGCTTCTGGATGGGCGATCCATCGTCATCTACGCCTCGAATGAGGCGGAGGTAATACTCGCGTAAAAGGGCGTCTCTCGCCTGTACTGGAAGCCCGCAGCAGAATTCGAGAGTCATGAGCAGGAAATACGACGTATGATCCCCGAAGTAGCGAGAGGTCGGTTCGCTGGCCACGCGCTCAAACGCAAGCTCCCACGAGTTTCCTCCCAGGATGAATGGGACGGTCGTCCGGCCCAACCTGCGCATCAGTAACCGCTGCTGCAACGCATTCAGCCATTGCGCTATTTCCTCGCGACGGCCTGACAGCCATAAGCTCCGCCAAGTCAGGAAAACTTCGATATGCTGGATGTCCAGTACCGGTCTTAGCGTGGCAGGATTAGCCTCAAGAAGGGACAGCAAAGTGGCGTCTGTCGAAGTGATCCGTGCCTCGCAAGCATGGCGTTCATCACTATCTAGCCGGGCTGATTCCTCGCGTAGAGCCATTGAGAGCAATCCCAGGCGGCCGGAGTGCCAGAATCCGACGAAAGCGTTTGCTATAGGATCGAGGTTCGTGGTGCCTCGACGGACTGCAAGGCAGTGCTCAATGCTGGCGAGTTCGGCGTTGGTGGAGTAGAACCGTTCAAGTTCGTTAACGTAGAAACTCTTCCAAGCGTCTGTGGCCACCGCCGAATTCGTCTTGCTGGGGTTCTTGTGCGCTGCCTCCCACAACGTGAGCATCGCCCACTCGGCGAGGTCAAGCCATCCGGTCGCTGCCGACTTTTTCTCGCCCCCGTACCCGCGTAGAATCACGAGCGTGACCGGCACCAATCGTAGGAGTCGTTCGTCCGTCGGTTCCTGGACGAGGCTGGTCAAAAACCTTCGCCAGCTTGGTATTAGTTGGTTAACCCATTCGTCCGAACCGTGGATGAAATCTTCTACCTGGGCGCAAAGGTAGCTAAACTGACCGTAAAAACTTTGCGGCACCAACGACGGTGTCAGTAAATGATTTTTAACCTGTTCGGTGAGTTGCGAAAGGTTCCACCGCTCAAATTGCAAAGACACAAAATCGCCGACTTTGGTTCCCAACGCCTTCACAGTCTGCTCGTAGGACGTGATGCCGTCTTGGTGGTCATCCTTGTTGTAAGCGAGGATAACAACCACTCTTTTGACATCCTCCAACCCGCCAGTGCTGAGGTTCGGCGCAGCCGCGCGGCGTACGTCGGATTCGAACGATTTCGCAATCCAGTTTTTGTAACTGAGAACCTCGTCTTTTAGGACGAAGATCACGAGCGTCTCGTCGTTCTCGCGCAGGAACGACAGGTCGATCCCAAATTCGGACTCCGTCTTGGTTTTGGAAAGCTCGTTGGCACCACCGCGCAACCACGGCAAACGCACCGGCTTCCAAGTCAGTGCCAGTCCGAGGTTGTACACGACCCAGTCGAGACCATACTTCGCTCCCGTCTCCTCAGCGCGGGTGCGTTCGAGGAGGCTGTGCAGATAGTACGTCAAAAATGAGGTGATGGTATCGGGTGTCATTACATCGAGGGAATTTCACTTTGCAGTTGGGAGACGATTTCCAACGAACGCCAGCGCCGCAATGCCATTGCTTCGGGATCAATCTCCTCCAGACGCGGGATTTCTACTTCGAAGCCGTGTTCCTGCGTCCCAGTGGGTTCAGACAGCGCACCGTTCCGAAATGAACTAAACTGCTGCCCGTAAAGCATGTCCACCTGCTTGACCATCTGCATCAACACCGAACCACGCTCAGACCCTTCCCTGATTTCACGGTCCAGCGCACGACGTTTCGAACGAGCAATGGATTCAAGCGACGGCACTTTCATCGCGTTCAAGGCGGAGTCTCCGGTGTCGCGGAGCCTGGAATAATAATGATCCGCAGCCTTGATCACACTGGCCAAGAAAGGCGATTTATCTTTGACCTCTTTGAACGCCTTGAGACATGCGCCGTAATAATTTTTGCCCTGGAGCAAAAACTCACTGGCGTACTCTCTCTGAGTTGTGGCGTCAGTGGTCAGAACACGCGGAAGGACAGCAAGCAAAAACCGACCGATGACCTCGCCGTACAACGGGGCGAGTCGGAACGCGCAAAACGTCAGCGCCAGATCGGCTTCGCTGACTTGGTCGAGTACGGCTTTGGAAAATTCCCGCACATGGAGGTTTTCAAAGAAGTAGAAGCCCACCTGTCGATTGAGAACGCTCCCTGAAAAGATGAGTTTCCCCACTAGATCGCTCCAGTCAAAATGCCCCATCTGCGAAATTAAAGCCTGGAGACCCGGACCGCTGCGGGTTAACGGCACCATGGACCGCGTGGCCCTCTCACACAGTTGGGTGAGCCGCTTTTCGAACACGGCGCGGTTGCGGCGCAGCGTGTCGGTCAAAACGTATTCCAGACGATCCCACGTTCCTTTATGCTCAGCGGGGATGGGCAGCACCGCGAGGATCAACTCCCAAAGGTCCAGGAGAGGATCGTCCAAGAAACGGTCGTCGCCGCTGGTGTAAAAAGCTGCTTCCACCAAGCTGTGCTTGGCGTTCGGAGTCAGCGCCGGGGAAGCGTGGTCGCGCAACCAAGCCGTTGCCTCACGCAAGATTTCTGGGGAGAGCTTGGTTGCCACGAGGATACGGGACAGCACCGCGAACCAATGGTCTTTCTCACGGGCCGTTGGGAGTCTAGCGTTGAGGTGGGCCAAGATTTCCTCGCTTAAACCGCTCCTGAAAGCGGTGGTGACCCACGAACTGAGAAAGACCTCCCGGCGCGAAGGACCGGGGTCGTTCTTCAACGCTGTCTCGACTGCCAGAAATCTTTGCTGGTCGGATTTCTGCAAGTCAAGCGTCCGCAAAGTTCCCAATATCGTGTGGATGAGTTGATCTACCTGTGCGTCCGGATTGGCGACGGAGTGGTAGTTCTCCAAAACGGTCAACCCGTTCGACGGCTCGGCTTCGCAGTAGCCTTCGATGGCTCCCCACACTCCTCTTGTTGCCATGTCGTTGCCGAGACGCGTCAACAAGGTCGGGAACCATCGAACGGCAAAGGCCGGCCCGGGAGGCATGGCAATCACGACCTCGCGCAGTAGATGGTGGAACGTGAAAAAATCGTGTTCGGGAGCAGTGATGGCACCCATGAGGGTTTCCCGGTTCGCTGCTCCGAGGCCGCGCAGGGCCGCGAGCCAAGCGAACGTCACGATCTTCTCGACCGAGGTGGAGAAGCCAAGCGTGTAGCGGAACTGCGTCAGCCGAGTGTAAAATGCGGTGTCCAGCGGAACTCCGGTGGAGAAAAGTGTTCGAACGAGGGCCGCTGGGGCTGCCGCGTCCTCCACTAATTCGGCAAGTTCCTTCGCATATTTGGCTTCCCGTTCCGTTCCGCTGATCCCCGGCAACTCCGTGTATTGATCCGCCGCTGCAAGTTTCGCTGCCTGGAAGATCAGGCTTTGTGCCCGCACGTCGTCGTTTAGCATGAATTGATTCTAATTGATACTTCCTTCGGTGTCATGGGAGGTTTGATGTGCGAGAGCCGAACTCGGCAGTTGCCCATTGACGCCGAAGCTCAAGCCGAGGCGGGGCGGCCGGCGTCGGCCAAATCCGTCGCGGAACAAGTTGATCCCGGCTCGAAAGGATTGATTCCGGCGCACCGGTTTGTTCTGATTTGGCCTCGGTTAGAGGCTGTCATGAACTTGCCACTGACACTCAGAATACCCATCGCTAATGGTGAAGAGGGCTAATGTCTTTCGCGGGTACACGACACCAGTTTTGTAGCCCGTCGTTCTGGTTATCCGATGAAGACAATATACCTCACTGAAAAATAATTCATTGGTAGGTACTTTTACACTTGGAAGGCAATTTTATATGGTGAAGTATGACTTCAAAGCGTCGGAGTTCTCCATCCCGTGATCAGAATCCAAAAGCACATCATGGTCAGTCCTCTGCAAGAAAAATCAGCCTCGGAAGCATCCGCTTGGATGGAGGTACGCAGACCCGTGTGAACCTCGACAAAGATGTGGTCGAGGAATACGCAGAAAACATGGCTGGAGACGGTGCGGCTGCCTTCCCACCCGTCATAGTTTTTCATGATGAACAAAACGATTATTGGCTGGCCGACGGTTTCCATCGCGTAGCCGCAGCCCAAAATATCGGAATCAGTGACATTGCTGCCGACGTTCGTGAAGGCAGCCGCTTCGATGCTTTCACGTACAGCTTAGGTGCGAACAGGGCACATGGACTGCGGCGTACCAACGCAGACAAGCGGCACAGCGTGACATTGGCACTGTGTGAGCAGGATTTGTGTAACAGCAGCGACCATGTCATCGCTGACTTATGCGGCGTTAGCAATCACCTTGTGGCCGACGTTCGGCGTGACCACAAACAACGCCTAGGCAGTCAGGTGGGAAATTCTCCCACCTCAACAGTGCCGACGAAGCGGAAGGGCCGCGATGGAAAAATGCATCCGGCTAGAAAGCGGGAGCGTGGCAAAAAATCGGCTGTGCAAGTACCCGGTTGCATTAGTTCGGGCGAACCTGAACCACCTATTTCCGATGCACGCTTAACCGATGACCGACCTATCATAGAGACTGATATACTGAGAGGAACAAGTGTTCCTGGCGATCAAATATCCTCTTTAGCTTCTGCCGACGTTGAGAGACTGGAGCACAAGCCCGAGCACATCGTTTCGGAGGGCAATGGATTGGTGGAAGTGATAGATGTAAAATCTTCTACGGATAGAAGTGCGCCTTGCGATGGCAACCATGAGGAGACCGTATCGCTGCGAGCGGACACTCGAAACAGGAGCAGCGACGGCCAGAACGAGGTTGCTAATCCTAGCCGTTGGAACAATGGCGTTATTAGTTGGGAGAGAGTCGAAGAGCGTCTGTCGAAAATAACCGAAGTGTATCCTTCCAATCGCTATACCCACAACGAACAACAGGCTTTTGCGGAATGTTTTACCGAGCTTGTACGAGCAGTCAATCGTCTGGCAGAAATGACGTGCGTCGCGCAGGACCTTCGCCCTCAAGTCGCCACAGATTCTGCGGTCGCTTTGGCGAAGACCATCAGTACTTCGCCTAAAGAACAATCGCTCGCACAAGCGCCTGGAAGAGAATAGCTCGCGTTCCTCAATTTGCGTAGCGGAAGGTACTCAACCAGATTGCAGGTATTCTCTTTTTTCTGTTGAATGATGGCTGAGAGCGACTTCAACGTGTCGCTGCTCGGTAGCGAGCAGATGTACTAAACCCTGCGTGTGCTCGATGCGCCCACCGAGTTGGTGATCTTCCCGGACAGTTTCACGGCCGACGAGGCCCAGCTATCTGGTGGACCACCTCAAGTAGTATGTGGACTATCATACGAAGTGGATGCCGAACGACTAAGAGCACTGCTGGGAATCACCACATGATGAGCGGAAAAGAAAACAAGCCGGAGGGTTTTCACATCCCCCGGCCTGTCCCATTCTCTTAACTCGGCCGTTACGGTACCGGCTCGAAGCGCGCCGGGCGCATCAAGTACGACGCGCGACCTCGGCTCAGTGAGCGGATGGCGTTGGCGTAGCCGAAGAGTTCCGCCAGCGGGGCTTCGGCCTGGAGGGTCACCTCCACGCTCTCGGCTCCACGGACTTGCTCCTCGACGCCCACGATGCGCCCGCGCCGCCGGTTCAGGTCGCCGAGCAGGTCACCCCGGTACTCGTCCGGCGCGATGCACTCCACGGTCATGATCGGCTCCAAGAGGATGGGTCCCGCTTGGCGCAGCGCCTCCTTGACCGCGAAGATCGCCGCCATGCGGAAGGCGAGTTCGTTGCTGTCCTTGGCGTGGGCTTGGCCGTCGATCAACTCGACCACCACGTCCACGACGGGGTGCCCACCGAGCACGCCATCTTGCAGCGCCTCCTCCACGCCCTTGCGGCACGCGGCCAGGAACTGCCGGGGGATGGTACCCCCTACCGTATGGTCCTCGACACGGTTACCCTCTCCCCGCTCACGCGGGGCAACGGTGACCGTTACCTTGGCGAACTGCCCGCTTCCGCCCGACTGCCTGACCTGCTCGCCCCGCCCTTCGGCAGGGCGGGTGACGGTCTCGCGGTAGGCGATGCGCGGCTGTCCGGTGGTGGCTTCCACGCCGTGGTCGAGGCTGAGCTTTTCCCGGATGATGTCCAAGTGCAACTCACCCATGCCCGCGACGAGCGTCTGGCCCGTCTCGGCGTCCGTGCTGACGTGGAAGGTCGGGTCTTCGTCGGCCAACCTGCCCAAAGCGGCACCTAGCTTCTCCTGGTCGGCGCGCGTCTTCGGCTCGATGGCCATCGACACGACCGGCTCGGGGAAGCTCGGCGGTTCCAACAAGACAGGGTGACCCTCCTCGCAGAGGGTGTCGCCTGTGCGCACGTCCTTGAAGCCCACGACGGCGGCGATGTCGCCGGCGGTGCAGACTTCCAGTTCGCGCTCCTTGTCGGCTTGGAGTTGGAGCAGGCGGGTGACCCGCTCACGCTGGCCGGTGCGCGGGTTCAGCAATGTGTCGCCGGGACGCAAGGTGCCCGAGTACACGCGCACGAAGACCACGCGGCCTTTGTGCCGGTCACTCCACAGCTTGAACGCCAAGGCGCACGCCGGTCCTTGCGGATCGGCGGGCAACGCCATGGCTGCACCGGTGTCGGGTTGCTCGCCTTGCGCCGCCGGTTTGTCCAGCGGGCTAGGCAGGTAAGCAACCACGGCATCCAAGAGCGCAGGCACACCCACGTGCTTGAACGCCGAGCCACCGAGTACGGGCACAAAGCGACCAGCGAGCGTCTGACGACGGACAGCAGCGCACAACGCGGCGGACGTGACTTCCTGCTCGCGCAAGAAGAGGTCGGCCACCTCATCGTCAAGCTCCGCCAGGGCCTCTACAAGGCTCGCCATGGCGCTTTTGGCTGCCGGTAAGTATTCCGGTGCCAGCGGCAGCGTTTGCACGCTGCCTTGGGCGTCGGGCACGAGCAAGCGTTGATTGACCACGTCGATCTGGCCGACAAGGTCGTCTTCTGCACCCAGCGGTAGTACCACCGGCCAAGCGTTGGCACCCAGCTTCCGGCGTAGTTCATCGGCGACCCGCGCGAAGTCCGCGCCGGTGCGGTCCATCTTGTTGATGAACGCGAGGCGCGGCACGCCGTACTTGTTGGCTTGCCGCCACACGGTTTCCGATTGTGGCTGTACCCCGGCGACCGCGCAGAACACGGCTACCATGCCGTCGAGCACACGCAGGCTGCGTTCCACCTCGGCGGTGAAGTCCACGTGGCCGGGCGTGTCGATCAGGTTGAGCCGGGTACCCTGCCAAGTGCAGGACACGGCGGCCGAGTTGATCGTGATGCCCTTGTCACGTTCCAGCGGGTGAGAGTCCGTGGTCGTGTTGCCGTTGTGTACTTCACCCATCTGGTGGATGGCACCGGTGTGGAAAAGGACGCGCTCGGTCAAGGTCGTCTTGCCCGCGTCGATGTGCGCGGCCACGCCGAAGTTGCGGGTACGTTCGATCTCGGAACGCACTGGCGAACCACGACAGTCCTGCACTTGGCCGGGGCTGACGTTTTGTAGGGTGGGGTTGAGGATGGTGGTGTTCGTGTTCATGGTCTGTTTGGTTTGTTTTCGGGTGTGATGCCGAGTGCGGTTCGGGGCGGTCAGGCGAAGGAAGTCAACAAAAAAGCCCTGGGCTGAGTGACCCAGGGCTGACAGGTGGCAATCGGGCGCGCTGCTCGCGCTTCGCCGCGTGTGGTGTTCCGAAGAGGAAGAAGTTTTTCCTGCGCTCTATCGGAAGGTTCCGCCCGCGACGCGGTGCTCCTGTGCCCTGGCAGAAACCTGCCGGGCAACGATCTGATACGTTTGGAGGACCGCGCGCATGGTCGCAGGTTGAACCGACGGGAGATTAGCTGGACGCGGCTGAGGCGGTCAAGAGCTAATTTGCTGGCGACGAGACTATGACGTTGCGCAAGGAGAGGAGCAACTCGTTGAGATCGGCGCGCCCGGCGGGTAGTTCAGGCAACGAGCTACGTTCGGCGGCGGCTTCCAGTTCGGCCAGAAGGCGGTGGAACTCCCCCTCGTGGAAGGCGACATCGTCGTCGGCCAGCGTGCCTTGCTCGGCCCCACCACGCTTGCGGGCGACGAGGTCAGCAACGTGGCGCAGGTGGAACTCACCGTCGTTCAGGGTCACGAGGTTGGCCTCCACCTCGCCGGTGTTCATCAGATGGATGCCTGTCAGCAGTACTCGGTACACGTAGAGCAGCGGTTTGATGCGGCTTGGGCGTTCTTTCTCGAAGAGCTTCCACTGGTTTTCTGCGAAGCCCTGGTAGTGGTGTGCGTGGTGGCGGGTGATGCAGCGGCGGGCGATATCGCGCAGGGTGTCGAAGTGTGGCTGGATGGCGTGGACGACCAGGGGCGAGAAGATTTGTTCGAGCACGTAGCCGTTCTTCTTGAGCACGAGCCGGAAGAACTTGCGCGCGTCGTGGGTGACCAAGTCCGCTTCCAGGCCGCCGATGATGCTCTCGTGGGTCAGCGTCTCGTCGGTGACCTCCAAGCCTAATAGTTTATTGGGCGGCAAGAGGTGGACGCCGCGCAGGTCGAAGTCACTGTCGGCGGAAGGAAAACCGTAGAGGTGTGCGCCGCTAATCGTGGCGAAGAGCAGAGGGTAAGGGTGTGCAGCCACCGCTTGGTGCAGGCGCGGATCATCGGCGGGGTCGTCCGGGTTCATAGGCGGATGCGGCGGGCACGAAGGAGGAAGTCGTTGGCGGCTTGGTAGTCGGGGCGCTCGGGCAGGCTGGTGGAAGCGAAAGCCGCGTCGAAGCGTGCGTGCAGGTCCAGGCGCAGACGGTTGGTTTCCTCCCAGGAGAGTTCGCCGCGCTTGATGGCGAGAAGCTCCCGGCGCACACCCTCGGGCACGCGGACTACGAGGTCGCCCGCCTCCAAGGCCGTGATGCCCGAGCGCAGGAGACGGATCAGGTGCATGGCGTGCTTTTGCTTGATCTCGCCCTTGGCGCGCAGGTCCTGCTCCAGCTTCTTGAACTGACTCAAAACATAGCCGTTGTAGGTCTTGTAGATCAACTTCGACAAAAACGCGCCACGCATGGCGAGGAGTTCCTGCGCCAGCGGTTCGGCGTGTTCGACCAGCGGCGTGTGCAGGCACTCCAGGATGTTCGGGTTGGCTTTGAGGGCCATGACCAGGAACTTCTGCAATTCCCAGTAACACTCCTGGCCTTCCTTGTCCTCCAACTGCTCCGGCGCGCCGAAGAGGCTCCAATGGCGGTCGGCGGGCGGCAGGTAGATGCCGCGTCGGTCCGTGTCAGAGTGCTCATCGTCCAGGCCGTAGGCACGTGAGCCGACCACGCAGCGGTAGATGACGAAAGGTCGTAGTTCTTCCATGTCATCCGCCTGCACGGCCGCTGCGTCCATTTCCTCGCCGTAGTGGTGTTTGAGGATGGAAAGCTCAAAACGACGCAAGGCGGCTTCCTTGCCATCCGCAAAACGGACGAGATAGGCGTGCGCTGCGTCCGTGGGAGCCTGAAAAACTACACCAACCGCCCCCACAGTCTTGCTGCCCGTACCGTGGAAACACTGGACCGGCACCCGCGTGACAACACGGGTGCCTTCGGCAAGTAAAAGGTGGGTTTGATGCAGGCTTTGCATTAGAAGAACATCAGATTGAAGGCGCGGGATCAACCAGCTTAGACTAAGCGAATGCGGCCTGTCTCCAACTCGTGCCACCTTTGCCTACGAGTACCCGGCAGGCAGTTCAAGCTCCGGTGGACACTCTGGAGGAGTCTCGGGTAACAACTCCGCCCATCGGACGACGCGGCTTTCGTATGAATGAGACCTTATCTCACTCCGAAGAGTAGTACGCCGTCTTTTTGTGAGACCTTGCAAATACGCCTCAACGGGATGCACTTGTCCTGATGGCGCTGGCAACCGTGAACAATTTGCAAGCAAGCTGACCATTCCGGACACGACAGGAGTTACCGCAGGTTCAAGCTGTAGAACCAACCTGCGCAGGAACCTGTAAGCGACCGCAAAATCTAATTCGCCAAAAGACTTGTCCAGATACTCATCGAGCACGTGGCCACGCAACTGTGCCTCCACCCGGACAAAACTCCCCTTCTTTTGTATTTCTTTCTGGGACTTGTCGTAGAGCATTAATCGCAGAGCCGAGCCATTCCAGGTGATCGACTGCTTGTCGTACGTGCAGGTGGCCTTGCGTACTCGGGGATGCGCAACGTTCTGATGCGCGAGGATAAACTCGCTGCACGATCCAGGGACGTGCCAAACGAGATCAACTCGCTTGAATGCACGAGCGTTTTCTGATCGGTGACTAATTTTTCCGAGCATCCGGTCGAGCTTGCGGAGGGCTGCGTTGATGTTGGACTGTGACTTGAGGAGCTTACCGTTGGAGCCAAAAAGCACCCTGGGCAGTGATGCTTCAACCAAGACAATCTGGTCGCGGTTGCCAAAAAACTTTATTCCATCTGTTTTATGACAGCCACGTTGGTGGGCCAAACGTTCATCCTCGAAACCGTCGGGATCGACGGTTTCGCGCATGACCGTCTGAACGACCCAGTTACGCCGGGAGACATTTTCCCGGTGGGACCGGGGCTGCTGGAACTTGACCGTGTCGATCACGACCGTACCTCCTTCGCGGAGGTGGATGCTGTTCTACACGGGTCGGAGGGAGGAAACTTCTTTCCTTTCTTGTGAGTGTTACAGGAAAACTCAGTGTGCAGCCTGCTCTCTGAGCCTTCCGCATCCTCCTGCCTTCGCAGGTCACCAGCTTCGTGATGTTCCTCGACGGCAGACTCGATCAAACCAAGCAGGTGACGGAAGAGATTCTCAGCCGGAATTAGCCAGATGCCTCTTTGTGCCCCTTTGTAGGCGCGCTGGTAGATCGCTTTGACCGGCGGATGACCGCCGTTGCGTGAAGTCGGGGCGACTAGGTCGAGTAGTCCACTGCGGCTAAGCTGGCAATGGGGGCACTTTTGCCTTGGCTGGGGCAAGCGGATAAGGATCGGGAGCCGCGCAAGAATCTTTGAAAGCTGATCCTCGAACGCATCGTTTGCCGATGCAGAACTGGAATTGGATTGAATAGGTGAAGGTGTGATTTTCTTTTGCACACCCCCACAGATGCGGATTTATCTACTTCGACCGGCAAATTTCTTGTGATCAATCAAAAATTTCCCTGCTATTTCTATTTGCTTGGTTCAAGCAACTGATTAAAAGGGATTTATGCATGGGTGAGGGTACATAACAAACCGAGGGTAGGTAGGCTTCGACGGCGATCTTCGCCATAGCACGGCGACAGAGATTGCAACACTCCCTGGAGGGGAACGGGGGAGGGTGTACCTTGGGTGTCGGGTAGGGTATCGGATCAAACGTCAGAATGACGAACGCCTTCAAGCGAGACGATCAACTGCCTCTCGAAACGCGCTGACATCCATGTGTGTGTATCGGTCGTTGATGTCAGCGTCGCTATGACCAAGGAGGCCACGGCGAATTTCCTGGCTGGTCCCGGTGTTTGCCAATTCCGTGTTGTAGGAGTGCCGGATGGAATGGAAGCTACGGCGAGCAAGATGCCTCACCCGGCTCGTGTCAGCCCGCACGGCTTTCGTGGCGACACTCCGGTCATCAATCCCCGCAGTCGCCATGATCCGTCGAAATTCCATGCTCAGGCCGTATTTTCCACCGGATGGCTTCCCCGATAAAGCCGGGCAAAGCAATCCGTCAGAAGCACCGGCTTTGGCAAGCATTTGAAGGTGTGCCGCCAGCCTCCTGTGGATCGGGATAGTGTAGCTTTTGTGCGTTTTTGCGTCGGAGTAGCGGAGGACTCGTTCTGCCAGATCAATGTTTTCCCAGCACATGCGCACGCAATCGCCTTGGCGCGCTCCGATGTACCGTGCCAGCAAAATCACCGTTTTCCACTCGCCTGATGCCGAAGTCGTAAGGGTATCCAACTCAGCGGCGCTGAATGTTTGCCGCGTCACGGTTTGCACGATGCGCTTGTTTTGCTTCGTCAACAGCGGGACCAAGAGAGCGGGGTCTTTGTCAATGTGACCGTGCAGACGTGCCTGCTTGAGTACCGAGCGCAAGACCTTCAAGTCCCGATCAATGGTCTTTGCGGACAAGCCAATGGAGATTCTCGACTGCTTAAACTTCTGGATGTCCTCCGCTTGGATGCGGGTGAGATCGTTGTCAGCCGATTTCCCAAGATGCTGGAGGAATAAACGTATGCTCGCTTGGTAAGCAATCCGACTATTTGCAGACAGGCTGCCGTCCGATTCTTTTTCGGCCAGCCAATTGATGAACCAATCGCGCACCGTGGTTTCGCGCACCGGGTGATCCATCGTGCGTTCCAGTACCTCGCTGATTAGTTCGCGGACACGTCCTTGGTGCAGCCTGCCGTTTGCTGCCTCCGTTTCTGCCTGCTCGACGTTGCGCGCTACCTCCCACGCTTTTTTCCGCTCCGTGTGCTTAGTCGATCTACGGATCAGTTGGCCCTTCGATGTCCGGTAAGCCACGTACCAGTATGGTGACCGCCCCCTGGGGTCCTTGTAGATACTGGCCATTAAGCCCACCGTATCCGGAGAGAGAAAAATCGTAAAAAAGCCGCGTGGGCGGTCGTTCCGACCTCTCCGGTCACTAGGTATCTTTCGGGTACCCAGACATTTCGTCAGTCTCGGCGCGTGGAAAGTCATCACAAAAGTCATCACACCACAGATGTGAATTGATGACACAGGTTGCGTTCCAGCCTCTAAGCAAGTGGCTTACACAAGATGGAGAACCGAGTCGGGAGTTCGATTCTCCCCTCTGGCAAATCTCTCTCAGCAAGAGGGATATATGCGAATATGGTCACCCAAAAAGGGTGAAAGTCATGAGAAAAGTCATGACATGCCACCGATGTTTGGGGACGCCACCGACACGAATTTTGGCTGTTCTTCAGATGCCTGACCATCCGTTGCATACGGTCGAAACAAAGACATCTGTGGCCTCAGTTCCAGGTGGCAAAAATCCATGATGATGGACCTGCGCCGCATGGTTGGGCTGGCCAAACTGTCGGTGGAGAGAATGACGCCTGTTCTTCTACTATCTGGTAAAGCTCGGCGGCTCATGTTCATTTCGCCCGCCAGACCCACTCGTAAGCACCGCTTCAAGGCTTCGCACGTGTCAGTCCGCTTCGGTGTTCCTGGAAGAAGCGCACGACCAAGTCCGGCTCTTCGGGCACCATCCCGTGCCCGC
>CAXTQD010000007.1:22451-38456 GCA_964246175.1 uncultured Chthoniobacterales bacterium | reverse complement strand
GCGGCGCGTCAGCGGCGGCGGGGATCAGGCGGGGTTCGATCTGGATGGGCGCATCTTTGGGTTGAGGGAAGTCGAAGGGCTGATCGGTGACGACGACCACGCGCTTGCCGCCCGGGTGCGCGGCGAGGAGGTCGGCGGCAAGGCGCACGGCGTCCTCGATCCGGCCGCCGGCGTCGGTGGAGTGGACGGCGTCGAGGCCGGTGAGGAGGGCACGTTCCTCACCCGAGAGGCCAACCACCACGCGCGGGCTGCTCTCCGCGGCGAGGAGCGCGACGGGTTGGCGGGGGGAGGCGCGGTTGAGGTAACTCGTGGCGACGCGCCGGGCCTGGTCGAAGCGCGTTTCTCCGCCGTTGCCCGTGCGTGCCCGGGTGCGCGCGCGGGCATCGAGCACGACGACGGTCGAGAGCCCCGCCTCCGCGCCGCGGAAGGAGGCTAGTTCCGGCCGCGCGAGCGCGAAGAGCAGCAACCCAAAGATAAGTAACTGTAAAAGCAGCGAGAGAATCTGCCGCAGCCGCTGGAAGAGCGCGCGCCGCCGGTGGTCGGCCGTTACGCGCTGCCAGAAGCGCAAAGTCGAGACCCGCGCCGGCTGCCGCCGCAGCTTGAGCAAGTAGAGGACGACGATCAGCGGCACCAGGGCCGCGAAGGCGAGCGCGAGCGGGTTGAGGAGGGTCATGGCGCGGTGAAATCATGCCTGAGCAAATGGCGGCAGCGTGCCCGGACGGCGGCGCTACCGGTGCGGGCGGCATTTTCGATTAGTGGCAACACCTGCGGGCGGAGTCGGTGGTCGGCAGTGGCGAAATCTGCGAGGGCTTGCAACGCGAAAGTTTGTGTGATGCGGCTTTTGTCGTGGAGGTAACTCAGGAGCAACGGGATGGCCTGGGTGTCGCGCTCGTCGGGCGACAAAGCCAAGCGCGGAAGCATCTGCGCGACGTGCCAGCGTACCTCGGGTTGCACGATGTCGGGCAAGCGGTCGAGCAAGTCGTGTTTGTATGGGCGCAAGAAGTCCGGCCGTTGCGCGCTGATTTTCTCCAGGGTGTCGGCCGCGCGCATCCGCACGATGGCATCCTCGTCGAACATCGCTGGGTAAACCGCCGCCACTTCGATCCGGTCACTCAACACGGCGTCGGCCAACTCGTCCGCGCGACCGGTGGAACGCCGGTCGCCGCCTGCGAGCATGGCGCGGACGGGTTCGTTCACGCCACCAGTCCTCCGCCGCCGCTGCGCAGAGTCCGCAGCATCCAATCCTCGAAGCCCACGTCCGTCGTCGCGCGCCGGTAGCCGATCTGGCGCCGGCGGCAAAAGGCTTCCAGGCCGGTCAGGAAGCCGCTGAATTCGCGTTCGTAGGCGCGCAGGAGGCCCTCGTTGGCCGTGACCTCGTAGACCTGGCTGGTCTCGGTGTCAGTCAGCCGTAGGTCGCCGCGCAGGCGGGGGTTCAGTTCGGCGGGGTCGAGAAGGTGGACCAACTGGATTTCAAAGCGTTGGTAGAGCAGGTAGGAAAGGGCCTCCTCGTACCCGCGCGGATCGAAGAAGTCGCTCAGGATCAGCGCCAGTCCGCGGCGCTTGGTCTGCTGGCCGAAAGCGCGCAGGCTGCGGGCGAGGTTCGTCTCGCCGGCGTCGGCCGGCAGGCGGTCGAGGAAGCGTAGTGTCTTGTGAAAATGGCTCTTGCCGCGGCCGAGGCCGAGGTCGGCGCCGAGGTCCGCGGAGAAGTAGTGGACGTTGACGCGGTCGAGGTTGGCGAGGCCGATGTAGGCGAGGGTGCTCGCGATTTGGCGGCCGAGGTCGAGCTTGGACGGGCGCAGCGGCTCGTCGGTGCGCGTGTCCGTGGCAGTCCAGCGCATCGATGCGCTCACGTCGAGCAAGAGGTAGATGTGCAAGTCCTCCTCTTCCTCGAAGAGCTTGAGGAAGAGCTTATCCAGCCGGCCGTAGATGTTCCAGTCCACCGAGCGCAGGTCGTCGCCGGGGGTGTAGTTGCGATAGTCGGCGAACTCCAGGCTGGAGCCGAGCTTGTGCGAACGGCGTTCGGCGCGGCTCTGGCCCGCGGAGGCGCGGCGTGAAAGGAGGTGCAGCCGTTCGAGCTTGGCGAGGAACTTGGAGTCGAAGAACACCGACACGTACTGTATGGGGCGGGACGGGGAACTTCAACACGGAGGCACGGAGGCCTGCGGAGGAGAAGGAATCAAGAACGCGGTTTCTCGTAGACGAGGACATGCTGCTGCGGCAGGTCGTCGATGGTCTCCAACCAGTGCAGGCCCGCGGCTTCCATCTCCTTGCGCGCTTGGGCCACGGTCATTTTGTGGTGGGGGAGGATTTGGATGGTAGAATCCTCGCCGCGGTATTCGACCTGGTACACCCGGCCGCCGGGGCGGAGTTCGCGCAGCACGGCGGTCATCATCTCGTAGGGATGATCCCATTCGTGGTAAGTGTCCACGAGCAACACGGCATCCACGCCACCCTCGGGTAGCTTGGGGTCGGTTGTCGTGCCGAGGATCGTCTCGACGTTCTTGTGGCTGGACATGGCTTTCTTGCGCTCGACCATCTTGAGCATGTCGGCGTCGATGTCCTCCGCCAATACCTTTCCGCGGGGCACCAGCGGAGCCAGCAGGAAGGAAAAGTAGCCGCTGCCAGCGCCGATGTCGGCTACCACGGCGTCGGGGGCGAGGCGGCGGTGGAGTTCGGCGACGAGTTTGTCGGTGCGTTCCTCCGCCTCGCGCGAGTCGCGGTCCAGCCAGCCCGCGCCCGCGTGGCCCATGACGTGCGCGATCTCGCGGCCCATGTACTCCTTGCCGATGCCGTCGTCGCTGGCGGGGACTTTGTGGTAATCGGGCGGCGACTGAGCGGCTAGGCACGTCGGCAGCAACAGGAGCGTGGCGAGGAGGAGACGGAGTGGGGACACGAAACAACCTTACGCCCCGGCGCGGCAGGTGGACGGGGGAACGTGTTTCTTCGTGCTGTGCGTGCCCGGGTTTTGTGGCTATGTTGCCGGCTCCGATGATCGCCCTGCGCTCCCAGTTCGAACCCGACGACTGCACCAGCCTCGTCGCGCAGATCAAAGACATGTTCGCGCCGGGCGGGACTCTCGGGCAGGCGCGCAACTTCGAGTTCCGCCCCGAGCAGCAGCAGATGGGCATGGCCGTTGCCCGCGCGCTGTGCGAGGAGCGCCACCTCGTCGTCGAAGCCGGCACGGGCGTCGGCAAGTCCCTGGCCTATCTCGCCCCGGCGGTCATGTACGCGCTCGAACACGAGAAAAAGGCGGTCATTTCCACGCACACGATCAACCTCCAGGAACAGCTCATCTACAAGGACATCCCCATCCTGCAAAAGCTGATCGACGCGGACTTCGAGGCGGCGCTTTTCAAGGGACGACAAAACTACCTTTGCCCGCGCCGGCTCAAGCGGGCGTTGCAGCAGGCCAACGAGCTTTTCACCGGCCCCGAGCAGTCCGCGCTCGAACAAATTCACTACTGGAGCCTGCGGACGACGGACGGTTCGCTCTCCGACCTGCCGCGCGAACCCGAGGGCAACGTCTGGCAGCAGGTGTGCAGCGAGGCGCACGTCTGCACGCCCAAGACGTGCGGACCCGACAGCGGTTGTTTTTACCAGACCGCCCGGCGCAAGGTGCAGGCGGCCAACGTCGTCGTGCTCAACCACGCTCTCTTTTTCGTGCTGCTGGGTGCCGCGATGGCCGAGCAGGGCGACGCCGAGGCCCACGCCGCCGCGCAGACCGAGAATGACGAAACCGACGGCGCGGAGCCGATGGATGGCTACCTGTTCGAGGATGACTTCGTGATCTTTGACGAGGCGCACACCGTTGAAGCCACGGCGGCGCGGCAGATCGGCTTCGGCGTGTCGCAGTACGGCCTGCGCAACGCGCTCCAGCGTCTCTACCACCCGCGCACGAAAAAAGGACTCTGGACCGTCCTGCGCCATGCGGAGGGCGTGCGGACGACGAGCGACCTGTTGGAGGAGATGGAAATCTTTTTCCAGGACGTGGACCGCCGGGTGGACTTCAAGCGCGGCGGGCGCGAGTGCCGCGTACGCGAACCCGACCTCGTCCACGACAGCATCGGCCCGGCGTTGGACCGGCTCTGCGGACTGGTCGGTGAAGCGTCAGCGCGGATCACGGACGACGATATCACGCGCGCGGAACTCTCCGACCTCGGCCGCCGGCTGGAAACGGCGCGGCAGGGCGTCGCCACGTTCATCGACCAGAGCGCGGACAACCACGTCTACTGGGTCGAGCGCACGGGCAAAACGGAGAGCAACCTCTCGCTCAACGGCGCGCCGGTCGATCTCTCGGAGATCCTTGCCCGGATGCTCTTCCGCCCGGACAGCAGCGTCGTGATGACCAGCGCCACGCTCTCGGTCGGTGGGGCGGAGATGGGGTACTTCCGCAACCGGGTCGGCGCGACCGGCGCGGGCATCGACGCCGTGCAAATAGGGAGTCCCTTCGACTACGAAAAGCAGATGAAGCTCTATCTCACGCCAAAGATGCCCGAGACCCCGCGCGAGGCCGGGTATGAGGAGGCGCTTGCAAAGTGGATCGAGCATTTCACGAAGCAGACGAAGGGGAGGGCGTTCGTGCTGTTCACCAATTACCGCATGATGCAGGCGATGGCGCTGCGGATGCGCGACTTCTTCGCCAAACAGGATTGGCCGCTGCTCGTGCAGGGGGAGGGCGTCTCGCGCCGGCGCATGGTGGAGACCTTCAAGACGCAGCCGGGCAGCGTGCTCTTCGGCACGGAGAGTTTTTGGAGCGGCGTGGATGTACCCGGCGACGCGCTGAGCAACGTCATCATCACGCAACTCCCCTTCGCACCGCCGGATAGTCCGGCGACCGAGGCCCGTTGCGAACTCATTAAGGAACGCGGCGGCGACCCGTTCAGCGAATACTCTCTCCCAGAGGCGATCCTCAAACTGCGCCAGGGTGTCGGCCGACTCGTGCGCACCAAGAGCGACAAGGGGATCGTCGCCATCCTCGACAGCCGCGTTGTGCGCAAGCCCTACGGCCGGGCTTTCCTCGCGGCGCTGCCGAAGTGCCCGGTGGAGTCGGTCGTCTGAAACTGATATGCTGATCCTGCGTTCCCTCCTGGCCGGGGCGCTGCTTGCCGCGCTGGTGGGCTGCTCCTCCGGATACTGGCAAAGCCCATCCATCCTCACGACCGCACCCCCCGACCCAGGGCCGGCCCGGGCGGGTTCGCACGAGTCACGAGGTGGGTTCAGCGTGTTGGTGAACGCCCCGGGACAACCGACCGCCGCACGTGCCGCGGCAGACATCGGGGCTTACGCGCGCCGGCAGGGGTTTGTTCAGGTCTCCACGGGGGCCAACGGGACACGGTACGTCTTGGGCAAGGTCGCGCTCGACGTGTTCTTCCGGGAGGAGGACCTGCACGTGGTTGCCCGGCTGCACTCCGTCGGGCTGAGTCGTCGGTTGGCGGAGGATTTCTACCGCGGCTTCAACCGCGAATACGCCCCGCAGTACGGCGAGGAAAATCCCATCATCGCCACTGATTTCGAGCCGTACGTGCGGACTCCGATCTAAGACGCATGGCGTCCGGGTAAGCTTCGCCGCGCCCGCGTGGCCTGCTCGGAAAGCGTAATACCTCCATCAAAAGAAAACCGCCGCCGGAACGACTTGTGGTCGTCGCCGGCGGCGGTGTGGAAGGTTGTCCTTGGCGGACGGATGCCACGGGATGATTACCGGGCGATTTGGAACAGCTCCGGGTGCTGGGACGGGTTGCGCTCCTCGTGCGGGGCGTCGGTGCCGACCTCGGTGCCGTAAGCGGCGGCGTCGTCAACCTTGTTCGCACGGATGGTGACCGTGTTGTAGTCCACCGTGGTCTGCTTGGCGACATGCTTCTTGGCCTTGGCCGGGGTGCCGGCGTGGGCGAAGGGCGTCACGGTCAGGAAAAGGGCCGCGGTCGCCGCGAGGAAAGTGATCTGGGTCTTCATGTTGTGTTGTGGTGTTAGTTGTCTTGTTTCTGCTTTCTTGGTATGAGACAACTTCGCATGCTGTTATATCAATTCAACTAAAAATCTTCAATTTGTTCTTGAGCCATGGCTGCTACGCTGTACAACTGGACGTTTTTTGGCTTGGTAGACATCCAAAACGGCGTTGATATGTCAGCATCCCGCTTCCAAGTGGGACAGCCGACTAGCTCCTGATTTTCTTTTGCCGGTGGACGGTCTCCGACGATGCTGTTCCGGAGCAACATGAGCTGGACATCCGCAGGCGAGACCATCTTCCTGGCGAGCGGGTTCGCCGCCAAGTACCGCCTGGGTGGCGGCAACTTCTCCGTGCCTCTCCAATGGGCGCTCGCGCTACGGCGGCTCGGGCGCGACTTCATTTGGCTGGAAGTGCTGCCTGCTTCCAAGGACCCCGCCTATGACCTCGCGTGCATCCGTACCTTCCGCGAGCGCCTCCGGCAGCATGGCTTGGCGGACCGGTACTGCTTGTTATACCAGCACCCCGCCGCCGACGTGCATGATCTCGACACCATGCGCCCGTACGGCCTGACGCGGCGCGAACTCGAAGGCCGCCTCGCCGGTCCGAACACTCTCCTGAACCTTAGCTACTCGGTCCACCCGCCGTTCCTGCTGCGCTTCGAGAAGCGCCTGCTCTGCGACTTGGACCCGAGCGAGTTCGCGTACTGGATGAGCCGCGTGGAGATGGGGCAATCGTCGCACCACGAGTTCTGGACCATCGGGTTGAACATGGGCGCGCCTGATTGCCGGATGCCCGACAACGGACTGGCGTGGAAAACATTCCATCCTCTCGTCGACACCGATCTGAACCAGCCTGCGCCGCGCCCACCGCGGGGGGCGTTCACGACCGTGGGCCAGTGGTATTGGCACAACAACCTGGAAATCGACGGCGCGACGCCCGATTTGTCGAAGCGAGCGAAGTTCGAGCCGTTCCTGACCCTGCCCCGACTGGTGCCGGCCGCGCGGATGGAACTCGCCGTGAACCTCGGCGAGGGCAACGGCGCCGAGCGCGTCCGGCTCGAAGCTCTCGGCTGGCACCTGCGCGACCCGCACGCGGTCGCCTCGTCGCCGGCAGTCTACCGGCGCTACCTGCGCGGGGCGCTGGCGGAGTTCACGACGATCAAAGGCGTGGACGTGCGTTGGAAGACAGGCTGGGTGAGCGACCGGGCAGCGGCTTTCCTGGCGACGGGCCGGCCGGTCATCACCGAGGACGCAGGCGTGGAGCGCTACCTGCCGGCGCAGAGCGGGTTCATGGAAATCGGCACGCTGGAAGAGGCGCGCGGGGCGGTGAAGCGCACCCTGCGCGACTGGCCGGCGCTCTCGCGGCAGGCGCGGGCGTGCGCGGAGGAGTGTTTCGAGGGGACGCGGACCCTGCGGGAGATGTTGGGTTGAGCCCGGTTCACGCCTCGCGTGTCTCCCCCTCGGCGGATTCTTCGTCGTTGTCGTGTTCCTCGCCGATTTCCTCCTCGATAGACCGCCGCCAACTCAGCGACAGCCACGGCCGCAGGAAGCCGTACATCAGGTAGCTCAGGAAGATCACTGCCGGCATCCACTGGTAGAACAGCGCGGTCAGGATGATGACCACCACGATGGCCACCAACGTGGGCAGGCTGCGTTGCGTGCGCCAGTTCAGCGCCTTGAAGCTCGGGTAGCGGAACCGGCTGAACATCATCAGCGCCAGGAAAATCATCAGCGGCGGCAAGGCAAACTTCCACATTCCCAGCGTGCGCCGGCCCTCGTCGAACCACAGCAGCAGCTCGGTCAACGACGCGATGACGCCCGCCGCCGCTGGGATCGGCACCCCCTTGAACGGCTTGCCCTTTTCCGCCGGAGATGCTTGCGCGCCGCCGTCGGCGTCCGAAGAGGCGGCGATGCAGTTGAACCGCGCCAGCCGCAACGCCCCGCACGCCAGGTACAGGAACGCGGCGAGCAGCCCCAGGCGGCCGAACTCGTACAACACGATTTTGTAGACCAACAGTGCCGGCGCGACCCCGAAGCTGACGATGTCCGCCAGCGAGTCGAACTCCCGCCCGAACGGGCTGTCGGCCCCGCCGAGCCGCGCCAGCCGGCCGTCGAGCACGTCGAACACGCACGCCGCTAAGATGAACCAGATCGCGGCGTGGAACTGGTTGATGGCCTCCGGGTTCCATACGCCTTCGCCAAGGCGGTTGTCCAACGCCACGGCGGCCGCCTGCAAGGGCAGGCTGACGAGCGTGCCCGTGATGATCTTGAGCGTGGCCGCAAACCCGCAGAACAGGTTGCCCGCCGTCATCAGGTTGGGCAGGAGGTAGATTTTCGGGTCGTACGGGTCCGGCGGCGGGCGGCGAGGCAGGAAGACCGGGTTTTTCATACGCAAGGACGCACCAGCGCCACTTTGCGACGAACTCCCCCCGGGCGCAATCCCGGCGTGGGGGCTGGTTTGGCACAACTCTGGCTAGCTTTTTCAGGCGTGCTCTGGCAATCGCTACGTACCCGGTCTCGGAAGGCACTGGCGTTGACGCTGCCGCTGTTCCTGGCGGGTTGCTGGCGGCCGTCGATGCCCGACTGGTTCGCGTCCAAACCGCCCGCGCCGCCGCTGCGCGAGGTGTTGCCGGGCCGCTGGACGGGCGAGGTCAAGGGGCACAAGTACCTCGTCACGTTCGGCCGGCATCAGGAGGTCAGCGTCGTGGTGGACGTGCCGCCGCAGTACCGCAGCGTCCTCGGTACCGACCAACTCTGGGTCGGTGGCAACTACCACGTCGAGAACGACCACAGCTTCAACTGCCAATGGACCGATGGCCGCTGGGCCGAGATCATCGCGCAGATGGGCGGTATGCCGCTGCACCAGGTCGGGGTCAAGAACTACGAGGAGAACGAGTTCGTGGATGGGGAGGATGTCCACTGGCGTTGCGTCGGCCACGCTGCGGCCGGTCGCGGCGGTGAAGCCGTGGACATCGCCGACCAAGTCCCGACCGTCAACGACGCCCCGCGCGCCAAGGGGCCGGCTACTGGCCCCAACGTCGCCACGAAAACCCTTTACGACCAGCAGCAAAAGCTGACCGTCCTCTACAACGGACTGGAAGAGCGCCGCCGCAAGCTCAACCCGAAGGACAAAAACGCGCTCGCCGCCTTCAACCGGGCGGCGGAACAGTATTCACGCGAGGTGGCGGCGTTCAACAGTGCCAGCAGCGGTGGCAACCCGTCTGCCGCTAAACCATCGGTGCCGCCGAGTTCTCCGACCGCAGGCGCGCGATGATCGTCTGGCCACTGTAAACGCGGTCGCCGACCTTCACCGTGACCTCGGCGTCGAGCGGCAGGTAGACCTCCGTGCGCGAGCCGAAGCGGATCATGCCGAAGCGTTCGCCACGAGCGACGTTCTGACCGACCTGCGCCCACGCGACGATGCGCCGGGCGATGGCCCCGGTGATCTGACGCACGACGATCATGGCGTCACGCCCATCGGTGGTCTTGTGGTCGATGGCCCAGACCCGGCATTCGTTGAGCCGGGAGGCGTCCTTGTGGCGGGCGTCGAGCATCTTGCCGACGCGGCGTTCGGTGTAGGTGACGGTCCCGGCCACCGGCGCGCGGTTGGTGTGCACGTCGAAGACCGACAGGAAGATGGCGACGCGCTTCATGCGGGTCTTGACCACCTCGGGTTCGTCGATCTCGGTGATGTCGGCGATCACCCCATCGGCCGCGGCCACGGCCACGTCGGGGTCGGTGGGGGTGATGCGTTCTGGGTCGCGGAAGAAATAGAAGACGTACAGGATGAAGAGCAGCCACACCGCCGAGGCCCAGGGGGTCAGAGCCGGGGCGAGGAAGGAGGTGGCGGTCGCCGTGAGCGCCGCCAACAGGAGGACGGCAACGAAAATCCAGCGAGCTTCGTAGATGGTTTGCCAGCGCAGCATATGGGGACGTGCAACCTAGCGAAGGAACGGGGGCGGGGCAAATGGGGAGGTGTCAACCCCGCCTACGCCAATCGCCTGGACGGCAGCTCGTGGGCATGACCGCGAAGTTTTCAGCCGGCTGGGAGCGACAGCAGAGCACAAAGGGACTGTCGGAGTACGGAGCAGCGGATGAATAGTCGGTCGGCAGGGACGGCTGCGGAGAGAAGTCTCTCTATCCCGGAAGCATCTGACAAGCCTTGCAACACGGGAGCAACAAAGGCTAACCCTCTTTGAAATGTTCTGCCAGCTTGCCCTGTTTTTGCAGGCGGATGAGTTCCTCCACTTCCCGCACACGCAGCTCGGGGTTGGAGTGCTTGAGTTGGGCGTAGGTGGCGATGACCTGCTCGGCAGCCGCCACGGGGTTGTCCTTCGCTTTGCCGTTGTCGAGTTGCGACTGCACATCCCCCGCCACGTAGGCCACCAGCAAAACTTGGCGTGTGTCCTCCGCTACAGACGAATTGCCGAACCAAGCCAGCCGCTTGTCGGAGAGGGAAACTTCCACGTCCGGGCTGTCCTTGGCGAAGGTCAGGATGATCGGCTGGGTCATCTCGCCCTGGGCGTTGAGTGGGTCACGCCGGAAGATGGCGATGGCCCGGCGCGCGTCGTCCTTGCTGACCTTGCCCTGGCTTTGCTGCTGGGTCGTCGAACGGTCGAGCGTGGCCGCCGGCAGCGGCGCGACGGCCGCCAAACCCAGCACGGCGGCAAAAAGGAGGGATTTGCAGTGCATGGCGGCGAACATACACCCAAGCGCAGTTTTTTGCAGACGACGCCTTGTATTTAGAATGATTCTAAATTAGATTGCCCTTCTCGGTTCTCCAGAGTTCCATGCACGATCTTGCCACCCATGCCCCGGCCGCCGTTGATTGGGCCGCGCTCCGCCGCGACTTCCCGATCCTCGACCAGACCGTTCACGGTAAACCGCTCGTCTACCTAGACAGCGGGGCCAGCAGTCAAAAGCCGCGGCAGGTAATCGACGCGATCAGCCACTACTACGAGCACGACCACAGTAACGTCCATCGCGGCATCCACGAACTGAGCAACCGCGCCACCGCTGCCTACGAGGGCGCACGGGAGCGCACGGCGCGCTTCCTCAACGCCGACACCCCGAATGAGATCGTCTTCACGCGCGGCACGACGGAGTCCATCAACCTGGTCGCCGCGACCTGGGGCGAACGCCATGTCGGCGCGGGCGACACGATCCTGCTGACCGAGTTGGAACACCACGCCAACCTCATCCCTTGGCAGCAACTCGCCAAGCGTAAGGGCGCGCGTTTGGTCTACGTGCCCGTGCTCGGCGACAGCGGCGTGCCCGACCCGGCGAAGGTGGACGAACTCCTCACCGCGGATGTAAAGATTTTTGCCTTCACGCACATCTCGAACACGATGGGCACGGTCAACCCCGCGTACGACTGGTGCGCCCGAGCGCGTGCGCTGGGCGTGGCGACGCTCGTGGACGCGGCACAGTCGGCGGGGCATTGCCCGGTGGACGTGCAGGCGATGGGGTGCGACTTCCTGGTGTTCAGTTCCCACAAGATTCTCGGGCCGACAGGCATCGGCGTGCTGTACGGCCGAGCGGAGCGTTTCGCCGAGATGCCACCGTACCAGACGGGTGGCGAGATGATCGTGACGGTGGATTGGCAGGACGCGAAGTTCAAGCCTGCCCCACATGGCTTCGAGGCCGGTACGCCCGACGTGGCCGGCGCGGTAGGCCTACACGCGGCGATGGACTACCTTGACGCTGTCGGGCGGCAGAACATCTTCGACCACGACCGCGACCTCGCGGCGTACGCCTACACGCGCCTGAGCGAACTCGGCGGCGTGCGGCTCTTCGGACCCGGCACGGACCGGGCGGGGCTGGTGAGCTTCCTGCTGGAAGACGTACACGCGCACGATGTGGTGACGATGGCCGACCGCTACGGCATCGCGCTGCGTGGCGGACACCATTGCAACCAGCCCCTGCACCGCAAGCTCGGCGTGAAGTCGAGCGCGCGGGCGAGCTTTTACTTTTACAACACGCGCGAGGAAGTGGATGCCCTCGTGGAAGCGGTCGAAAAGATCCGCGCGTTCTTCAGCCGCTAACCGGCAACTCTCATGGACTTCGACTTCGAGGAACTCTATCAGGCGGTGATCTTGGATCATTCGCGCAAGCCGCGGAACTTCGGCGCGCTGCCGGACGCGACGGTGACGGTCAGCGGCGACAATCCGACGTGCGGTGACGAGATCGCGCTGAGCCTCAAGATTGACCCCGCCGCCGACAAACTGGAAGGGGTGGGATTCACGGGCAGCGGGTGCTCGATCTGCATGGCGTCCACCTCGCTGATGACCACCAAGCTCAAGGGCAAGACGCGCGGCGAGGCGGCGGCGCTGCTCGAAGATTTCCAGGGCATGATCACCGGCAAGACGCCCGAAACCGCGACACCCAAGACGCTGGGCGACCTGCGGCTGTTGAGCGGGGTGAGGAAGTTCCCGCAGCGGGTGAAGTGCGCGACGCTGGGTTGGCACGCGTTGCGGGGTTGTCTGGCGGAGAGCGGGGCAGGGAAGATCAGCATCGGCGATGCGGACGCGGACCTGTGAGCGGGATGGACGTTTGTTGTTCCCGCTGCTAAGTTAGCAGTCCATGAAAGAGCGCATCCGCGAACTCCTTCGCACCGTGCCATTCCAAGCTTTTGTCATCTACATGGCAGACGGACGGAAGTTCCAGATCAACCACCCCGATTTCGTTTTCGCGCCTCCTACTAATCAGTCGTACGTCATCGTGGCAGAGGAGAACGAAGACCGTCTGCATCACCTGTCTGCATTGCTGATGACGGGTGTCGAATACGCACCGGGCGCTGAAGTTGCCTCCTGATCCTCATGACCGCTAGTTTAACTGAAATCGACCCCCACCTGCCCATGGGCGAACTGCTCGCCGTCTACCCCGGCGCGCAGCGGGCGCTTTTTCGCAAGTACCACGTTGGCGGGTGCAGTTCGTGCGGGTTCGCGCCAACGGAAACGCTCGCCCAGATCGCCGCGCGCAACGCCCACATGGACCTGTCTGAGGTCGTCACCTACCTGCGCACCAGCCAGGAAGAAGACCGTGCCAATCAGATCACCCCGCGCGAGGTGCAGGAACGCCGCGAAGATGACGCCACCGGCTCCGTCCGCCTGCTCGACATCCGCACGCGCGAGGAGTTCGACGCTGTGCATGTCGCCGGGTCGGAGCATTTCACGCAGGAGTTGATGAACACGATCCTCATGCGGTGGCCGCGCGAGGAAGGTCTCATCGTGCTCATCGACCACCAGGGCGCGCGCAGCCTCGACGCCGCGGCGTACTTCGCCGGGCACGGTTTCACCAACGTCCGCGCGCTGCTCGGCGGCATCGACGCATGGAGCCAGGAGGTTGATCCTTCCTTACCGCGCTACCGTTTGGAATAACCCTCTTTTATGGAAGACCTTGAAGCCAAGATTCGCGCCGCGCAGCAGGACCCTAAAAACGTCGGCGAGATGGCCGACGCCGATTCGGTCGGCACCGTCGGCAGCCCTGACTGCGGCGACATGCTGCGGATGTGGGTGAAGTTCAAGCAGCAGGACGGCCGCAAGGTGATCGACCGGGCGACGTTCCAAACGTTCGGCTGCCAGACGGCCATCGCCGTGGCCAGCGTGGCGACCGAACTGATCGCCGGCAAAACCGTGGACGAGGCGCTCCAGCTTTCCGGTGAGGAACTTGCCGCCCCGCTCGGTGCGTTGCCGCCCATGAAGATTCACTGCGCGCAACTCGTCGAGGGCGCGCTTCGTTCCGCGCTCGCGCCGACAGAGGCGACGATCCCCGTCAGCGGCGCGAACGACGTGCCCTCTTCCGCGGTGCCGCCCGCCGCCGCGCCGACGTTGTATGATTCGCTCACCGGCGGCACCGCCCAGACTGGCCGCAAGCTCAAGGTCGTGCTCATGGACAAGCCGGCCGCGCAGAACTAACTTTTTCCCAACGAACCCTTCCATGTACGAAAACTCTGAAATCACGCTCACCCGCGACGTGGAGGCCATCCAGATCCCGAGCGGCAACCTCCTCACGTTGCCCGCGGGTATGACGGTGGTCATCACCCAGTCGCTCGGCGGCAGCTACACGGTGGCCTCGCCCACCGGGCTCTCGCGTATCAGCGAGGCCAACGCCGACGCCCTCGGTCTGACTGCCGACGGCGGCACGCCGGAAGTGCCCTTCACGGACGCCGACCTCGATCCCGCCAAACAGGAAAAGGCGGCTTGGGACAAGCTCAAGACGTGCTTCGACCCGGAAATCCCCGTTAACATCGTGGACCTCGGATTGGTGTACGATTGCCGCATCGTGCCGTCGGAAGCCGCCGGCCGGGGCAGTTCCATCGAGGTACAGATGACCCTCACCGCGCCCGGTTGCGGCATGGGTCCGAGCATTGCCGCCGATGCCGAGAGCAAGCTGCGGATGATCCCCGGCGTGGCCGAGGCCAACGTCGCGCTCGTGTGGGACCCGCCGTGGAACCAGCACATGATCAGCGAAGCCGGCAAGATGAAGCTAGGGATCCTTTGATTACCCCGGCGCACCGATGAAGCCTCGCGCGGTCTACGTGGACGTAGACGACACGCTGATCCGCTACGAAGGCACGACGCGCGTTCCTGTTGCCGCGGTGGTCGAGCGCGTGAGGGCGCTCCACGCGGCGGGAGAGACGTTGTACGTCTGGAGTTCCGGCGGTGCGGACTACGCACGGACAGTCGCCACGGAACTCGGCCTCGCCGACTGCTTTGCGGCTTTCCTGCCTAAGCCCGGGATGTACATCGACGACCTTCCCGCCCACGAGTGGATCAACTGCGAGCACTCCCTGCCTTCCAGTTCAGACGATTACTGATCGACAGGACGCCCCGACTTCTTTTCGGTTGCCATCCCCCGGAAATCTGGCAGGGTATCCGTCCGCTTCGGTCCGGCCCTCTAACCCGTTTTCTTCCGTCATGTCCCAGCATCGCAGTCTCAAAGGCGCTTCCAAGATTACCGTCAAGCGCAACGTCCTCAAGCGCTTCGAGCGGGTCGAATTGATGAAGAAGCGCGGCGTCTTCAAGACCGATTCCAAGGTGATCGGCCTCCCGAAGACCAAGCCGGACGCCTGATCGTTTCTCCCGACGCGCCCGTGCGCCTCAATCGCTATCTCGCCTCCGCTGGACTGGGTTCGCGCCGGGCGTGCGAGGGCATCATCCCGGCGGGAGGGTTTTCAATCACCGGCCACGCGGTTACCGCGCTGGCGACGACTGTCGCCCCCGAGGACAACGTCCGCGTGGATGGCCGGCCGGTGAGCGTCGAGCGGCCGGTGTACGTGCTGCTCAACAAGCCGGCAGGCTTCCTCTCCTCGCGCACCGATCCAGGGCAGCGCGATACCGTCTTTGACCTGCTGCCGGCGGATTTCCCGCGGGTGTTCCACGTCGGCCGGCTGGACCTGGACAGCGAGGGGCTGCTCCTGCTGACCAACGACGGGGATTTCTCCCTCCGTCTCACGCACCCGCGCTACAAGGTCGAGAAAGAATACGAGGTTCTCCTTGACCGGCCATTCGAGATGCCGTTGGCCGAGAAGCTCCTGGCCGGCGTGTTCATCGCCGTCGATCCCCCGCAGCCCGGCGCGCCGCCCGAACGGGTACGTGCTCGGGCAGAAGCCATCTACCGGCTCGCGCCCAACAAGCTAAAGGTTGTTCTGCGGCAGGGACTGAAGCGGCAGATTCGCCTGATGTTTTTGGCGCTGGGCTACGAGGTGACGCGGCTGCAACGCGTCCGGTTAGGTAATCTGAAGCTCGGCCGGTTGCGTCCCGGCGAGTGGCGTTACCTGGACGACCGCGAGGTGGCAACGTTGCGGGGTGAGGAGGAAAAGGCACCTGGCCAAACGCCGCGCCGGCCTTCGGCAGCACGCCCAACCGGCTCTTCTGCAAACCGCCTCCGTCGTCCGGCCGCTGGAAATCGCCGGGGACGGGAAGGAAGATGACGGCAGTACGGTTGGCTCCAGAAGTTTCTCCCACCGGCAGTCGCAGCTTCATGCGCATTCTGCGGATTGCGCTTGCGGTCGTGCTGGGGCTGTCGTTCGAGACGACGAACGTCGCCTACATGGTCGGC
>CAXTQD010000007.1:11159-22441 GCA_964246175.1 uncultured Chthoniobacterales bacterium | reverse complement strand
TGCTGGGGCTGTCGTTGACCGGTGTCGTGTTTCTTCACGCGGTTTCCGGAACATGGGCCTTTGATCTTGGCTGGAACCCGCGGGCAGAGCAGGGCAGCGAGCAACAACAGTTCTATTTCCAAGGCGTCAGGGAAGCAGGCACCCTGCTGGCCGGTTGGAGGAGGGAGACGAAAATGTCCGACGTACCGTTCCCCGAGTTCTTCTGGACGCTGGGAAAGCCTGCAGCAGGCATGGCAGAAACAGGCCCGTCGCCGGACACCAGTTCCCTGCGATCATACATGGGTGGCATCTGTCTCCAAAGCTCCGAACGCCCCGAGGA
This sequence comes from uncultured Chthoniobacterales bacterium, assembly GCA_964246175.1. Taxonomy (GTDB): domain Bacteria; phylum Verrucomicrobiota; class Verrucomicrobiia; order Chthoniobacterales; family SZAS-18; genus CAHJWO01. The sequence goes on along the minus strand of CAXTQD010000007.1, from coordinate 22,122 downwards.
AGGATTTCACGCCCGCTATCTCTACGTGCGGTTTTGGCTCCCGGAACTTGTTCTCGGGCTTCTGTTCGCCGCGGTTTTGGTCCCGTTCCTGTTGGAGGCCAAACCGACGACTCCGGCGACGCCCCCACCGTCTGAGGCAGGGGCGTCATGACCGGGCGGGGCGAGTATAAAAGCCCCGCGCCGGCCACCTCAGGGATCAGGCGGACTTGGTGCCGTTGTACCGTGGGTCAGGCTGACTCGCCATGCCGAGCAGGTCGTCGGCCTTGGCCGGGTGTGTCTCGACGCTGCCGGTGTGTTTGCCGTACTTGCTCTTGTCCATGTGGTCCCCGTTCGCGCCGAGGTTTTCCAGGCGGTGCTGGTCCTCGTCGGTGAGGGTCTGCTTGGCGAGCGGTTGGAGGCCGCGCACGTCCTTGGCCGTCAGGCCGATGGCCTTGGCGACAGTGTGGCCGTAATCATCGTGGACCAGGAAGAAGTGCCACAACATCCGCTCCTGCACGTCGCGCTGGCATTGGTTAAGCAGGTTGCCCATGTTGAGCAGGAGGTCTTCGCGCTCCCAGTCGTTCATGGTGACGAAGCGGGCGCGGGCCTGCGCGTAGTCGTTGCGGCGGTCGATGACGCTGCGCGTCAGCTTGCCTGTGATCTCCGGCTGATGGATGGGCGCGTGCGCCTTGGACTCCTGCGGGCCGCCGTGGATGCTCGGCTCGTAGTTCACGTGCGGATTCTGCCCCGGCACGGTGTCCACCTGGTAGGCCATCTGGCCGTCGCGCTGGTTGGTGGCGATGGGGTGCTTGATGCCCTTGGGCGAATTAACCGACACCTGGAGGTAGTTCGTGCCGACGCGGTAACGCTGCGTGTCCGAGTACGAGAAGGTCCGGCCGACCAACATCTTGTCGTCGGAGAAGTCCAGGCCGTCCACGAGCACGCCCGTGCCCATGGCGATCTGCTCGTTCTCGGCGAAGAAGTTCTCCACGTTGCGGTTGAGGGTCATCGTGCCGATCTTGCGCAATGGGAATTGGTCCTCGGGCCAGATCTTCGTGTCGTCAAGCGGGTCCCAGTCGAGTTCCGGGTGCTCGTCGTCGCTCATCAGTTGCACGAACATGTCCCACTGCGGGAAGTCACCCTTCTTGATCAAGTCGAAAAGATCCTTCGACGCGCTGCCGAGGTCCTCGGCCTGCACCTTCTTGGCCTCGGCTTCGGTGAAGCTGTGCACGCCGCACTTCGGATGGAAATGGTACTTCACGATGACGGTCTGCCCTTCGGCGTTGACCATCTTGTAGGTGTTGACCCCGTAGCCTTCCTGGTGGCGGTAGCTCTTCGGGATGCCGCGCGGGCTGAAGAGGAAGGTCAGCATGTGCTGGGCTTCCGGCGTCTGGCTCATGAAGTCGAAGATGCGGTTGGCTTCCTGGCGGAAGGTCACCGGATCGGGCTTGAGGGAGTGGATCACGTCCGGGAACTTGATTGCGTCGCGGATGAAGAAGACCGGCAAATTGTTGCCCACCAAGTCCCAGTTGCCGTCTTCGGTGTAGAATTTCACCGCGAAGCCGCGCGGATCACGCGCCACTTCCGACGAGTCGCGCCCGCCGATGACGGTCGAAAACCGGATGACCATCGGCGTCTTTTTGCCCGCTTCCTGGAACAGCTTGGCGCGGGTGTACTTGGCGGCCGGCTCGTCGCCGATCTGGCCGGTCGCCTCGAACTCGCCGTACGCCACGAAGCCGCGCGCGTGCACGACGCGCTCGGGGGTGCGCTCGCGGTCGAAGTGGCTGATCTTTTCGAGGAACTGGTAGTTCTCCAGGGTCGCCGGGCCGCGGGAGCCGACCGTGCGCGACGACTGGTTGTTGGTGATGGGATGGCCCTGGCGCGTGGTGAGCACGGGGTCCGGCTGGGTTTCTTCAGGTTTATTTTCCATGTTGGAACTCCTTAGTTCAAGAAAACCGAACTATCGTTCCATTGCCTTCGCAACCCTTTTCTTTTAATTTCCTCGGGTCCGATGCTTCACCATCCATCCATCGCCCGGGTCCGGTTGGCGGACCTCCTGCACGCGTTGGCAGACCCGGTCCGGTTGGCCTTTGTGCGCGTGCTGACGCAAGAGCGCGGCGGCATCAACTGTGCCGACACCATGGCCCGGGCGGGGCTCTCGATGCCCAAGTCCACCTGCTCCCATCACTTCAAGATCCTGCGTCGGGCCGGCGTGGTCTTCAGCCAGCGGCGGGGGGTCGAGTTAATCAACTTCCTGCGTGCGGATGACCTCGAAACACGTTTCCCCGGGATGTTGACGATGATCCTCACGGCCTCCGAGCAGGAGCGACGGGTCGAGGCACGCGCGGCTTGAGGCTCGCGCCGCTTTGCCTTCCGGAGGGTTTGTTCTATCTTGCCCGCGCGTGAGCACCCTGCGCCTCTTCCGCCTGCTGCTCTGGGTGCAATGGCGCAGCGTCCTGGCGCGGGTGCGGGGACTCCGCCGGCGCTCGCCGCTCTTGCCGCTGCTCCTGGTTGGCTTCGTGCTGGGTTACTTGCTGTTAGGTTATTACCTGTTCCACCGCGGACTGGAGTTTCTCTTCGCGTTCCCGGCGGTCGGCGCGCTGCTGGCCCAGCGTATCCTGTTTCTCATCTTCGGGTTCTTTTTTGTGATGCTGACGTTCTCGAACCTCATCATCGGCTACAGCACGCTCTTTAAGAACCGAGAGACGAACTGGTTTCTCACCCTGCCCATCCCACACGCGGACATCTACCGCTGGAAGTTCCTCGAGTGCCTCGTCGTGTCTTCGTGGGCGTTGATGTTCCTGTCCGCGCCGATGATGGTCGCCTTCGGTCGGGCGCAGGAGGTCACGGCGTCGTTCTACCTGGAGGTCGCTCTCATTTACCTGCCTTTCATCGCCATCCCGGCGGTGCTCGGCTCGGCGCTGGCGCTGCTCATCGTTGCCGTGCTTGCCAAGCCGTGGGCACGCCGGGCCGTTGTCATTGGTGCCGCCGTCGGCCTCGTGCTGACCGTCGTCTTCGTGCGCCCGGCCAACGCGGACAACATCGGCGCGGGCTCGGAGGTGCGCGTCTTCAACCAACTTCTGAGTCACACGAAGTTCAGCCTCAACCCACTCCTGCCGAGCGCGTGGATGGCGCAGGCGGTGTTCTCGTGGAGCGGGGGATTGGTGCGCGAGGGCGGGTTTTTCTTTTGCCTGCTGTTAAGCAACGCGCTGATGGGTCTCCTGCTCGGCTACGAGGTGGCGAGCCGGTTTTTCTACGCGAGTTGGACGCGCGCCTTCGGGCACCGCTCCGAACGCAGCCAGCATCGCTCCGACGCGCGCCGTCAAGCCCGGCTGCGGCGCGGGTGGATCGAAGGTGCGCTCGCGCTGCCGCCGGTCGCCGCGCTCGTCAGCCGGCCGGTGCGTGCGCTCGTACTCAAGGACACGCGCGTCTTCTGGCGGGACCCGGCGCAGTGGACGCAAGTGATGATTTTCTCCGGTTTGCTAACGATCTACGTGCTCAACCTGCGCAACGTCGCCTACGACCTCCAGAGCAAATTCTGGGGCACGATGATCTCCTACCTCAATCTCACCGCCTGCGCGCTGACGCTCTCCACCCTGACGACGCGTTTCGTGTTCCCACAGTTTAGCCTGGAGGGACGGCGGCTATGGATTCTTGGATTGGCGCCGCTTGGGTTAGGGCGTGTGTTGATGCAAAAGTTTTGGTCCGCGTGCCTCACCGCCTCCGCGGTGACGGTCGCGCTCATGGTTGCTTCCAGTCTGATCCTGCGGCTCGACTGGGACCGCATCGTGTACTTCGCCGTGGCCATCACGCTGATGAGCGGCGCGTTGTGCGGACTGGCCGTCGGCCTGGGTGCGTTGTTCCCCAACTTCAAGGAAGAAAATCCGTCAAAGATCGTCAGCGGCTTCGGCGGGACGCTGTGTCTCGTGGCGAGCTTTGTTTATATCGTGGTGTTCATCGCGCTCCTGGCGTTTCCAGCGAGCCTGCCGTTCACTTGGCCGACGATCCCGCCGGACTGGCGGCAGGCATTGCAAGCGGGGGCTTTGGCGTGTGCGTCGGGCCTGAGCGCGACGGCGTGCGCCGTGCCCTTGGCGCTGGGCCGGCGGCGGCTGCGGGCGATGGAGTTTTGAGAAATGACGAATGACGAAAGCTGGAAACTGGAAGAGGTGACCATCCCCTTCGTCCTTCGTCCTTCGTCATTTTTTCACGCGTTGCAGCTTGCGGAAGCAGCCGGTTCCGGCCTTTATAGGAACATGGCAGAACGTTACGGCCGCCCCATCGAACCGCTCCCGCAAAACCCGGCTCCCGCGCCCGCGTACGAACCGCCGGACGACGATGAGGTCATGCCCGCGCCGGCCGCCGTGCCGATGAATCCGTCGCGTTCGGCGGCCCCCTCCGCCGAGCGCCTCGACAGCGAGGTGCAAAAGGCCCAGGAACAGCTCCTCAACCTGCGTCGTCAGCAGGAACAGATCGAGCGCCAGAAGCGCGAACTCGAAGAACTCAGCCGCCGTCAGGAAGAACTCGAAGCGGGCCGTGCGGACATGATCGAAAAACTCTCCCGCGCGCTCGTCGCCGTCGAGCGCCAAACCGGCGAGGCGCAGAAGCGCGTCGAGCAACTCCGCGGCACGAACGAATCCTTCGGCAACCATCTCTCCGCGCTCGAGGCCATCAACCCCAAAGGCTGGGCCAGCGCCGATCTCCAGCGCGAACTCTCCCGCGCGCTCGGCATGGTCGATCACGCCCGCACGGACTTCAACCAGCAGAAGGCGCGCTTCGCCGCTGACGCATCCAAGAATGAACCCGTCCCGACCAGCGGCAGCGCGTCGCCGGAAGCGACGAGCTACGCGTCGATGTTCGGCGGCGAGGAGGCGAACCACGACTTCATGTATTGGCTAAAAGCCGGCGTGGCGTTCACGTTGCCGCTGTTGGTATTGGGGACGGTCGCGTTGGTGCTGCTGGCGTACTACGTCGCCACCGCGCACTGAACACACTTCTTGGCTGTCGTCCATGCCCGCGCCCCGCAAGCCCAAAGGCAAGAAGAACGCTTCGCTCCCGCCGAGTGCGCTGGAATCGGAGAAGCGCATCCTCCAGGAGCGCCAGCGCCAACTCGACGAGAAGATCGAGGCGCTCAACCGCACCATCATGCAAGCGAGCGCGCCGGGTCATCGTCTGAACTCGACGCTGGCGCGGACTAGCACGGGCGCGGCGAATAGGAGCGCATCGGCAGCCACCGGACCGCGCCGCGTGCCGAAGAAAGTGGTGCTGCGTGCCGAGCGGCAGGAGGGCCGGCTGCAAACGCTCGCGCTGCTGGTCGTGGCGATCGCCCTGCTCGCTTGGATGGTGTACCGGTATCTGTAACCACGCAACGCGCGCAGACATTCCTTGCCCATCAGGCGTGATCTTCTAAGGTGGCATGATGGCCTCCATCGCCGAAGTAGAAGAACTTGCCTTGGCCCTGCCGGATTCTGAGCGAGCTGTATTGGCTTCCCACCTGCTCGCTACGCTCCCGCCTGTGTTGTCGGACGAGGACGAAGGCATCGCAGAAGCATTGCGCCGCGATGCCGAGATGGAAGCCAATCCTCAAATTGGTGTCAGCCTCGAACAGCTTGATCGGCAGGTGAGATTTCGCCAGCCTTGAAGCGGGTCGACCTGCATCCAAAGGTGCCGGCCGACGGTGAGGAACTTGCGGCAGAGTTCTACCGTGAACTGCGTCGGATCATCGTTCGCGCGGTGGAGCAGCCCGGTGCGTTCGCGGTGCGTGAACGCGATCGCAGGACGGAGGATGTGCTGCGGGTGCTGGTTGTCAGGCACCATCGCCAACGACCATCCTACGGCATCCGCCGCCGCTGAGTAAGGGGAGGGGCTTGCAGAATCCGCTTGCGTAGAGGAGGACGCGCTTTCACCTTGCCCGCTCCCGCCTTCCGACCCTACCTTCCGCCCATGGCTGCTCCCGAACTGGATGTCCGTTACATCGCGCGCCTCGCCCGGCTCGAACTCAGCGACGACGAAATCGCCAAGTACCAAGCGCAACTCTCCGACGTGCTTTCCTTTGTCGAAGCCTTGCGCAAGGTCGATGTCAGTAACGTCGAACCCACCGCGCACGCCAGCGCCGTGTTCAACGTGTTCCGCGAGGATGCCCCCCAGCCCAGCTTCACGCCCCGGGAGGCGCTCGCCAACGCGCCGCGGCAGGCCAACGACCTCTTCGTCGTCACCAAGGTGCTCGAATAAAGCCGTTCCATGAGCCACGACCTCGTCTTTGAAACCGCCACCGGCTTGCAACGCCGCCTGCGCGCGAAGGAACTCACCCCGCGCGAGGCCATCGACGCGCTCGCCGACCGCATCGCCGCCGTTGATCCTGCGCTCGGCGGCTATCTCTCAACCGATCTGGAAGACGCGCGTCGCCAGGCCGACGCCGCCGACGTGAACCTCCCGCTCGGCGGCGTGCCGGTGGCGATCAAGGATGTCATCAGCGTGGCCGGACATCCGTGCGGGTGCTCGTCGAAGATCCTCGCCGGTTACAAAGCTCCGTACGACGCCACCGTGATCGCACGGTTGCGTGCGGCGGGGGCCATCCCCTTCGGTCGTGCGAACATGGACGAGTTCGCTATGGGCAGCTCGACGGAGAACTCGGGGGTCCAACTCACCCGCAACCCGTGGGATACCGACCGCGTGCCCGGCGGCAGCAGCGGCGGCTCGGCGGCGGTGGTGGCGGCGCACGAGGCGTTCGCGGCGCTCGGCACGGACACGGGCGGCTCCATCCGCCAGCCGGCGGCTTTGTGCGGCGTGGTGGGGCTTAAACCCAGCTACGGGCGGGTGTCGCGCTATGGGCTGGTGGCGTTCGCGTCGTCGCTCGACCAGGCGGGGCCAATCACGAAGACGGTGGAAGACGCCGCCTTGTTGCTCAAGGTGATGGCCGGGCGCGACCCGCGCGATTCAACGACGCTCGACCATCCCGTGCCCGACTACCCGGCGGCCCTCACCGGCGACCTCAAAGGTGTGCGCCTCGGGCTGCCAAAAGAATACTTCATCGGTGGGATCGACCCACAGGTGGAGGGGGCCGTGCGCGCCGCGGTGGACCAGTACACTAAACTCGGCGCAGAGATCGTGGAAGTTTCGCTGCCGCACACGGAGTACGCGGTGGCGGTGTACTACATCGTCGCCACGGCGGAAGCGTCGGCAAACCTCGCGCGTTTTGATGGCATTCGTTATGGCCTGCGCGCGAAGGATACCAGTGGCCTGCTCGATCTCTACGGCAAGACGCGCGAGCAGGGTTTCGGCCCGGAGGTCAAACGCCGCATCATCCTGGGTACCTACGTGCTCAGCAGCGGCTACCACGACCAGTACTACGTCCGTGCGCAGAAGGTGCGCACGCTCATCCGGCAGGACTTCGAGCAGGCGTTTGAGACCGTGGACGCGCTGATCTGCCCAACCTCGCCGGTGCCAGCCTTCAAGCTCGGCGAACGCTCCGACCCGCTGGCGATGTACCTGGCGGACATCTTCACCATCGCCGCGAACATCGGCGGCGTGTGCGGGATGAGCATCCCGTGCGGTTTCGCGCAGGGCGAGAACACCGGCGGCAAGGCACTACCGGTAGGCCTACAGATCATCGGGCCGTCGTTTGCGGAGGAGCGGATGCTGAAGGTCGCGCACGCCTACGAGCAGAGCACTGGTTGGCACAAACAGCGCCCGCCGGTGACCGGATGAATTTACACCGGGGCCGCGTTTTTAAGACCGTCGTCTCCGGGGGCGACCGACTGACTGCACGCGCTTTTGCGAACGGGGTCGACGGCAGGATTAATCGGACCTCTTCGGCTTGTCTCGCTTCCACCGGTCAGCGAGTTTGAAGGCGTCAGGCCGCCTGCGGTCTTCCTGCCATGGGCTATGTCGCCGCCAGCTATCAGATGAGCGCGGCTACCTTGAGCGTGGGTCGCCGGTTCTACCCGCGTCGCTACCAGCGTTTCCCGGGCTTGCGCGCGTCCGCCGAAGCGGTGGCGTGGTCACGCACTCTGGACTGGCGCGACAATCCTTACTCGCGCTTCCTGCTGCGTCGAGAATTGCTACGCTTCGTCGCCGCACGGGCCGGCACTGACCCGCGGCATAACGTGTTCAGGTTAGCCAGCCCCGAGGAGGTGGCCGCCATGGTGGACCGTATGCTCGACGCCTGCCCCGAGAAGTTAGCGCGAAATGCCTTTAGCTACGTGGTCACCGGCCTGCCTTGGAAGCTAGCCATCAAGGCCGGCCGGGTCCGTTACAATCATCTGACCAAAGCACTAGCTCATCAGCCTGCCCAAGCCGCCTGACAGGCACCCTGGTAAAGTTGGACAGAGCGGGTGAGGTCAGCCCTTGTACTTCACGCTGCACCCGTACGCCTTGGAAGTCGCCTTCGTCACCGGCTTGCCCTCCATCGCTTCATCCAGCGCGGCGCGCACATAGTTAGTTGCCTTGGTGATGTCGTTCTTGTCGGCGGAGGCGATGCTGTCAATGGCACCGGAGTAGATCAGCTTGCCCTCGGGATCGACGATGTACATGTGCGGCGTGTTGGTCGCACCGTAGAGGTGGCCGACCTTACCGTCTGGGTCGAGCAGCAGCGCCGTACAAGCAGCGTAGTCGCCCTTCTTGGCGTCCTTCGCACCGTCACCGTCAAGCGCACCTTCATTGCCCGGCGCGGACGAATCTACCGCGAGCCAGACGACACCCTTCTTGACAAACTCGGCCTGGAGCTTCTGCATGTTGCCAGAGTCGTAGTGTTTGCGCACAAAGGGGCAACCAGGATTCGTCCATTCGAGCACAACGTACTTGCCCTTGTGCTTGCTGAGTTCGTCGGTCTTTCCGGCGGAGTCCGGCAACGAGAAATCGGGCGCGGCCGATCCAACGGAGGGAGCGGCGTGAACATGGGCAGTGGCCGCCAGCAAGGCAAAAGCGGTGAGAAAGAGGTGGAGTTTTTTCATGGGTTGGTGTTGGTCGAAAAGATCAGGGGAGGTCAACGAGCAGCGAGGGATTTGCCGCTGACCTGCTCAGCCTTCGTCAGCCCGTCGAGCACGGCTTGCTGAGTCAGGAGCGTGGGCAGTACAACCGGCGCGTCCGGCTTGCCGGCGGGATAGATCACGTACAACGGCACGCTCGGGGCGTTGAAGCGGTGCAACAGCCTGGCCACATCCTCGGAGTAGGCGGTGTAATCTGCCTCCAAGAACACCACCTGATGATCGCGGAACGCCTGCTGCACGGGGTCGGCGGCAATAACGATTTTTTTGTTGCTCTGGCAAATCGCGCACCAACGCGCCGTGAAATCCACGAACACCGGCCGACCGGTTTGCTGCGCCTTGGAAAGCTGCGCGGAGAAGTCGCCGCCCACATCTGCCACCGGTACCGCCCGGACGATCTGATCCACGCAAAACCAGCTTCCACCGAACACCAGCGTCAAGATGACCACGCGCGCGGCCCAACGCGAGCGCTCGCCCGACGACAGGGTATTGAACGTCCCCTGTACCCAGCACGCCACACCGAGCACCAGCAGCAGGGCACCTGCCCACACGACGGCGTCCGGCGAGCGGCGGTTGCCGCCGAAGGTCCACAAGAGCCACAGCACGGTCGCCAGCATCAGGAAACCCGTTCCTTGCTTGACGCGCTCCATCCACACCCCTGGCCGAGGCAGGAAACGTAGCCACTGCGGGAACGCTGCCAGCACGACGAACGGCGCGCTCATCCCGGCGGCAATGGCGGCGAACATCGCCAGGACCACCGCACCACTCTGCGAAAACGCAAAACTCAGCGCGTCCACGAAGATCGGGGCCGTGCATGCGCTGCCGAGCACCGTCGCCAGAACTCCCTGCAAGAATGCACCCGTCAATCCTTCACGCCGGTCTGCCACCCCGCTGGCGGTGTTGGTAATGCCGCCAGGCAGGATGACCTCGAATACCCCGAGCAGGTTCAACGAAAACACGAAGGTAATGGCGATGAGCACCAGCAGGAACCATGGGTTTTGGAGCTGGAAGGAATAGCCGATTTGCGGCCCACCCGCCGCTTTGAGGCCGACCACCAGCCCCGCAAACCCCAGAAACCAAGCGAACACTCCTGCCGCGTACGCCAACCCGAGCCGGAACACCCGCGCGCGGTCCTCGTTGGCCTGCTTGACGAAGGAAAACAGTTTCAACGAAATGACCGGCAGCACGCACGGCATGACGTTGAGGATTAGTCCGCCAACGAAACCGAGCAGGAGGAAATGCCACAACGAACCCACAGGCGTGGCCGGCCCAACAGGGCCATCAGAAGGCGCGGGCGGGGGAGGGTTGCCATTGGAAGCAACTGCTGCCGTCGGGGTCGCGGAGGGCTGCGCAGCGGTAGTGGGTGCGGCGTTGGAGACGACCGGCTTCTGTGGGGAAATGGACAAAGCGGTTTTGTTGCCGTCCTTGTCGGTGAGCACCCACACGCCGCCGACTTGTTCGGCGTCCTTCGGGTCAGAGGTGACCTCCACGACGCAGAAAGCACCCCAGGAAGGTGGTTCGGGTACGGTCATCACCTTGGCCTCTGCGGGGTGGCCGACCTCGGCGTCGCCGCCGGGCAGCGGGTAGAACTCGGCCGCCACCGGAGCGCCGCCGTTGCCATTGAGCTGAAAGGTCAAGAACTTGCCCTGCAACCCCACGCCAGCCTTCGCCGGATCGGCCGGGACGGGCAGCCGCGCGCGGTACTTGGCGAGCAAGTCCGCATTGGCCGCCTGCACATCGCCACTGACCGGCAGCGGCAGCGAGAGCGCCGCCTCGCCGGGGATGCACTTGTCGGCACAGACCAGCCACGTCGCCTTGGCCTTGAGCGTGGCTTCGTTGCCCGCTGGCAATTGGGTTGGGGGTGTGATCTCAGTCAGGAGCACGACCTCGTCGCTGTAGCCGTAGTTGATGATGTCACCGGGCGACTCAATTTTGTCCGGCAATGGCCATTGGATCGGTCCGGCCTTGAAGCCGTCAGGCAGTTGCCAATCAATCTTCGTCGG